>NZ_JAYKKJ010000003.1:0-438491 GCF_035969385.1 Marivivens marinus | reverse complement strand
GCGGGGTGGAGCAGCCCGGTAGCTCGTCAGGCTCATAACCTGAAGGTCGTAGGTTCAAATCCTACCCCCGCAACCAATATTATCATTCCAAGACAATACACTACGCCTCGCATCCGCGGGGCTAAAGGCGCTCAAAAATCCGCGCAGTCGGTACCGAGGATCTATCCGTGGGCGCGCGTCTCGTAGGCCGCGATCGCGTCTTCGACATTTGGGTAATAGATTAGTTTGCCGTTGGCGAGTACCGCGCCGGCCTCGCACATCTTGCGCAACTGCGACACGGAATGGCTGACGAAGATGGCTCCGGCCCGTTCCGTCCGGGTTTTGAACAGCCGTCGACTCTTCTCGACGAAATCCGCGTCGCCTGTCGCGGTAACTTCGTCGATCAGGTAGGTGTCGAACTGGATGCCGAGGTTGATCCCGAACCCAAGACGCCCCCGCATCCCGGATGAATAGGTCCGAACCGGCATATGAAAATGATCGCCCAACTCGGCGAAGTCTTCGACAAAACGGACCAGTTCATCCGTATCCACGCCGTAGATCCGGGCCACGAACCGGGTGTTCTGAGACCCGGTCATATCGGGGTGGATTGCGCCCGATATGCCCACTGGAAACGAGATCTGCCCATCGGTCAGGATCTCTCCGGACGTGGGCGCGGTCAGCCCGGCGATCATCCGGATCAGTGTCGATTTCCCCGCCCCGTTGCGACCCAGGAGCCCGACCGTAACGCCACTGGGGATCGTCAGGTTGATATTGTCGGCCACGACTTTGCGCCGGCCGCCATGCCTGTAGACCTTGGTCAGATTCCGCAGGACGATCATGAGCGGCCCCTAGCGCCGGTCACGCAGCGAATAGCCGATCAAAAGTGCCAGTGCCCATGTCAGAAAGGCAAACAGCGCGACGATCAGCGTGGTTTCGACAACCTGAGGGTGGCTGGGACTCTCGGGCAGCGACGGGGCCACATGTGCGGCAAGATAGCGGCTTTGGCGGCGTGCCTCGGCCACTGATCCGTCATAGGCGGCAAGCGCGGCGGTATAGGACTGTTCGGCAAACTGAAGTTCTACCGCGAGCCGCTCATATTCCCCGACCACATCCGCAAACACCTGCCCCCCGGTTTCATGGTCCCCTGTCGTGCCAAACCCGAGTTTACTCCGTTCCTCGTCGATACGGGCGCGGATGATGTCCGCACGTTGGCGGGCCTGAATCAATCGCGGATCGTTCTGGTTGGTGCTTTCCGACAGCATGTCGATGTCGATCATGGTTTCCGCAAGCTGGGTATTCAGCGACGACAGGATCCCCATCTGGCTTTGGATCGATGCGGCGGGGTCCACGATCTGGTTTTCGTTGCGAAACCGGGTCAGCGCCTCGCGCGCCGATTTGAGCCGCTCCACCGCGAGGTCGAGCTCGTCGCGTGCATAGCGCGTTGCGTCTTCGCGTGCGATTGCGGACAGCCGGTTGATCATCAGGCTGCTTTCCTCGTAGACGACCGAGGCGATCGCCTGAGCGTCATCGGGGGCAAAGGCGCTGACCTCGACATTGATCAACCCTGTTCCGCTGTCGGAATAGACCCGGACCATCCGATACCAATAGGCGGTTTTGTCTTCGATTGTGCCGGGCGGCTGATAGGCAAAGATCGGGTCGGTGTCTGCAGGGGCCTTCGCCCACAGCGCGACCAGACCCAGCCGCTCATCCACCTTCCGAACCATTTCAGAGCTTTGGATGAAATCGTAGAGAATGTCGGTGTCAGACGACGACGAGCCGGAGAGTTGCGCAACCCCGCCCAGAAGCTCGAAAGCAGAGCCGACCTCCTCGGTCCGGACCGAAAACCCGACCTGCGATGTGTAGCTCGGCGTTGCCCGTTCCGTCAGATACCAAAAGGCCAGCAGCGTCGGGACAATCACGATCACAAAGAAGGCAAGGATACCGATCGTATGTCGCCGTTTAATGCGGGCGGGCGGGGCGGCGGCCAATGCCGGGTCCTCGGCGGGTGCGGGTGCTTCCTCTGACTGCTCGGCCTGTCGCCGCACCGCCTCTCGCTCTTGTTCGAATTCGTTTCGAAACCCTTCGACCTTTGTCCTCAGCCGTGCGAGTTTCAGCTCTTCCATCTCTTCCTGGAGGGCCGCCCGCTCTGCTGCACGAGGGTCTGTCGCGGCGGTCCGCGGCGGCTTGGGTTGATCGTCTGAAGAGGCTGTCACGTGCTACCTTCCTGGCGTATTGACCCACTCGGGCCCCGCGATAGTAGAACCCCGCAAGTGTGCTGGCTAGTCATCCTTGCCGCCAAAACCCATCGCCCGGATCAGGGCGCTGTCATGCTGGGTGAACCGTTCGAGGCGCCCGAGGCTGTCGTCGCGTTCAAATCGGGCCGCCAATTCGGTCCATCGGCTTGCCTTGCCGGCCTTGGGGCCGGCGTTCTTGAACGTCTTGCGCAGCCGCACCGGTTCTTGAAGGATTTCTTCAAGATCCTGTTCCAGCGGTCCGAGGTCATCAAGCATGTAGATCCGGTCGATCTTGTCGCAGTTGCGCAGGGCAAGCTGCACCTGTTCATCGGTCGAAAGCCCCTCCATCCGGCCCGAGGCGCGCATCTTTCGGGTTGCTAGGTAGCTACAATAAAAATTGTCATATTGATCGCGGATAAACCTCTGCCAATCCGCCGTCCCGCCAAAGAAATAGTCATCCGCCGACAGCGTCGAGATGAGCCGCATATTGGTGCGATCTGGTCTTTGCAGGTCCTCGGCCGAACATTTCTCGGCCTCTCGCAGGGAATAGAAATAGAACGATGCGATCCGTTCCTTTGGATCGCGCAAGATCGTGAATACAAACCGGTTCTCGGGCAGGTTATCAACCTCGTCCCAATCCAGGTGCCCGGAATAGAACCTGTAGCCCGCAGGCATTTGCGGCCCTCCCTTCGCCTGCGTGTGCAAGGTGATCGGGCTGGAGTTCTTGTCGCCCACGATCCGGCGGATCTCCGAGATAACCGACATCCCGGCGGTCTTGGGGATATGGAGGAAGGCGAGGGTCGGGGCAGCATTGCCGCTCGGCAGTGGCGTTGAATTGATCGGCCGACTCGGCCGGGGCGCGGGCAGTCCCCGCCAACTGTCTGGCAAGGTCCCGAACCGGGCAGTCATGGCCCGGTATTGCGGAGCGAGCGCCTCGTGCAGCATCGCCTCGATATCGGCGGGAAGTGAGGCATCGCGCCCACGCAGATCGTCGCGGGGCGGCTGGATGGCCTGTCGGGAAATACCGGCGAAATCGCATATCTCGTCCGCCGTGGCCTGACTGAAAGTCGGTTCGTGGAATACGTATTTGATCCGCTCTGCCGGAATAGCCCATTCCAACTCCCGGATCGTCCGGTCGTAGTCTGCGCGCGGAATTCGATGAACGTTCCCGTTTGCGCAAATCTGCATCGCGCGGGCGGCGCAGGCCATCTCGAACGCGTCCGAGGTGAGGGCATCGCCTTCGTTCGCGATATTCATCCGGATCTGGGACCAAAGACGGTCAACCGGGTCCCTGAGAAGGAACAGGAACCGGGCCGTGCCGATCCGGTCCATCGTGCGGAAAGTTTCGGCATCAAGGGTCATGTAGGACGGGGTAATGTCCGTCAGCAGTGGTTCCTTGTTCCGGCCCTCCGTCAAATACTCGACATATCGCCGGAAAACTCTTGGCTTGTCCGCATAGATCCGGAGGTGACGCGCCCAGGTCTGAATCTTCAAGAGATCCATGTCGTCCTGCATTTCAAAGGGTGGGGCGATGCGGGCCGCAGCCTCCCTGATGCTGTCAAGCTGACGGTCTCTGTGGACTTCTTCGTTCTTGCCGTAGAGCACGTCGAAGTAATGGAGTTCCTTCTGTTCCGGAACATGGCATTCGGGATGGCCCTTCAGGAAATCATACAGCCAGCTGGTGCCGGCTTTCTGCGCGCCGATCCCGTAAAGGATACTGGTACCCTCCGGCAGCTGCGAAACTTCCGGTGGGAAGGTCTTCAGGACCATATCAAGGATCGGACCGGCGTGCGTCTCGATCGTCTTGGACGAAAGGATGGACTGGTGGGTTGCCTGCGGAACCTCGATCAGGCGGGCAGTTCCCGGCGCCCAGGATGTCACGAAACGCCGTGCAAGGTCAGGGTCCGCGATCTGGTCGGCCCGTCCCTGCAAAAGCAGCAGACGGAAGGGCATTCCCGTCGGGCTGCTGGTCAAAGGGTTCTCAGCCCCTGACCACGGCATGTGGCCGCCGGTAGGCCCTGCATCCAGGGTCGGGCTGATAAGGATCACGCCACTTTCGCGACCGGGGTGCCTGCGCAAAAGGTCCAGCGCGACGGCGGCAAGGTCGGAATAGGCCATCACATAGAGCCTGCTTCCACTTCCTGCGAGCGACCTGCGAAACTGCCCAAGCGCTTCTTCGCACCGGGTCAGGACATCCTGTGCATCCCCGCCCTTGATCTCTGCCCGCTGCACAGAAACGAAACCGTTTTCCACAATCTTTTCATACAGCTTCTCAAAACTCTTGGCCGTTCTGCTACTTCCCGCACGGTCAAGGTGAAGGATCACGGCACGGCGTTCGATTGTTGCGGGATACTCGGTAAATTCCACCACTCCACCTTTCGGCGACCGGTCCATCAGTCATCAACTTTACAGTTTCGCTGGTCAGACCTGACAGCCCCCCTTGATCCTGTCAAGGCAGGCCGCCCCGGTGACCAAGGCGGTTTGCCGCCACCGGAATATTGAGTTTCATCGCCGGACCTGTGATGCTGCCTGAACGGTGTCAGGAAAGACCGATCATTGGAAAACACGCCACCTTTGCGACCTGTGAACCACCTGCCGCGTTTCGCCACCGGCCGCGCGATAGGTGCGCTCGTTCTACGAGAGATGTCTTCGACCTATGGGCGGCATTGGGGGGGGTATGCATGGGCCGTTATTGAACCTGCGGCGATGATCCTCGTTCTGGCGTTGATCTTCTCGGTCGGGTTTCGAACTCCTGCTCTTGGCACCAACTTCGCGATCTTCATGGCCTCGGGCTTTCTGCCTTTCCTCCTTTACACGGATGTGGCCAACAAGACCGCTCAGTCGATAAGCTATTCGCGGCAATTGCTCAGCTATCCGCGCGTCACGTTCATGGATGCGATCCTTGCCCGGCTGATCCTGACGGTCCTGACGCGGGCCTTGGTCAGCATGCTGATTCTGGCCTTTATCCTTGGCGTCTATGACACGCGGACCATTCTGGACGTTCCGCCAATCCTGTTGTCTTTCGGCCTTGCCGTCCTGCTGGGCCTCGGTGTCGGCCTTCAGAACGCGGTCTTGATGACGCGCTTTCCGATCTGGCGGTCTTTGTGGGGCGTGCTGACTCGTCCGCTGATTTTTGTTTCGAACGTGATCTTCCTGATCGAACGGTTTCCCGAACCCTTTAGCAGTTGGCTGGAATGGAACCCGCTGGTTCACATCATGGCCTTGTCCCGGACTGGTTTCTATTACAGCTACCGGCCCGACTATATTTCGGTCGGATATGTGGTTGGGATCGCTCTTGTGCTGGCGGTTCTGGGGATACTGTTCCTGCGTCGCTACTATCGCGACTTTCTGGAGCTTTGAGATGCAAGGGGCGGCCCAATGGCCGCCCCGGTCTTTCGCATCGAACCCGGCCTAGGCCAGATCGCGATAGCTGATTTCCTTGTGGTCCTCGCCGGTTTTGCCGCGCCGCACCAACAGCCGGTTGAGCGCGTGGATATAGGCTTTGGCCGAGGCGACGACCGTATCCGTGTCCGCCGATTGGCCTGTGGCGATATTGCCATCCTCTTCCAGCCGGACCGAAACGGTGGCCTGCGCGTCGGTGCCCGCGGTCACGGCGTGCACCTGATACAGCTCCAGATGGGCGCTGTTGGGGTGCAGGACTCTGATCGCCTTGAACGTCGCATCGACCGGCCCGTCACCATGCGCGGTGGCCGACACATCCTTGCCGTCAATCTCCATTTCAACGGTGGATTCCGCCGGGCCGCCGGTGCCGCAGACAACCCGCATCGACACAAGCTTCAGCGCGTCATTCTCGGCATCCTCACCAACCCGGACCAGCGCGATGATGTCGTCGTCGAACACTTCTTTCTTGCGGTCGGCGAGTTCCTTGAACCGGACAAAGATATCCTTCAACTGGTTGTCGCCCACCTCGAACCCGAGGTGCTGAAGCTTGTCGCGCAGCGCCGCACGGCCGGAATGCTTGCCCAAGGGCAAGGAGGTGCCGGACAGGCCGATATCCTCGGGCCGCATGATTTCAAAGTTCTCGCGGTTCTTCAGCATCCCGTCCTGATGGATGCCGCTTTCATGGGCAAAGGCATTCTTGCCGACGATCGCCTTGTTGAACTGCACCGCGAAGCCGGATGCCGTGGCGACCTTGCGGCTGACGTTCATGATCTTGGTGGTGTCGATGCCCGTGTGCCACGGCATGATGTCGTGGCGCACTTTCAACGCCATCACCACCTCTTCCAATGCGGTGTTGCCCGCCCGTTCGCCAAGCCCGTTGACCGTGCATTCGATCTGCCGCGCGCCGCCGGCAACGGCGGCCAGCGCGTTGGCCGTCGCCATGCCAAGGTCGTTGTGGCAATGGGTGGCGAAAATGATCTCGTCCGCACCGGGCACTGTGTCGATCAGCCGCTTGATCAGGTCGGCGCTTTCAGCTGGCGCGGTATAACCGACGGTATCGGGGATGTTGATCGTGGTCGCACCGGCCTTGATCGCAATCTCGACCACTCGGCACAGATAGTCCCATTCGGTCCGGGTCGCATCCATCGGTGACCACTGCACGTTGTCGCAAAGATTGCGGGCATGGGTCACGGTTTCATGGATCTTCTCGGCCATTTCATCCTGGGTCAGGTTCGGAATGGCGCGGTGCAGGGGCGAAGTGCCGATAAAGGTGTGGATGCGCGGTGATTTCGCATGGCGCACCGCTTCCCAGCAGCGGTCGATATCCTTGAGGTTGGCACGGGCCAGCCCACAAATGGTCGATTGTTTCGACCGCTCCGCAATTTCGGAAACGGCGCGAAAATCCCCTTCGGAAGCGATGGGAAAGCCCGCTTCGATGATGTCTACGCCCATGTCGTCCAGCATCTCGGCGATGTCGAGCTTTTCCTGATGGGTCATGGTCGCGCCGGGGGATTGTTCCCCATCGCGAAGCGTCGTGTCGAAAATCAACACACGGTTCTTGTCGGTCATGTTTGTAGTCCTGTTGTTTCTTAGCCTTGGGTGTAGTCCGGCGCGATTGTCCCCTCTGAGCGGTCGCGCCGAATGGCACGCTCAGAGGCGGCTAAGAAGCAGCTCCAGCAGACGCAGCCCGTCACGGGCCGAAGTGGGGATATGGGCGTCCTTGGTCATGGGGCCGGACTATACGACAAGTTTTCCCGAGGAAAAGACCAAAAGTGTCAGACGAGGCCGAGTTCCGCGTCCGTGGCGATCCTGTCGTATTTATCTTTCGGTGGCATCGGGCGTCCGCGCCAGTCGGGATCAAACACGAAACTTGACCGGTTGCGGCCTTCGGGCAGGGCACCGTTCCCGGCCCCGATTGCATAGTCGTAGTACAGTTTCACGATCTCGTCGAAGCTGACCTGTTGCGCGGCAGGATGGGCAAGGCAGGCATCGCGCCAACGCGCGACCCGGTCGTAGTCTGGGCCTTTGGGCAATTCGAACCCCTCGTAGTAGTCAAGGAACCAGAACCGCATCATCAGCGAGGTATAGACACATTCGGCAAGGCCAAACTGGTCGAACAGCCATAGGCCATCTGGGTTATGCTGCATCAGCTGATCGTTCATCCAGCGATAGCGGGCCAGAAGCGCCTCGCGCTTTTCTTCCGTCTTGGCGCGGTCGCGGTTCATCACCATCACATAGCCAGCCATGCCAAACGGGCCTTCGCCAGTGATGAAGAACCGTTCCACCGCCCGCTCATAGGGATCGGTCCGGGCAACGGCGGGATCGGGAAACCGTTCTTCGATGTAGCGCAGGATGACAAGGCTTTCCTTCAGGATCTTGCCGTCCTCTGTCTCCATAATAGGCAGGGCCGTCGTTCCCCGGCTTTTCTGCAAGAGCCAGTCTTCGCGCGGTTTGGTGATGTCGACGACATGGAAATCGACAGCATCGCGCAGGCCCTTGAGTTCGAGAAGAATTTCAATCCTTTGGGAAAAGGGGCAAACGGGGATGTGGTAAATGATCGGCTTTTGCATCGGGCAAGCATGCACTTTCGGCGGCCGGTTTGCCAAGGCTTGATCTGGGCGCGAAGGCCGCTAGCTCCTCCGCCATGAACCGCGCCCTTGTCATCGGATCAAGCGGCGGCATAGGCGCCGCACTGTGCCATCATTTGCGTGGGCAGGGGGCAGAGGTGCTGGGCCTGTCCCGCAGCGAACACGGGCTGGACCTGCTTGATCCCCCCTCGATTGACGCGGCGATGGGCACGCTGTCCGGGGTGTTTGATACGGTTTTCGTGGCGACCGGGGCGCTGGCCACCACGGGAGGAACCCCGGAAAAATCGCTCTCGGCAATTGACGCTGAGCAGATGGCGCAGGTCTTCGCGGTCAACGCCATTGGCCCGGCTCTTCTACTCAAGGCCCTGCCGCGCCTGTTGCCCAAGGACCGGACCTGTCGGGTCGGTGTGCTGTCCGCGCGGGTAGGGTCGATCGGGGACAACCGGATCGGCGGTTGGCACAGCTACCGGGCGTCCAAGGCGGCGCTGAACCAGATCGTCCGCGGCGCGTCCATCGAACTGCGGCGCACGCAACGGCAATCGATCTGCGTCGCGTTGCACCCCGGCACCGTTGAAACACCTTTCACAGCCCGATACGCCGGTCGGCACAAGACCGTTCCCGCGGATACCGCAGCGGCCAACCTTGTGGCTGTCTTGGACGCACTTTCACCGGATCAGACCGGTGGGTTCTTTGACTATGCCGGGGCGCAGGTCGACTGGTAGCGGAACACCGCCGGTCCCCGCAGCCCCGTCGAATTGTCTTGCTATATCGTCGTCGGTGCCCCATACGCGCCCTGCAACCGTTATTCTATCTCGACCCTGTCTTCCTTCATCGGCTTACAGTTCTTCGATCTGAGACTGACCAAGCCGGGCTACCGCACTTCCGCGGGTGGCAAACATATAAGGAAGACACACGATGGCTAATGGCACCGTGAAATGGTTCAACTCCACCAAAGGTTTCGGCTTCATCGAGCCCGAAGGCGGCAGCAAGGACGTGTTCGTGCACATCTCCGCCGTTGAGCGTTCCGGCATGACCGGTCTGGCCGATGGCGCGAAGGTTACCTTCGACATCGAATCCGGCCGTGACGGCCGCGAAAGCGCGATCAACCTGGCGCTGGCCTAAACCTTTCCCGAAAGGGAACGGAGAGATTGAAAAGGGCGGCCACTGGGCCGCCCTTTTTCGTTATCCCTGCGAAAACGACACGATGGCCTGTGCCGGAACCGCGCCCGATTGCCGGTTCACCTCGCGCCCGCCCTTGAACTTGACCATCGTCGGGATGCCACGGATGCCATAGACCATGCCCGCCTTCTGGTCGGCCTCGGTGTTCAGCTTCACCAGCCGGGCCTTGCCCTTCAGGGTCGCCGCGGCCTTTGAAAACTCGGGCGCCATCATCCGGCAGGGGCCACACCACGGCGCCCAGAAATCCACGACCAATGGCACATCGTCGGTCTTGGCGGCCTTTTGAAGGGTCGCCAGATCGATCTCGACCGCCTTGTCGGTGATCAGTTTTGCACCACAGGCAGCACATTTCGGCCCTGCCGACAGCTTGTCTTCTGGCACCCGGTTCACCTGCCCGCAATCGAAACAGGTCATCTTCAGTCCAGCCATCCTGGCCTCCATAACACATCTTGAAATCAGGATATGAATTCACGGAAGACCGTTCAAGTCTTCAGGCGAATTCGGCCTCCTCGCCGGTGGTGTCTCGACGCCGGACCGGGGCCTTCGCGGTCACGATCAGGGCCTCGACATCCTCGCCCCGATCCTTGCGTAGGACGCGCCGGTCCATCGTCATCCCGACAAACCCGGCGGTCGCCAGAAGTTCAGACAGGTAGGCCTGACCATGTGCGTATCGTCGGGATGGGCGCAGGATAAATCCGGGGTCCTCCGTCGCCTCGACGGTAAAGGCAAAGGTTCCGCCCGGCGCCAGTGCCGCCGCGACCCAGCCTATGATCCGTTCAAGCGCGCCGAGATAGATGAACACGTCCGCGGCCACGATCAGATCGAACTGTGGGTGCACCGGGGTCAGCGCCCCGATGTCCTGTTTGTCCAGCCGGTCATAGATCGCCTTGGCCCGCGCCCGTTCCAGCATCCCGGCCGAGATATCCCATCCTTCCAGCCATGTGCAGCGATCCCGGATCGCCGCGCCCATCAGCCCGGTGCCGCAGCCAAGGTCCAGCGCCCGGGCATAGGGGCCGGGCAGGCAGGCGGCCAGCTGTTCGGGCCCGGAGTAGGCCAGCCCGTCGACTAGAGACCGGTCAAAGCCGGGGGCATATTGATCGAACAGCGCCTCGACAAAGGCGGGGGGCATCTGCTCTGCCACCGGCACGGGGCGCAGTAGGTCGCGGCGCAACCCGGCGCCATGCAGGTCCGCCGGGTCAAGGCGCAGGGCGGTTTCATAGGCCGCAATGGCCTGCGATGTATCGCCTGCCGCTTCGGCCATTTCGCCCAGACGCATCCAGCCCGCCACCCAGTCCGGGAAGTCGGGAAGGGTTTCGGACATCAGCGCGGCAGCGGCGGCCGGGTCGCCTTCGGCAAGAAGCGCATCAGCGAACATAAGCCGCCGGTCAGCATTCAGATCGCCGGACGATCCATTCGGAATGGGGGACATGAGGGGCCTGCAAAAAGGGCAAAAGACAGTGACGGTCGGGACAGTCGGTTGTCTAGGACAGGGGCAGGCGCATGGCGCGTTTCGCGAGGCTCACAAGGGGTTTGAGCGCATATGGCGCTCGCCCCGTTCTCTGTCAAGTTGTGACAAACCCCTTGATACGAATCCGATCTGCCCCCATATCGTTTCCCGCGACGTTACCACTATCGACCCTGTCTCCGACCAACGGCCTCAGTTCTTCGATCAGCGACTGACGAGCCGACCCGCTGCATCGTGCGAGCGGTTAAACTAAGGAGACTACAGATGGCCAACGGCACCGTGAAATGGTTCAACACCACCAAAGGCTATGGCTTCATCGCCCCCGAGGGCGGCAGCAAAGACGTGTTCGTGCACATCTCTGCCGTTCAGCGTTCGGGCCTTGAAGGCCTGGCTGACAACCAGAAAGTGACCTTCGACATCGAAGCCGGCCGTGACGGCCGCGAGTCGGCGGTTAACATTTCTCTCGCCTGATCGCGAAAGACTTGATCTGAGGCATGGGTCCGGGGAAACTCGGGCCCATGTTTCGTTTTGCCCCCCTGATTGCGGCGGCCCTGCTGGCCACGCCCGTAGCCGCCCAGACCCTTCCGATCGAGGAAGAGATCACCTTTATCACCAAGGTGTTTTCCCGAATTCAGGAACGGTCCTTTGCCTTGAACAAGGAATTATGCGGCTACGTCGGCTATAACCGCGCCGGCGAATTGGACATCACCCGGATCATGGAGGGGGAGGAAGCCGCCTGTTATCTTCCCAATTGGCCCGCGGGGATGGAGGTGATCGCCTCGTTCCACACCCATTCCACCTATAGCCCCGACTACGATTCAGAAGTGCCTTCGTCGACCGATATGGAAACTGACGAAGAAGATGGGATCGACGGCTGGGTCGCCACGCCCGGTGGGCGGCTGTGGTATATCGACAGTTCGGAGATGATCGCCTTTCAGGTCTGCGGCATCGGCTGCCTTCCGATGGACCCGAATTTCGTGCCCGGCCCGGAGGGCGCGATCAAGGAAAGCTACACCTACCGCGCCATCCTGAAAAGCGAGGCCTACTGACCGGCGCGCAGCCCTTCGGCAAATTCCAGCAGGACCGGTCCCATATGGGCCACGATTTGCACGACTCCTTCGGCGTTCGGGTGCAGCCCATCGGGCTGAAGATAGGCGGCGCGCGCCTCGGCCATGTCGCCTTCGGTCAGCAGCCCCTCGAAAAAGGTGGGGTAGAAGGTTGCACCGTATTGGGCGGCAAGATCCGGATACATCCCGTCAAAGGCCGCCTTGTAGTCGGGGCCATAGTTGTTCGACACCTCAAGGCCGACCAGCATGACACCGACGCCCGCCCCCTCGGCCGCCTGAAGAATGCCGTCCAGATTGGCGTGGCTGACTTCGGGCGCGACGCCGCGCAGAAAATCATTGCCCCCCAGCGCCACGATCATCCCATCCACATCCGGCGTCAGGGTCCAGCCGACGCGTGCCAACCCGCCCGCCGTCGTGTCGCCCGACACGCCCGCGTTGATCAGCGTGATCCCCGCCCCCTGCGCATCCAGCCAGGCCTGCATCTGCGGCACGAAGCCTTCGTTAACCGGCAGGCCATAGCCTTGGGTCAGACTGTCCCCAAGCGCAGCGATGGTCAGATCCTCGGCCTGTGCGGCGGCGGCAAGGGGGATGAGCAGAAATGGAAACTTGCGCAGGCCGCGCGCCGCCCCATATCCAAGAGAGACCAAATTGTTGAAGGCCCGTTTCATGTCTGACCCCATCCTTTCCCTGACCGACGCCGCGCTGACCTTGAAGGGCAACGCCGGACCGGTCGAAATCCTGCATGGCATTTCGCTGGAGGTGAAGGAAGGGGAAAGCCTCGGTCTGATCGGGCCAAGCGGGTCGGGCAAATCATCGCTCCTCATGCTGATGGGCGGGCTGGAACAGGCCACCGGCGGGTCCGTGCGGGCGCTGGGCCATGACCTGACAACCATGTCCGAAGACCAGCTTGCCCGGTTTCGCAGAGATAATATGGGGGTGGTGTTCCAGTCTTTCCACCTGATCCCCACGATGACCGCGCTGGAAAACGTGGCGACGCCGTTGGAACTGGCCGGGGTTACGGATGCATTTGACCGGGCGGCGGCGGAACTTGATGCCGTCGGGCTTGCCAACCGGGCCGACCACTATCCCAGCCAGATGTCAGGCGGCGAACAGCAGCGCGTGGCGCTGGCCCGCGCGGCGGCGCCGCGTCCGCGCATCCTTTTGGCCGATGAACCCACCGGCAACCTGGATGAGGCGAACGGACAGGCGATTGTCGACCTGTTGTTCGGGCTGCGCGACCGGCACGGCGCGTCTCTGGTGATGGTGACCCATTCAAACGAACTGGCACGGCGTTGTGACCGGGTGATCCGGCTGCGCGACGGGCGGATCGACACCCAGGATCAGGCGAGGGCCGCCGAATGACCCTGCGCCTCTCGGCCCGGCTGGCCCGGCGCGAATTGCGCGGCGGGTTGCGCGGGTTCCGGATATTTCTTGCCTGTCTGGCGCTGGGCGTTGCGGCGATTGCCGCCGTGGGCAGCGTCCGCACCGCCATCACGACCGGACTTCAGACCGAAGGCGCGGCGCTTTTGGGGGGCGATGCCGAAGCCAATTTCACCTATCGTTTCGCCCGCGACGAGGAGCGCGCCTTCCTTGAAAGCGTTTCGGATCGTCTGTCCGAAACCGTAGATTTCCGGTCCATGGTCGTCGTCGACCGCGACAGCGGTCCCGAACGGGCGCTGACACAGGTGCGCGCGGTGGATGATGCCTATCCCTTGGTGGGGGCTGTGCGGCTGGACCCGCCGATGGACCTTGCCGCCGCTTTTGCCGGGGTGGACGGGCTGCCCGGCGGCACGATGGAGCGGGTTCTGGCCGACCGCCTGGGCCTTGCCCCCGGGGACCAGTTCAAGCTGGGCAACCAGATATTTGTCCTGTCGGCAATCCTCGACCGCTACCCCGACAACGCTTCGGCGGGTTTCGGGCTTGGGCCGCGCACGCTGGTTCTGACACGTGATCTTGCCAATTCAGGGCTGATTGCCGAGGGCACACTCTTTTCCACCGACTACCGGCTCGATCTGCCCGATGGCACCGACCTTGCCGCGCTGGAACAGCAGGCCGAAGACCAGTTCCGCGATGACGGGATGCGCTGGCGCGACAGCCGCCGGGGGGCAGGCGGGGCCGAACGGTTCGTCGACCGGATCGGGGCCTTCCTGATCCTCGTGGGGCTGTCAGGGCTGGCGGTCGGCGGGGTCGGGGTATCTGCCGCGGTCCGCGCCTACCTGTCGCGCAAGACCGAAACCATCGCCACATTGAAGACGCTTGGCGCGACCCGGTCCGTGATCTTTCAGACCTACGCGATTCAGATCGGCGTTTTGACAATCCTCGGGGTCGCGCTGGGCCTGATCCTCGGGGCTGGCCTGCCGCTCTTGTTCGCGCCCCTGATCCTTGCGCAGTTGCCGGTCCCCGCCGAATTCGCCCTCTACCCCGGCCCGCTGGTCGAGGCCGCCTTTTATGGCGTCATGGCCGCGGCGATCTTCACCCTTTGGCCGCTGGCCCGGACCGAGGACATCCGCGCCGCGACCCTGTTCCGCGATGCCGTGGCGGCGGGGCGGGCCCTACCGCGCTGGCGCTGGGTCTGGCTCACGGTCGGGCTGTTGGCGGTCTTGCTGGGGGCAGCGGTCTGGTTGTCGGGCACGGCCTTCCTCACGCTCTGGACGGCGGGCGGGATCGCAGGCGCGCTGCTGGTTCTGGCCTTCACCGCCGTGCTGGCCCGCATCGTGGCGCGGCGCAGCGGGCGGGCGGCACGGGGGCGGCCCGCGCTGCGGTTGGCGCTGGGTGCTATCGGGGCGCGGGGCGGGGAAACCACCTCGGTCGTTCTGTCGCTGGGGCTGGGGCTGGCGGTGCTGGCCTCGGTCGGGCAGATCGACGGCAACCTGCGCAACGCCTTTGCCGATGAATTGCCCGCCGTCGCGCCGTCCTATTTCTTCGTCGACATTCAGCCCGACCAGATCGACGGGTTCAAGGCACGGCTGGCCGACGACCCGGCGGTCAGCGATGTGGACGCGGCCCCGATGCTGCGCGGCATCATCACGCGGATCAACGGCCAACCGGCCGAAGAGGTCGCAGGCGGCCATTGGGTGATCCGGGGCGACCGGGGTGTGACCTATTCCGCCGGCATCCCGGAAGACACCACCGTGACCGAAGGCGACTGGTGGCCGCGCGATTATGACGGCCCGCCGCTGGTCAGCTTCTCGGCCGAGGAAGCGGCAGAAATCGGCCTGAGCATCGGCGACACCATCACCGTCAACATCCTTGGCCGCGATATCACCGCAACAATCAGCAGCTTCCGCGAGGTGAATTTCGAAACCATGGGGATCGGGTTTGTCATGCTGATGAACCCCGGCGCGCTGCAAGGGGCGCCGCACAGCTGGATCGCCACCGTCTATTCCGAACCCGAGGCCGAGGCGGCGATCCTGCGTGACCTTGCCGGGGCCTATCCCAATATCACCGCAATCCGCATCCGCGATGCCATCGGGCAGGTGATGGAACTGGTGCAGGGGATCGCCGCCGGGGTCCGATATGGGGCACTTGCCACGCTGGTCACCGGGTTCCTTGTGCTGATCGGTGCAGCGGCGGCGGGTGAACAGGCCCGCACCTATGAAGCGGCGGTTCTGAAGACCCTTGGCGCCACGCGGGCGCGCATCCTGTCATCCTTTGCCCTGCGGGCGGCCCTGCTCGGCGCGGCAGCGGGCGCAGTGGCGCTCTTTGCAGGGATCGCCGGGGGATGGGCGGTGATGACCTTTATCATGGAAAGCGACTTCACAGTGATTTGGGGCAACGCGCTTTGGATCGTTATCGGGGGTATCCTTGCCACGATGCTGGCGGGGCTTGGGTTTGCGCTGCGATCCCTTGGCGCGAAACCGGCACAGGTGCTAAGGGCGCGGGAATGAACGGACACCTACGATTCTTCGGCTATGGGTCGCTTGTGAACCTCGCGACCCATGACTACCCCGACGCCCGGCCCGCGCGGCTGCGCGGCTGGCGGCGGGTGTGGCGGCATACCTCGCTGCGGCCCGCGGCCTTCCTGTCGGTCGAACCCTGCGATGCGACAGTGATCGACGGGGTGATCGCCGCCGTTCCGGGGGCCGATTGGGCGGCGCTGGACCTGCGCGAACGGGCCTATGCCCGGCGCGACGTGTCCCATCTAGTCGACCATGACGGGGACCGTGGGGAAACCGCCGTCTATCAGGTGGAAGAGGGGCACCTTGCCGCGCCGACACTGACCCATCCGGTCTACCTGTCCTATCTCGACGTTGTGGTGCAGGGGTTTCTGCACACGCTGGGGCAGGCGGCGGTCGAACGGTTTTTTGAGACCACCCATGGCTGGGACGCGCCGATCCTGATGGACCGCGCCGCGCCGCGCTATCCCCGGCACCAACGGCTGACGCCCGCCGAGGTCGCGCTGGTCGATGATTGGCTGCGGCAGATCGGGGCGCGGGTGGTAGAGCCCGACGACAGCCCCCTTGCCCCCGCCGACTGAACCGCCGATCCTGACGGGGTGAAACCCGTCCGAAAGGCCCACCCATGTCCGATACACCGCCCAAGGCCCCGCCCGTCCTGAAAGTGCCCGCGCGGCCCAATGATGTGAATGTGAACGGCGATATCTTCGGCGGTTGGGTCATGTCGCAGATGGACATCGCCGCCGGGATCGTCGCGCGGGAACGGGCCAAGGGCCGGGTCGCCACTGTCGCCGTTGATGCGATGCAGTTCATCCGGCCGGTGCGGGTGGGCGACGTGCTGTCGGTCTATGCCACGGTCGAACGGGTCGGGCGCACGTCGATGGGTATCCATATTGAGGCCTGGGCGCTGCGCCACCTTGCAGGGTTCGAAGAGGAAAAGGTCACCGAAGGCACCTTCACCTTCGTCGCGATCGACGACGAGGGGCGGCCAAGACCAGTGTCAGGCTAGTCTCGCCGGGACGCCTAGCGGCCCGGCACACGCCCGCCCGCCCCATGGCGGGCGTGTTCCACGCCCACCCGTGCGGGCGCGTGCCTCCTGTTGGTCGTGCAAAAAGGGCGGCCATTGGCCGCCCCTCGAATTCTGCAATCTGATCGGATCAGCGCGTGAATTTCTTGTACTTGATCCGCTTCGGTTCCAGCGCGTCCGGCCCCAGCCGCCGTTTCTTGTCTTCCTCATAAGCGGTGAAATCGCCCTGGAACCATTCCACATGCGCCTCGCCCTCGAAGGCGAGGATGTGGGTGCAGACCCGGTCAAGGAAGAAACGGTCGTGCGAGATGACCACGGCGCAGCCCGCGAAATCCACCAACGCATCTTCCAGCGCCCGCAGCGTTTCCACGTCCAGATCGTTGGTCGGTTCGTCAAGCAGCAGGACGTTGCCGCCTTCTTTCAGCAGCTTGGCCATGTGGACGCGGTTGCGTTCCCCGCCCGACAAGAGGCCCACCTTTTTCTGCTGATCGCCGCCCTTGAAGTTGAACGACCCGCAATAGGCGCGGCTGTTGACCTCGGCGTCGCCCAGCTTGATCAACTCGGCCCCGCCCGAGATTTCCTCCCAGACGGTCGCATTGGGATCAAGCGCATCGCGCGACTGGTCAACGTAGGACAGCTGTACGGTTTCGCCCAGCGTGATCGTGCCTTCATCCGGCTGTTCCTGACCGGTCAGCATCCGGAACAGGGTCGATTTCCCGGCGCCGTTGGGGCCGATCACGCCGACGATGCCGCCCGGCGGCAGGTCGAACGACAGGTCTTCGATCAGAAGCTTGTCGCCCATCGCCTTCTTCAGCCCTTCGACCTCGATCACCTTGCCGCCAAGCCGCTGGCCGTTGGGGATGACGATCTGGGCGCGGCTGACCTTTTCCCGCTCGGACTGGCTGGCCAGTTCGTTATAGGCGTTGATACGGGCCTTCTGCTTGGCCTGACGGGCCTTGGCCCCGGCGCGCATCCATTCCAGTTCGCGTTCCAGCGTCTTCTGCTTGGCCTTGTCCTCGCGGGCTTCCTGTTCCAGCCGCTTGGCCTTCTGTTCCAGCCAGGCGGAATAGTTGCCCTCGTACGGGATGCCCCGGCCCCGGTCGAGTTCAAGGATCCAGCCGGTGATGTCATCAAGGAAATACCGGTCGTGGGTCACGATCAGGATCGTGCCCTTGTAGTCGATCAGGTGCTGTTGCAGCCAGGCGATGGTTTCCGCGTCAAGGTGGTTGGTCGGTTCGTCGAGAAGCAACATGTCGGGCGCTTCAAGAAGCAGCTTGCACAGGGCGACCCGGCGCCGTTCCCCGCCCGACAGGGTAGAAACATTGGCATCGTCCGGTGGGCAGCGCAGCGCCTCCATCGCGATGTCGATCTGGCTGTCGAGATCCCACAGGTTTTCCGCGTCGATCTGGTCTTGCAACTGGGCCATCTCGTCGGCGGTTTCGTCGCTGTAGTTCATCGCCAGTTCGTTGTAGCGGTCCAGCTTGGCCTTCTTCGCGGCCACGCCCAGCATGACGTTGTCGCGGACGTTCAGGCTCTCGTCCAGTTGCGGTTCCTGTGGCAGGTAGCCAACCTTGGCGCCCTCGGCGGCCCATGCCTCGCCCGTGAAATCCTTGTCCATGCCGGCCATGATCTTCAGCAGGGTGGATTTACCGGCGCCGTTGACGCCGACGACACCGATCTTCACCCCGGGCAGAAAGTTCAGGCGGATGTTTTCGAACACCTTCTTGCCGCCGGGGTAGGTCTTGGACACGCCGTCCATGAAGTAAACGAACTGGTAGTTTGCCATTGGATTGCGGCTCCGTCAGGGAATTTCGGTTTGGCCCTAGATAGCGATCAAGGGGGGCGGGGGCAATCGGTTGCCGGTCCTGCCGCGCGGTTTGACTGTTGCCGCTAACAGGTGTCTAGATGTCCCCAAATCAAGGAGGACTCCGATGCCCTATACCGCCGCCGAAAACCGCTATGACCGGATGGTCTATCGCCGCTGTGGCAACTCCGGCCTGAAACTGCCCGCCGTATCGCTGGGCCTGTGGCACAACTTCGGCCACGACACGCCCCATCAGGTCAAACGCGATATCTGCCTGACGGCATTTGACCACGGGATCACCCATTTCGATCTTGCCAACAACTACGGCCCGCCGCCGGGGTCGGCGGAACGTGCATTCGGGTCGATCATGGCGGAAGATCTGAAACCTTACCGGGACGAACTGATTATCTCGTCCAAAGCCGGATACGAAATGTGGGACGGACCCTATGGCGAATGGGGCAGCCGGAAATACCTCATCGCCTCCTGCGACCAGTCGTTGAAACGGATGGGGCTGGATTACGTCGATATCTTCTATTCCCACCGTTTTGATCCCGACACCCCGCTTGAGGAAACCATGGGCGCGCTGGACTACATCGTCCGGTCGGGCCGGGCGCTGTATGTCGGGATTTCCAGCTACAACAGCGAACGCACACGCGAGGCGGTGGCGATCCTGAACGATCTTGGCACCCCCTGCCTGATCCATCAGCCCAGCTACAACATGCTGAACCGCTGGGTCGAACGGGACGGGTTGAAGGACACGCTGACGGAACTGGGCGTTGGGTCTATCGCCTTTACGCCGCTGGCTCAGGGGATGCTGACCCGGAAGTATCTTGGCGGCATCCCGGACGGCAGCCGCGCGACGCAGGGCAAGAGCCTTGACCCGACGATGATCTCGGACCGGGCAGTGGCCAACCTCAACAAGCTGAACGAGATCGCCGAAGCACGCGGCCAGACCCTTGCCCAGATGGCGATTGCCTGGGTGCTGCGGGATGGCGGGATTACCAGCGCCCTGATCGGCGCGTCAAAGCCAAGCCAGGTTGTGGATTGTGCAGGCGCGGTCGGGAACCTTGACTTCACAGCCCAGGAACTGGCCCTGATCGACGAATACGCGGATGAGGAAAAGATCAACCTTTGGGCGCAGTCCGCTGAAATAGACGAATGATTTCTGAACTGTGCCTGTTTGATCTGTCTGAGGGGGTCAGCGTCCTGCTGGCCCATGATGGGCATATCGAGGCACCAAACTGGCACCCGGACGGATACCTGATCGTCAATGGCGGCGGGCGGCTGTTCCGGGTGCCGCTTGACGCCCCCGCGCTGATCCCGATCGACACGGGGACGGCAGTGCGCTGCAACAACGACCACGGGATATCGCCCGATGGCCGGACCCTTGTGATTTCCGACAGCAGCGTGACCGACGGCAGTTGTATCTACACTTTGCCCATCGGGGGCGGCACGCCCGCCCGCGTGACGGAACAAGTCCCAAGCTGGTGGCACGGCTGGTCGCCGGATGGGACCCGGCTGACCTATGTTGCAGCCCGCGACGGGGGCCCGATCCTGCCCTATACCTGCGCGCTGGACGGATCGGATGAACGGCTTTTGGTCGGTGGATTCGACCATGTCGATGGGCCGGATTACACGCCGGACGGCAACTGGATCTGGTTCAATGGGGAACGAGACGGACAGGTGGACCTGTGGCGCGTGCACCCAGACGGCACGGGGTTGGAGCGGATGACCGACGGCCCGACGGTTGACTGGTTCCCGCATCCGTCCCCGGACGGGCGGCACGTCCTGTTGCTGGCCTATCCGAAGGGGACGAAGGGACACCCTGCCAATCTGGATGTCGCCCTGTGCCTGATGCCCGCCGCCGGTGGGCCGGGCCGCGAGCTGATCCGCTTCACCGGTGGGCAGGGCAGCATCAATGTCCCCTGCTGGTCGCCGCAATCCGATCGTTTCGCTTTTGTCCGATACAGGCTATAGGCTGGGTCGGAACCAGTAAGGGCAAGGGAATGCAGGGTTTTCCAGTGGCGCGGCCCGGTCAGGTGATCGGACTTCTGGGCGGGTCGTTTGACCCGGCCCATCCGGGCCATGCCCATATCACCCGCGAAGCGTTGAAACGGTTCGGGCTGGATCGTGTCTGGTGGCTGGTCAGCCCGGGAAACCCGCTCAAATCGCGCGGGCCCGCACCGCTTGCCACACGCATGGCGGCGGCGCGCAAGATCATGGACCACCCCCGTGTCACCGTCACCGATATCGAGGCGCGGATCGGCACCCGCTACACCGCCGAAACGCTGGCGCGGTTGCAGGCGATCTACCCCGGCGTCCGCTTTGTCTGGTTGATGGGGGCGGATAACCTCGCCCAGTTCCACCGCTGGCAAGATTGGGAAGAGATCATGCACCGGGTGCCGGTCGGTGTCCTTGCCCGGCCCGGCGACAGGATCGCGGCGCGCATGTCCAAAGCGGCCCGGATCTACCGTGATGCCCGGCTGCACGGGCAAGCTGCCGCGCAACTGGGCCGGGCGGAGGCCCCGGCTTGGACCTTCCTGAACATGCCGATGACCCCCGAAAGCTCGACCGCGATCCGTGACCGGGGCGATTGGGGCTAAGCCCGCTTGCGGTTTTTGGGGCCGCCTGCCTAGACTGCACACATGAAAACGACCCTCACTCGTCGGGCCGCCCTTGGCGGGATTGCCTCTGCGCTTGCGACTGCGGCCCTGGCCGAGCCGCCGCTGCGGTCGCTGCGCCCGGTCGCACGGCCGGGTGCGCCCGTGCCGGTTGTCCGGGATGCCATCGCAGATGTTGTTGCCCGTGCCGGTCTTGGCGGGGTGGTTGGTGTCGCGGTTGCGGACCTTGAAACCGGGGCGGCCTTCGACCTGCACAACAGCGCCCGGCCATTGCCCCCGGCAAGCGTGGGCAAGTCTCTTACCGCGCAATACGCATTGGAACATCTTGGGGCGGATCATCGGTTCATTACACGGATAATTGCCGATGGGCCGATTTCGGACGGTATTTTAGATGGTAATTTGATCTTGGTGGGCGGTGGTGATCCGACCCTGCTGACTGATCATCTTGCCGACGCCGCCGCCCGGACCAAGGCGGCGGGGCTGCGTGAAGTGCGGGGCAGGTTCTTGGTCTGGAACGGGGCCTTGCCCTACCAGCCGCTGATCGACCCCGATCAGATGGAGCATCTGGGCTACAACCCGGCGCTGTCCGGTCTGAACCTGAATTTCAACCGGGTTCATTTTGAATGGGCGCGGAACGGTGGTGATTATCGGGTGACGATGGACGCCCGCAGCGAAAAATATCGCCCCGATGTGCACATGGCCCGGATGGAAGTCCGCAACCGGGACCTGCCTGTCTATACCTACGAAGATGGCGGGACCGAGGACCGCTGGACCGTGGCGCGCGGCGCGCTGGGCAACGGCGGGGCCCGCTGGCTTCCGGTGCGGCACCCGGAACTCTATGCGGGGGATGTCTTCCGCACCTTTGCCCGAAGCCATGGGATTACCCTGTCGGCCCCGGAGCGCGCCACTGACATTCCGGTCGGGACGGTCCTTGCCACCCTGACCAGCGGGCCACTGACCGAGATCGCGCAGGATATGCTGAAATACTCGGTCAACCTGACGGCCGAGGTTCTGGGCCTGACGACAACCCAATCCCGTACCGGAATGGCGCGAACGATCCGGTCGTCCGCGGCCGAGATGAACCGCTGGCTTCTGTCGGACAAGGGCGTCGCGGCCCGCATGGTCGATCACTCGGGCCTTGGCGATGACAGCCGGATCACCGCGAGTGGCATGGTCCGCTTCCTGTCCCGTCCCGAAGTCGCGGGCAGGCTGCGCCCGCTTCTCAAGGATATCCCGATCCGCGATGCCGACAACCGCGCGATCCCGAACCATCCGGTGCAGATCGTGGCCAAGACCGGCACGCTGAATTTCGTGTCGACCCTTGCGGGCTATATCCGGACCGAGGGCGGAGGGGACCGGGCCTTTGCCATTTTCGCCGCCGATCTGGACAGGCGAGAGGCGGCAAAACGATCCGGTGACGAGGTTCCGGCAGGTGTTCGAACCTGGAACCGTAAAGCCCGCGATTTACAACAGGCGCTCTTGCTGCGCTGGGGGACGGTTTGAGATGATTACCGAGATCGAGGATTTCTTCACCAAGGGCTGCGGCCGCTGCAAACGGTTCGACACGCCGGATTGTTCGGCCCGGATCTGGTCTGCCGGTCTGGACGAGTTACGCCGCATTTGTCTGGCCGCCGGGCTGGAGGAAACCGTGAAATGGGGTCATCCCTGCTATATGCACGCGGGCCGGAATATCGTGATCATCGGTGCATTTCGGGGTGATTTCCGACTGACCTTTTTCAAGGCCGCGCTGATGAAAGACCCCGAGGGGATACTGGAACGTCAGGGCGAGAATACGCAGAACCCCGACATGATCCGCCTGACCTCTGCCGCCGAGGTGATCGAGAAAGAGCCGATCATCGCCGCCTATCTGGCCGAGGCGATGGGCTATGCCGAGGCAGGGATCGTGCCGCCAAAGGTCGAGCGTGACATCCCATGGCCTGACGAGCTGACCGAGGCGCTGGACGCCGACCCGGAATTGGCCGAGGCGTTTTATGCGCTGACCCCGGGGCGGCAGCGCAGCTATCTGCACAACCTCAACAGTGCCAAGGCCTCTGCGACCCGCTTCAACAGGATTGCCAAGTTCCGGGACAAGATCATGGCCGGGAAAGGCGCGCTGGAACGCTAGCGGGTCTTGCGCGCCTCATAGGCGGCCCACATGTCCGGGCGGCGGGCGCGGGTCAGGGCCTCTGACTGGGCCTTGCGCCACTTTTCAATCTCGCCGTGATTGCCGGACATCAAAACCGTGGGAATGTCATGCCCTTCCCAACTTGCCGGCCGGGTATATTGCGGATGCTCAAGAAGCCCGTTGGAGTGGCTTTCTTCTTCGGTCGAGGCGGCATTGCCAAGAACCCCGGGCAGCAGGCGGATAGTGGCATCCAGCATGGCCTGCGCCGCGATCTCGCCCCCGGTCAGGACGAAATCGCCAAGGCTGATTTCCTCGATATCAAAATGGTCCAGAACGCGTTGATCCACACCTTCGAAGCGACCGCACAGCATGGTGACACCATCACAGGCGGCCAGCCTGCGGGCCATGGTTTGCGTAAAGGGCGCACCGCGCGGCGACAGGTAAACCAAGGGCATCCGGCCCCGCGCCCCGGTCCGCGCCTCGGTAATCGCGGCACCCAGCACATCAGCCCGCAGGACCATGCCCGCGCCGCCGCCCGCCGGGGTGTCATCGACATTGCGATGCTTGCCGATGCCAAAGGGGCGCAGGTCGATGGTCTCCAATTGCCACAACCCGTCCTGAAGCGCCTTGCCCGTCAGGCTTTCACCCAAGACCCCCGGAAAGGCCTGCGGAAACAGGGTGATGACCTGTGCCTTCCACGCCCCGGCAAGGTCCGGCTTGTCTGTCATCAACTCGCGCGGCTTGAACGTCGGTCGGATGGCCTTGCGGCCGATGGATTTCGTGGGCTTTTCGGTCGTCATGACTTGGCCTTCTTCCAATGGGCGCGCAGCACGGCCTGCTTGCGCTCCTTCAGCTCCTCTAGGGGGAGGTCCATCCGATTCAACTCCAGCAACTGTTGCAGAACCTCTGTCGAGGGGCTGTGATTTTCCGGCGCGGGGCGGTCGAACCCGGCAAGCTCGGCTTTGGGCAGGTCAAGGAAATCGACAAACGGGGTCGCCGGACCGAAAGGCAGCATCGACAGCACCTCAAGCCGGTGTTCCACAACCGTGCACCCCGGCAGACGGTCGGCAATGGCGTGCACCGTGTGCGACAGGTCCGACAGGGCCGCAAACTGCTCGGAAAACTCGTCCAGCCCCAACGGTGTCCACCCTTTGCGGACCTCATGCGCCCAAAGGCTGCGCAGCCAAGCAGAGGGCGCACGGGTGGACAGGTAGAGCGTGATATCCACCTCCTCGCCCGGAAAGAGCGCGCGCACCTCGTCCACCAGCGCCTCGGCCAGATCCGCGGCGGCGGGATAACCGGGGTCCGAATTCAGGCTGGGGCGCAACCCGCTGAAATTCTCGTCGCTGATGATCAGGCCCCGGTCCGACTTGAAGTCGATTTCCGAGAACATGCCGCGCAGGCGATAGCGGAATTCATCCAGCGAAATCGGATCGCGGCTGGAGGAATGATAGGTGGCGGCCATGCGGGTCCGGTTGGCGCGGGTCCGAAATGGCAGGATCATTGCGTGATGCGGCCATATCTTCTTGCGGTTAGCGAACAGAAAGGCCTGCGCCGACGTGGTCCCTGTCTTGTGGAACCCGGTGTGCAGGAAGACGCGCCGCATTCGATCCGGCCCTAGAACAACCCGTCGGGCGGGTCTGCGATGATCCGGCCCGCGGCAAGGTCCACGGTGGGCACGGCGGCAAGGGTAAAGGGCAGCAGGACCGTGGTCTTCAGACCAGGGCCATGGATTTCCAAAAGGTCGGCCGCCCCGTGGTTCTGCACGGATTTGACATGGCCCAGAACTGTGCCGCCGGTATCGACCACTTCCAGCCCGATCAGGTCGGCGTGGTAGTATTCGTCGTCCGGAAGGTTGGGCAGATGGGACCGGTCCGCGAACAGGTTCACACCTTTCAGCGCGTCAGCATCTTCCTTGGTCACGATTCCGTCGACCCGGGCGATCAACGCGCCCTTGGCTTGCCCGGTCAGCACGACAGTGGCAAAGCTGCGGCCGTCTTCTGTGTAAAGCGGGGTATATTCGGCAATGGCCGCCGGATCGGCGCAAAAGGATTTGATCCGGGTTTCGCCCCGGACCCCGAAGGCGCCCACGAAACTTCCGACGATGACACGGTCATTGCTCATGGGGTCATGCTCCTTGGCGAAGGCCGGGTGTGGTTGCGGCCTTTGCGAAAAAGCCCCGATTTGGGGGCAGGGTGCCCGGACCGTAGCGGTCCGGACACCCCCGATCCAGTGGCTTATTCAGCCGATGCTTCTTCCGAAGCGGCCTCTTCGGCCGGGGCAGCAGCTTCGGCGGCCTTGGCAGCCTTGGCTTCGGCACGCTCCTGGGCGGCTTTGCCCGGGACGGCTTTCTTCGGGTTGTTGCGCACGGTCTTTTCGACAACGCCGGCAGCTTCAAGGAAGCGGGCAACGCGGTCGGTCGGCTGGGCGCCCTTGCTCAGCCAGTGCTGAACGCGCTCGACGTCCATCTTCACGCGGTCTTCGCTGTCCTTCGGCAGAAGCGGGTTGTAGGTCCCCAGCTTCTCGATGAAGCGGCCGTCGCGCGGCATGCGCGAGTCGGCGGCGACGATGGCATAGTGGGGGCGCTTCTTGGAGCCGCCACGGGCGAGACGGATTTTCATGGCCATTTGGTTTTCTCCTTGGGTAATGGCAGACGAGGGATGTCCCTCAGGATTGCTGTTGTTTGTGGTGTTGAATGACTTCCTGAATGATGAAATTCAGGAATTTCTTGGCGAATTCAGGGTCCAGATTGGCCTCTTTCGCAAGATCGGTGAGCCGCGCGATCTGGGCCGCTTCGCGGGTCGGATCGGACGGGGGAAGGTCATGTTCGGCCTTCAGCTTGCCTACCGACTGGGTGTGCTTGAAGCGTTCGGCCAGCGTGAAGACAAGGATCGCGTCCAGCCGGTCGATGGACTGGCGATGTTCCTTGAGAAGTTCCGCCGCGCGTTGGATCGCATCGGTCATTGAGCTGCCTCCTTCTGGTCGTAGGCATAAACAAGGCAATCACCGGCCAGCGGGTGTGTTCCCGCCGGACGGCCGCCCAGCCGTTCGGCGACCGCGATGGACCCGGCGTTGTCTTCGGCGATGAAACTTTGAAAGCCGCCGTGGCCCAGAACGCCAAAACCCCAGTCGCGCAGGGCGCGCGCGGCTTCGGTCGCATAGCCCTGTCCCTCGGCCTCTGCGGTCAGGAGCCAGCCAAGTTCGGGCGTCGGGTCGCCGTATTCGGCGCAGATTAGGACAAGGCCCAGCGGACGATCGTCACCCTTCACGGTGATGGCCAAGGGGCCGGTTCCCTGAATGAACCACGCCGCCACGCATTGCGCGAAATCAAGCCATGCTTCCTCGGGCGTCATCGGGCCGCCGATGTGGACAGCGCGGTCGCTGGTCCAGATCGGTTCCAGCGCGTCCCAGTCTTCACCCCGGCAGGGCCGCAGCACCAGCCGCTCGGTCTCGATCCGGGGCAGGGCCGCACGCAGGCCGGCGGCAATGGTCGCAGCCTTGGCGGTGGCAGGGGTGGTCCATGCCGTTCCCATCACAGCCCCTCCGGTTTCGGGTGCCGGTAGACAAGGCAGGGCACATCCGGTTTCGGTTGCGGCGCGTCCGGGTCATGCGCCGCGCCCAGCTTCTCGGCCAATCGTATCGACCGGGCGTTGTCGGGCGCGATGTAGGACACGATGGTGTCCCATCCCAGCGCGGTCCAGGCGTGCAGGATCGCGGCGCGGGCGGCTTCGGTCGCAATGCCGGTGCCTTCGATGCTCTCGTCCCAGATCATCCAGCCGATTTCGGTTTCCGGCCAGTCGGCGGGATACCACGGGCCGATCATGCCAAGCGCCTGATCCTCGGACCCGCGCTGGGTGACGACCCACATGCCATAGCCGCGAATGTCCCAATGGCCGATCTCGGCGGCCAGCGCGCGCCAGGCCTGCCCTTCGGACAGCGGCCCGCCGATGCCCTTGGCCCGGTCCGACATGAAGAAGGCGCGCGCAGCGGGCCAGTCGCCCCCGACCGGGCGGCGCAGTACAAGGTTCGCGGTATCCAGCCGTTCCATTATGCGACCCCCCGCTGATCGGGGTGGCGGAACCGGATGACCTCGGCCCCGGACTTGTAGGCTTGCCGGCCTTCCTCGGTGCAGCCAAGGCGCTGGGCCAGCGCGACCGACCGGGCGTTTTCCGGGGCGATCAGTGACATCAGCGGGCCAATGCCCTTTTCCGTGAAGGCCCAGTTGCGCAGGGCGTTCGCCCCTTCCGCAGCATAGCCTTTGCCCTCGAACCCGTCAAAGACCACCCAGGACAATTCCGGCTCGTCAAAAGTGATCGGATGCCACAGGCTGAACCGGCCGACCGGGGCGCCTGTCGCGGTTTCGGTCGCCCAGACCGCGCCATAGCCACGGGCCATCCATTGGCCATTGTGGATCATGCAACTGTCCCACGCGTCCCGCCGCTCGGTGGTCGGGCCGCCCAGAAAGCGGCTCCGCTCGGTCGCGCAGAAATCGGCGAACGCCTCGAAATGGGCCATAGTGAAGGCCCCGAGGGTCAGCCGGTCTGTCGCCAGCGTCGGGATATGAACGGTTGCGCCGGTCACGTTACTTCTTCTTGCCAAATCCGCTCAGGCCGGGGGGCAGGCCACCGCCGCCGCCAAGGCCGGGCAGCCCGCCGGGCATCTTGCCCTGCAACGCCTTCGCGGCCTCTTCCATCGCCTTGGGGTCGTTCATGTCGGGCATTCCACCCGGCAGGCCACCGGGCATCCCGCCCTTGCCAAACATGCCTTTCATGGCTTGTTTCAGCATGCCGCCTTTGCCCATCTTGCCCATCTTCTTCATCATGTCGGCCATCTGCCGATGCTGTTTCAGAAGCTTGTTCAACTCGGACACCTCAAGGCCCGCGCCCTTGGCGATCCGCTTCTTGCGGCTGGCCTGAAGCAGATCGGGGTTGGCCCGTTCGATCTTGGTCATGGAATTGATCAGGGCGATCTGGCGGCGCAGGATGCTGTCGTCAAAGCCGGCCTGCTCCATCTGCTTGGCCATCTTGCCCATGCCTGGCATCATGCCCATCAGGCCTTCCATGCCGCCCATCTTGATCATCTGTTCCAGCTGCATCTTCAGGTCGTTCATGTTGAACCGGCCCTTTTGGAACCGTTTCATCATGCGTTCAGCCTGTTCGGCCTCCAGCGTCTGCTGGGCCTTTTCGACAAGGGCGACGATATCGCCCATGCCAAGGATGCGACCGGCGATGCGGGACGGCTCGAAGGTTTCCAGCGCGTCCATCTTTTCGCCAAGGCCGACAAAGCGGATCGGCTTGCCGGTGACCGCGCGCATCGACAGGGCCGCACCGCCGCGCCCGTCGCCATCCATCCGGGTCAGGACAACGCCCGACACGCCGATCTTGTCGTCGAATTCCTGGGCGACGTTCACCGCGTCCTGACCGGTCAGCCCGTCAACCACCAGCAGGGTTTCGCGCGGGTTGACCACATCGCGCACATCGGCGGCCTGCTGGATCAGTTCCGCGTCGATGTGCAACCGGCCCGCGGTGTCCAGCATATAGACGTCATAGCCGCCAAGGCTGGCTTGGGTCTTGGCCCGCTTGGCAATCGCCACCGGGTTTTCGCCCTTGACGATCGGCAGGGTATCCACCCCGATCTGGGCGCCAAGGATTTGCAGCTGTTCCATCGCCGCCGGGCGGTTCACGTCAAGCGAGGCCATGAGAACCCGCTTGCCTTCGCGTTCCTTCAGCCGTTTGGCAAGTTTCGCGGTCGTGGTGGTTTTCCCCGAGCCTTGCAGGCCGACCATCAGGATCGGCGCGGGCGGGTTGTCGATCTTGAGCTGGCCCGGATCCCCTTCGCCAGTCAGGACGTTCTGAAGTTCGTCATGGACGATCTTCACGACCTGTTGGCCGGGGGTCACGGATTTGGTGACGGCCTGACCGGTTGCCTTGGCCTGAACCGCCTTCACGAAATCGCGGGCGACGGGCAGGGAAACGTCAGCCTCGAGCAAGGCAACGCGAACCTCGCGCAGGGCGGTCTTCACGTCCTCCTCGGACAGCGCGCCCTGTTTGGTGAGCCGGTCGAAGACGCCTGACAGGCGCTCTGACAGATTTTCAAACATTTCGGCCCTCCTGAGACCCGTTACCACCTGTCCGATCCAGATAGGGTCGAACGCTCAAATCACAACGGCGCCCACGGGCGCAACGCGCTGGTGGACGGCGATCCCCGCAAAATGCACGAGGACCGGAAAGACAGGCTTTCCGGATGTTGGGCGGTCTCTACGCGCGCGGGGACGGGGAGTCAAGCAAGACCGAGTTCCCGTGCCGGCCGTGGGGCGGGCGCAGGCCCGTGTCCCTAAAGGATCGCGGGCAGGTCCAGCCCGTGGTCCACCGCGCAGTCGCGTGCAATGTCATACCCCGCGTCCGCATGGCGCATCACGCCAGTGGCCGGGTCGTTCCACAACACGCGGGCCAGACGTTTGTCGGCCTCTTCGCTGCCATCGCAGCAGATCACCATCCCCGAGTGCTGGGAAAACCCCATGCCGACCCCGCCGCCGTGATGCAGGCTGACCCATGTCGCGCCGGATGCGGTATTCAGAAGTGCGTTCAGAAGCGGCCAGTCCGACACCGCATCGGACCCGTCCATCATCGCCTCTGTCTCGCGGTTGGGACTGGCCACCGACCCGCTGTCCAGATGGTCGCGGCCGATCACCACGGGGGCCTTCAGGTCGCCGTTGCGCACCATTTCGTTGAACGCCAGCCCCGCCTTGTGCCTATCGCCCAGCCCGATCCAGCAGATCCGCGCCGGAAGCCCCTGAAACGCGATCCGCTCTGCCGCCATATCAAGCCACTGGTGCAGGTGTGAGTTGTCGGGGAACAGTTCCTTCATTTTTGCGTCGGTCTTGGCGATGTCTTCGGGGTCGCCCGACAAGGCGCACCAGCGGAACGGCCCAATGCCCCGGCAGAACAGCGGCCGGATATAGGCGGGGACAAAACCGGGGAAGGCAAAGGCGTCCTCCAGCCCTTCCTCCAACGCGACCTGCCGGATGTTGTTGCCATAATCGACGGTGGGCACGCCGTCGTTGTGAAAGGCGACCATGGCTTCGACGTGGTCGCGCATGCTGGCCCGCGCCGCTGCCGCGACCGCCTTAGGGTCGGTTTCGCGCTTGGCCTTCCAGTCGCCCATGGTCCAGCCCTTGGGAAGGTAGCCGTTCACCGGGTCATGTGCGCTGGTCTGGTCGGTGACGATATCGGGGCGCATCCCGCCCGCCTTCATCCGGGCATGGATTTCCGGCACGATCTCCGCCGCGTTGCCCAAAAGACCGACCGACTTCGCCTCGCCCGCCTTGGTCCAGCGGTCGATCATCTCCAGCGCCTCGTCCAGGGTGGTCGCCTTCTCATCAAGGTAGCGGGTGCGCAGCCGGAAATCGATCCGGGTCTCGTCGCATTCGATCGCCAGACAAGAGGCCCCGGCGAACACCGCGGCCAGCGGCTGCGCCCCGCCCATGCCGCCCAGTCCCGCGGTCAGAACCCAGCGCCCGCGCAGGTCGCCGCCATAGTGCTGGCGCCCGGCCTCGGCAAAGGTTTCATAGGTGCCTTGGACGATCCCCTGCGTGCCGATGTAGATCCATGACCCGGCGGTCATCTGGCCGTACATCATCAGACCCTTGCGGTCCAATTCGTTGAAGTGGTCCCAGGTTGCCCAATGGGGAACAAGGTTTGAATTGGCGATCAGCACGCGCGGTGCATTTTCATGAGTCTGGAACACGCCGACGGGTTTGCCGGACTGGACCAGAAGCGTCTGGTCCGCCTCCAGCCGCTTCAGAACCTCGACGATCTTGTCGAAATCTTCCCAGGTTCGGGCAGCGCGGCCGATCCCGCCATAGACGACCAACTCGTGCGGGTTTTCGGCCACGTCGGGATGCAGGTTGTTCATCAGCATCCGCATCGGGGCCTCGGTCATCCAGCTTTTTGCGGTGATGTTCGGCCCGGTGGGCGGGAAGATATCGCGCAGGTTGTGGCGGGGATCGGTCATTGGATCAGCCTTTCAGGGTCTGGGCCAATTCGGCCAGGGTTTCGAGGATGTGTTGAAGATACGGGCGCAGCCCTGCGGCCTTGTCCGGGTCATAGGCCCAACCGGCGGTTTCGTCCGCAAGGTGGGTGGACTGGGCCAGCTCCATCTGGATCGCGTGGATGCCAGTTTCGGGGCGGCCATAGTGGCGGGTCGTCCAGCCGCCCTTGAATCGACCATTCACGACAGTGGAATAGCCCGGGGCCCCGGCGCAAATCCGGGCGGTGGCAACTTCGAACTCGGGGGCGCAGGTGGTGGTTCCATTCGTGCCGATGTTGAAATCGGGCAGGGTGCCATCGAACAGATGGGGGATATGCGACCGGATCGAATGGCAATCGTACAGGATCGCGATGCCGTGCCGTGCCCGGACCCGGTGAAGTTCCGCCGCCAGCGCCGCGTGATAGGGGGCGTGAAACCTGTCCCGCCGTGCCGCAATCTGGCCCGCATCCGGGGGCCGGGACCAGATTGGAGCGCCGTCGAAATCGGTCAATGGCACCAGCCCGGTGGTGTTCTGACCGGGATACAGACTCTGTCCGTTAGGGTCGCGGTTGGCATCGACGACGTAGCGGTGAAAATTCGCCCGCACGACCGTCGCACCGGGCAATAACCCGTCATAAAGCTGGTCGATGTGCCAATCCGTATCGGAAAGGGTGCGCCCGCGATCGTTCAGATCGGCCCGAATGTCTTCGGGCAGCCACGTGCCCACATGGGGCATCCCAAGAACGATGGGGGCATCGCCCTGTGCGACCGTGACAGGCCTCATTCGCAGAGCCCCGGCAGGTCGATCCCGGCGATCAGGGCGCGGTTGATGACCAGCCCAGCCGCCGTTTCGATGTCGGGGGCAAGGTAGCGGTCCTGCCCAAGGGTCGGCACATCCTGGCGCAGCCGCGCCAGCACGGCCTGCAACGCGGGGCTGGTCAGCAGCGGCGCGCGAAACTCTACCCCTTGGGCGGCGCACATCGCCTCGACCGCCAGAATGCGGGACAGGTTGGCGTTCATACGGGCCAGACGGCGGGCACCGTGGGCGGCCATGCTGACATGGTCCTCCTGATTGGCCGATGTCGGCGTGCTGTCGGTCGAACAGGGGTTCGCAAGGTGCTTGTTCTCGCTCATCAGCGCGGCGGATGTCACCTCGGCGATCATCAGGCCGGAATTCAGCCCCGGCTCGGGGGTCAGAAAGGGGGGCAGGTCGAAACTCAGCGTCGGGTCGACCATCAGGGCCACGCGGCGCTGGGCAATCGCGCCCACCTCGGACAGGGCCAGCGCGATTTGATCGGCGGCAAAGGCCACGGGCTCGGCATGGAAATTGCCGCCCGAAACGATCTCTCCGGTATCGGCCAGCACCAGTGGGTTGTCGGTTACCGCGTTCGCCTCGATCTCGAGCGTGCGGGCGGCGAACCGCAGAAGATCCAGCGCCGCGCCGGTCACCTGCGGCTGACACCGGATGCAATAGGGGTCCTGCACGCGGGTGTCGCCCTCGCGGTGGCTTTCGCGGATTTCGGACCCGTCCAGAAGCATTCGCATTGCATGGGCCACGTCGATCTGGCCGGGCTGGCCGCGAAGCGTGTGGATCGCCGGATTAAGGGGGGCGGTCGACCCCATGATCGCATCGGTCGACAGGGCGGAAATGACCACGGCGGCCCGCAGGTTGTCGCAGGCCTGAAACAGCGCGACCAGCGCGCAGGCGGTGGAAAACTGGGTGCCGTTGATCAGCGCCAGCCCTTCCTTCGGGCCGAGCGTGACCGGCAACAGGCCGGCGCGGGCCAAGGCCTCTGCCCCCGGCAGACGGGCGCCGTCGAATTCCGCCTCACCCGCGCCGATCATCACGGCGGCCATATGGGCCAGCGGGGCCAGATCGCCCGACGCCCCGACAGACCCCTGCGAGGGGATCACCGGGGTCACGCCTTTGGTCAGCATCGCTTCGATCAGGGTCACGGTGGCCGGGGCCACGCCCGATGCCCCGCGCCCCAGTGACAGCAGTTTCAGCGCCATCATCAACCGGGTGGACGCCACGTCCAGCGGTTCGCCCACGCCGCAGGAATGGCTCAGGATCAGGTTGCGTTGCAGGGTCGCGGTGTCCTTCGGCGCGATCTTGACCGAGGCGAGTTTGCCAAAGCCGGTGTTGACGCCATAGACGGCCGCTTGCCCCTGCGCGGCGGCGGCGACAATGGCGTGCGACGCCTCGATCGCGGGCATGGCCGACGGGTCAAGACGGGCCGGGACCCCATCGCGCCAGATCGTTTCCAGTTGCGCAAGCGTCGCGTGACCGGGGGTAAGGATCATTCAGGCTCTCCATTGAACCACCGCTGATAGAGCGGATTGAAACCGATGGGGTAGGCAAGTTCGGCGGGCGTTTCGACCGACCAGACCGCAAGGTCGGCGCGCATCCCCGGCGCGATCTGGCCCGCATCGTCCAGCCCCAGCGCACAGGCCGCGGTCCGGGTCGTCCCGGCCAGGGCCTCTGCCGGGGTTAGCCGGAACAGGGTGCAGCCCATGTTCATTGCCAGAAGCGGCGAAAACAGTGGCGAAGATCCCGGGTTGGCATCTGTCGCCAGCGCCATGGGAACGCCGTGACGGCGAAATGCATCGACCGGTGGTATCTGTGTTTCGCGCAGGGTGTAGAATGCGCCGGGCAGCAGGGTCGCCACCGTGCCAGCGGCGGCGAGCGCCTTGGCGTCGTCCTCGGTCGTGTATTCCACATGATCCGCTGACAGCGCGCTGTAGCGCGCCGCCAGTGCCGTGCCGCCGAGGCGGGACAGCTGTTCTGCGTGCAGCTTCACCGGCAGGCCAAGCGCGGCCGCCACATCGAACAGGCGGGCGATCTGGTCCGGGGAAAACGCGATCCCTTCGCAAAACCCGTCGACCGCATCGACCAGCCCTTCAGCATGGGCGGCACGTAGTCCGGGGATGCAGACCTCGTCGATATAGGCATCCGCGCGTCCGCTGTATTCCGGCGGGACGGCATGGGCGGCAAGATAGCTGGTCCTGACACGGACCCGGCGCAATTCGCCCAATCGCCGGGCCGCACGAAGCATGTTCAGTTCTGAAGTAACCGTCAGCCCATAGCCGGACTTGATCTCGACCGTGCAAACACCTTCGGCAATCAGCGCGTCCAGCCGGGGCAGGGCGGCGGCAACCAACGCGTCGACGGTTGCCTTTCGGGTTGCCTTGACGGTGGACAGGATTCCGCCCCCGGCCCGCGCGATATTTTCGTAGCTTGCCCCTTCAAGCCGCATTTCAAATTCGCGGGCACGGTTGCCGCCAAAGACCAGATGGGTGTGACAGTCGATCAACCCGGGTGTCACGAGCCGCCCGCCAAGATCCTGGCGCGGCTGGCTAGCCAGATCTGCGGGCAAGTCGGCCACCGGACCCACCCAGACGATCCGCCCGGCCTTAATCGCGATCGCGGCATCGGGGATCAGGCCATAGCCCACCCCCTGCATCGTCACGACAGTCATATTGGTCAGCAGCATGGTCATTCAGCTTGTAATGATGTGTTCATAAATTTATTATGTATGCACATAATGGGAGTCAACCGGAGAAATCGGGATGCAGCGGATTTGGGCGGAACAGGTGCTGACGGCGGCGGGCTGGCGCAAGAATTGCGCCATCACCATCGGGGATGATGGGCGGATCGCCGAAATCGCGGCGGACACGACCCCGACCTCTGGCGGCTATGGCTGCCTGATCGCCGCGCCGGTGAACGCCCATTCCCATGCGTTCCAACGGGCCATGGCGGGGCTAAGCGAAGGGCGCGGCCCGAACCCGCAAGACAGCTTCTGGACATGGCGCAAGCTGATGTATCGGTTTCTTGATCATCTGGACCCGGATCAGGTGCAGGCCATCGCCGCCTACACCCAGATGGAGATGCTGGAAGCGGGCTATGCTACCAATGTGGAATTCCACTACCTGCACCACGGCCCCGGCGGCACCCCCTATGCCAACCTGTCGGAACTGTCTGAACGGATCGTCGCGGCGGGGTTGGAGACCGGAATTGGGCTGACGCTCTTGCCGGTGCTCTACCAATATGGGGGGTGTGACCGGCGGGAACTGGAAGGGGGGCAGCGCCGGTTCGGCAACGACCCCGACAGGTTCGCCCAACTGTTCGATGGGGCCACAACGGCAATGCGGCAGGGGCCAGCGGACTGGACCACCGGGGCTGCGCCGCATTCGCTGCGAGCCGTGTCGCCCGAGGGGATGACAGCCTCTGTGTCGCTCGCACCGGATGGCCCCCTGCACATGCATCTTGCCGAACAACTGGCCGAGGTGGAGGAGGTCGCGGCGGCACTTGGCGCGCGGCCGGTCGAATGGGTTCTGGACAATCTGAGGCCGGACGGGCGGTGGAACTTCGTTCATTGCACCCAAATGCTGCCCCATGAAACCAAAGGACTGGCACGGTCCGGGGCGCAGGCCGTCCTTTGCCCGATCACCGAAGCCAGCCTTGGCGACGGGATCTTCGACGGGGTCAACTGGCTGCGGCACGGCGGGGCGCTGGCCATCGGGTCCGACAGCAATATCCGCATCTCCCTATCCGAAGAACTGCGGCAGCTGGATCATTCGCAGCGGCTGCGGGACCATTCTCGTGCCGCGTTGGCGACGCCCGGCCGATCCACCGGGCGGCGGCTGTTGGACGCGGCTGCAACAGGTGGGGCCATGTCGGCAGGGCGCGAAACCGGACCCTTGGATGTCGGGCAATGGGCAGATATCGTGGCGCTTGACCTGACCGACCCGGACATGACCGGCCTGACCGAGGACAAGATACTGGATACCTTCATCTTCGCCCGCGATGACCGGCTGATCACCGATGTCTGGACCGCCGGGCGGCACATGGTGTCGGGCGGGCGTCATGTGCACCGCGACCGGATCACCGCGAGCTACCGACAGGCCATCGCGGGGCTGCGCAACAACTTATGACTGCGCTGGACACGAATACCTGGCAGGCCGTCCGGGCCGAGGTGCAGCGCCGCATCCGCACGCGGCATTGGAAACCCGGCGAGCCGATCCCGAACGAGGCGGACCTGGCCGAGGAATTCGGCTGTGCCCGTGCCACCGTGAACCGGGCGCTGCGCGATCTGGCCGAGGCGGGGATACTGGAACGCAAACGCCGGTCCGGCACCCGTGTTGCGCTGCACCCGAACCGGCGCGCGGTTCTGGATATCCCGGTGATCCGCAAGGATATCGAGGGGCGCGGCGAAACATACGACTACCGGCTGATCGGACGGGAATCCGGCCCGGCCCCGGTGGGTGTCGGGCTTGCCATGGGGCTGACGGGCGACGGGCCGCAGTTGCACCTTGTGGCCGTCCATCTGGCCAATCGCGTGCCCTATGTTCTCGAAGACCGTTGGATCAACCTTGCCGCCGCGCCACACGCCGAAACGGCGGATTTCACGGGGCAAAGCGCTAATGAATGGCTATTGGAGAACATCCCGGTGACCCGCAGCGAACTGTCCATCGCGGCCACCAATGCCACGCCGGAACAGGCAAGAGTTCTGGGAGTCGCGCCGGGCGCCGCCGTTCTGGAAATCCACCGCACAACCTGGAACGGCGAAGTCCCGGTGACAGATGTGCGGCTGGTGCATGCGCCCGGCTACCGGTTGTCGTCGACGGTAGAGGTCTAGTTCCCGGCCCGCGCTGCCATCATGTCGTGCACGGCGTCCATTCCCCGGTCGGCCATTGCGCTGACCTCCGCCGCGTGGGTGTGAAGGGCCGCGACCACCTGTGCATCGGTCGAGGTCTGGATCACGACGATCCCTTCCTCTGTGACTTCGATGGTGGTTTCGATCGCGTCGGGGCGGTCAAAGAAGATATCCAGCGTCGGGCTTTGAATGATGATCCCGGGGTCGCGCCCGTCTTCGACGCGGGCGATCATGCCGACCACATGGCTGACCAGCACGTCCATCACCTCCGGGTCGCTGGACCGGGTGACGGTGCGGATGCCGTCAGGCAGGTTTTCGACCTCGCGGGTGATCGTGTCGAAATTCTGGAACATGACCGCAAGTTCGGTGCTTTCCTCTGGCGTCGCATCGCGACCGCGCAGGCCGGGCATCACGGCGTCATCATGGCCCATGCCGCTGGCCATATGTTCGGCATGCAGCCGGTCGTGGTCCATCACCATCCGGGCAAAGCTGTCATGGCCCAGAAACGCCCAGCCAGCCCCGGCGGCGGCGACAACTGCGGCCAAAACCGCGATCACGGCCATCGTCCGCCCGTTTGATTTCTGTTTGCTCGGTTTGGCCATCGTCACACTCCACTTGGGTCAGACGCAGTCCTAGCGCCTTGTCCGGCCCCCAACAATGCGGCGAAACCGCCGGTCAGAAATCAAGGCCAAGGTCCAGGGTCTGCGCCGAATGGGTCAGCGCCCCGGAAGAGATATAGTCGACCCCGGTTGCCGCAACTTCGGCAATGCGCGGCAGGGTCATGTTGCCCGAGGCCTCTGTCACGATCCGGCCCCGGCACAGGGCGACGGCCTGCCGCAGGGTGTCCGTGTCCATATTGTCGAGAAGGACAACATCTGCCCCGCCCACCGCCAGCACCTCTTCCAACTGGTCCAGCCGGTCGACCTCGATCTCGACCTTCATCATGTGGCTGGCGCTTGCCTTCGCGGCCTCCAGCACGGCGCGGACGCCACCGGCGGCGGCAATATGGTTGTCCTTGATCAGGATCGCATCGGACAGGGAATAGCGGTGATTGAACCCGCCGCCGTGCACCACGGCCTGTTTTTCAACGATCCGCAGGCCCGGCGTGGTCTTGCGGGTGCAGGTAACGCGGGTGGCGGTGCCTTTCGTCTCGGCAACAAAAGAAGCGGTCAGCGTGGCGATCCCAGACAGCCGCCCGGCAAAGTTCAGGGCGACACGCTCGCCCGAAAGGATTGACGCGGCGGCCCCTTCAATCGTCATCAGCGTGTCGCCCGGGGCAACGGCATCCCCGTCCGTCTTGAGGGTGTTCACCTTCAACCCCGCATCAACCAGATGAAAGGCGATCCGCGCGATCTGCATCCCCGACACAACCCCGGCCTGACGGGCATTCAGCCGCGCCTGATATGTGGTCCCCGCCGGGATCACCGCCCGCGTGGTCACATCGCCATAGGTGCCAAGGTCTTCCATCAGGGCCGCCCGGACGAGCGGTTCAAGGATCAGGTCGGGCAGGGGGGCATGGGACATCACTTGGCCTCTTTCACAACGGCGGCACGCAGCGCCAGCGCATCGGTCAGGGTGATCCGGGTACGGCTGGCCTGCGCCGGATCGGGGGTCGGGAAATCGTCGCGGAAATGGCCGCCGCGGCTTTCCTCGCGCATCAGTGCGGCCGCGGCAATTAGGGTCGCGGTGGCGGTCATGTTGTGGAACCCCTCGGCGGGGTTATCCTTTTCCAGCCGGGCAATGGTGCGCAACGCGGTCCGCAGTCCCTCGGCAGTCCGACGCACGCCGACATGGTCGGTCATGGTCTGGCGCAATTCCGCCACGGCGGCGGGATCTATCGGATCGCCCCCATCGGGCCAGTCGATGAGAACCGGCGCGGCGTCACCCTCGGCAACCGTTTCGGCCAGATCCGCGGCGGCGGCGCGGGCATAGACCAGCGCCTCCAGCAGCCCGTTCGAGGCCAGCCGGTTCGCCCCGTGCAGCCCGGTGGACGATGCCTCGCCACAGACCCAAAGCCCGTCCAGCGAAGACCGCCCGTTCAGGTCCGTATCGACCCCGCCCATGTGGTAATGCGCGGCAACGGCGACCGGGATCGGGTCTTCCACCGGGTCGATCCCGGCGCGGGCACAGGTTTCCGCAACCGACGGAAAGCGGGTCAGAACCTCGGCCCCCAAGGCGGCACGGGTGTCGAGCATCGGGCGCTTGCCCGCCTGCGTCTGGGCAAAGATCGCGCGGGCAACGATGTCACGCGGGGCCAGTTCCGCATCCGGGTGGACATCCAGCATGAACCGCTCGCCATCGGCATTGATCAGCACCGCGCCATCGCCGCGCAGCGCCTCTGTCGCCAGCGGCGCGGGGTCTTCACCGATGTCAAAGGCGGTGGGGTGGAACTGCACGAACTCCGGATCTGCGATCAGCGCGCCAGCGCGGGCCGCAAAGCCGATGACCTGCCCGCGAATGCGCGGCGGGTTGGTCGTATGGGCATAAAGCCCGCCGGACCCGCCCCCCGCCAGAAGGACAGCCGGGCAGCGGATCAGCACCGGGGCAGACGGCGCGTCGGCCCGTTCCACCCAAACGCCTGTCACCCGCGCGCCCGCAGTTTCCAGACCAAGCGCCAACGCCGCTTCGATCACCTGCACCGACGGGGTCGCGCGGACCTGTTCGATCAGGGTTTCCATGATCTGCCTGCCGGCCTGATCGCCCTTCACCCGGACAACGCGGGCGGCGGAATGGGCCGCCTCGCGGCTCATGACATAGCCGCCCGCGCCATCCCGGTCGAACGGGGTGCCAAGGTCGGTCAGGTCAAGGATGTGGTCGCGGGCATGGGCGGTGACCATCCGGGCAACGCGCGGGTCAACGGTGCCCGCGCCCGCCGCGACGGTATCTTCCGCATGGGCCTCGGGGCTGTCGGTCTGGGCCATCGCGGCGGCCACGCCCCCCTGCGCCCAGGCCGACGACGCGCCTTCGCCCAACCGCTCGGGCGAGATCATCAGCACCGGGCGCGGGGCCAGCTCCAGCGCTGCGTAAAGCGCGCCAAGCCCCGCCCCGACAATGACAACGCGCGTCGTTTCGATCACCGGCCCGATCCTATGCCGACAGGTCGATCATGCGCTGAACGGCAACGCGGGCCTTCGCGGCGATCTCTGGGTCGACCACGACCTCGGCGGTCATCGTGTGCAGCGTCCACAGCACCTTTTCCAGCGTGATCTTCTTCATGTAGGGGCACATGTTGCAGGGGCCGACGAATTCCACCTCGGGCAGGGCGTCGGCGATATTCGACGCCATCGAACATTCGGTCACCAGCATCGCCTTTTCCGGCTTCTCGGCGGTGACATAGTCGATGATGCCCTTGGTCGAGCCCGAGAAATCCGCCTCGTCCACCACGTCAGGCGGGCATTCGGGGTGGGCGATGATGCGGGTGCCGGGGTTCCACTCGCGGAACTCGCGCAGGTCCTGGGCCGTGTATTGTTCATGTACGATGCAGGACCCGTCCCACCAGACGATCCGCTTTTGCGGAACCTGCCGGGCGACGTTCTGGGCAAGGTATTTGTCCGGGGTCATGATGACCGTGTCGCCCTCCATCGCCGCGACGATCTGGGCCGCGTTCGACGAGGTGCAGCAGATGTCCGACGCCGCCTTCACCTCGGCCGTGGTGTTCACATAGGACACAACAGGCGCGCCGGGGTATTTCGCCCGCATCTGGGCGATCCCCTCAGCGGTGATGCTTTCGGCCAGCGAACAGCCCGCCTCCATATCCGGGATCAGCACCGTTTTCGACGGGTTCAGGATCTTCGAGGTCTCGGCCATGAAATGCACGCCGCACTGGACGATCACATCGGCCTGCACCTTCGTCGCCTCGACCGCCAGTTGCAGGCTGTCGCCCACCACGTCCGCGATCCCGTGGTAGATATCCGGGGTCATGTAGTTATGGGCAAGGATGACCGCGTTGCGCTCGGCCTTCAGCCTGTCGATGGCCGCGACATAGGGGGCGTGAATGGCCCAGTCCGCAGGGGTCACGACCCGGTCCATCCGGGCGTAGCGCTCGGACATCGACGCGGCGAGGTCGGGGTTCGGGGCAAGGTCGTAATGGGCCTGAAGTTCCTGCCGGATAGGGGCGAGATCAAGCATGGGCTGGCTCCTCCTGTCTGGGCCGCCGAAACGGGTTGCGGGGGTTTAGGCCGCCGGGACGCGGATTTGCAAGCGCCCCAAGGACAGATGGGGACGGCGCGGCGCGGTTTCAGGGGGAAAATTGGCCAAAAGACGCCCCCAAAGGCGAGGATCGGAAACTTTCAAGGGGTGTCAGGGCGGGACGTCAACGGCCTGTGGCGAGCAAGACGGACTTGACGGCGCGTCGTAAGAACGGCCTCTTGCGGTGACAGCTACCTAGGGTTGCGAAGGGAGGCGGGTGAGAAGATGTCAGGTGCAGAAACGGCAGTTCAGGGCGCCCCCCTTGTGTTGACGGTCATCAGCTATCTCTCGACATTTTCCATGATTTTTGTCGCAAGTGCTTGGGCTGCGGGCATGGTCCGCTTTGTTCATGGATTGCTCTTGGTCTTGGCCATTCAATTTGTGGCCGCAATGACAAGCGCTATTCTCGCGCATATCCAAGGATGGGAAATTGGGATTGCTATGCAAGAACCAACATTCTGGAATATTTTCACCTTCCTAGCTCGGACCAATTTGGTTGGATATTCGGCGATGGTCGCCGCGTTCTTTGTTGCCGAGAAGCTTAAGCGGTAGGGCATTGTTGCTTTGAGCCACCCGGACCCATACTTCAGCCCGACCTCCCCAAGGCCTGCATGGGATGCAAGGAAGGAAATGCGCCAATGAACACCTCAAGATTTCTAGGTACATTAATGGTGGGCTTGGGGTGGCTCATCCTTTGGCTCGTCATCTCGACTATTTGGATAAAGTATTCCATGTACAGCGTCTTACCCGGTGGCCTGAGCCTGCCCGCTCCAACATTCGTTTTGGACTATTCTTCTTGGTCAGGAGACCCGTCGTCCCAGTCAGGCGAAGCGGGGCTTGTGCTCATTGAAGATGCCATAAGGTTGGCGACCTTTATTGTAATCTGCGTCGCCGCGGTCGCTGTCTCGTTGCTCAGACGGCGGCCAGGCCGATAGGATGTCGTGCCACTTTCCGGCCACGCCAATGCGCCTCTCCATGAACACGTCATGAGACGTGGCATCATGCTTTGCTTCAGAAACTTTTTGTTCTGCACCAGACTCTCGCAGCAGTAAGGTAATGACAACATGACAATGTCTGAGATGGAAAGATACAATCGAAGGGGGTGGTCGAACACGCTCGTCGACGCAATTCAGCTAATGGCGCCGATCTACGACTTGATCGAAAATCGTGACGGTCAATTCGATTCTCTTGAATATTCCACTCTTGAAGAAAGTATAGCTAGGGACCTCCAGCTTGTTGATGCAAACGAGTTTCCATTTGTTGATGTCCTGGAGGCAGCAAGGCAAGTTCGCAGATTTGAATCTTTCCTGCTGCCTGTCGACCCTGCAAAGACGGACATTTATTGGCGGTTCAGCGATGCAGTGTTTGGCGCATTAGTTCGATCGGGGAAACCTATTGACCTCACGTCTCATACCTCTCCAAGGATTTCGACTCAAGAGAAGTCAGTGCCAGGCATAATTTCTTGGTTTTCGGAAAATTCTGGAGATCAGTTTGTCTTCTTGGATAGAAAAGTTTCCGCATCCGAAAGAGAACTAATCTTGCGGCGACCTATGCCCATGGATTTTGACTACGAGATTATTTTGACGATTGACGCGCAGTGTCGAAACATTGTCTGGGACGACACCTTTAGGGAGAGGACCGGGTCGCCTTTCCGATTTCCGCTATCTATGTTCTCCGGTTTGGCGAACATAATTCGCTTTGACGGTAACGAAATAGAAAACATCAGAAAGAAACTCGCCTTCTCAACCGCGTTCGCGAACGAGGTCGAGGGGCGTCTTTGCCTTGTGGGTGGAGAAGATTGCTAGATTCCTCCCGCTTCGGCACCGGGGTGAACCATCCGGAGGTCCGCCTAAGCGCGAATTTTGGAGCACACAGTTGTTGACATCATGCAAGGGTATTTCTCTTGGTGGTAACAGGGCCTGTGTGGATTCCGATAGATCGTGTGTCTTCGCTTTCTGGACTTGTCTAGCAACTCCTTGGACCGCGGACTTGGCGCGGTGTTTGCAGAGAGGGTTGACCCACGATGGAGTATAGACTTGCCGAGCCCCCAATCTCGAAGCCTTTGTGCGAAATGTCGAAGAAGGAGCTTGAAGCCTATCGGTTTTGGTTCGAGGTCAGCATCCCACCAAGGCTAAATCAGCTGCGGTCTTTGGTCAGATTATCTCGGGGCTTTGGTGACTGGCCCACGGATTTCTCGCTCTCCAGCCTTGATCGGCTCAGCGAATGGGGCAGCGACGTCTTGAAATCGGTCCCCAAGGGATCGGAGTCCCCGACAGATCTCTCGATACTTTTCGACATCGGGATTTACATGGGCGAATGCTTGGTTAGTTCTTCGCCGTTGATCGTCTGGGAACAGAACATCCGGGCCCCAAGGAATGACGTGGATTTCGGCGCGATGGTCATAAACGGGCCATCTGATCTGAAATTCGATCTATACCAAATTGTTTATGTTGCTTCCCTGAAGCTCAGGAATGGGCGGCTTGACAGGGATTGGCTGCGCAGGACCTTTGATCTGCAACGCTCATTCTTGATCGATGGGTGGGATGGTTTGCCTTTGCGCAAGTCCTGAGCGGCGGGTGGCTGCCGCTATGCCCTAAGGTGGATGCGCCCTCTCTCTTGCATGCGGCCCCGCCTTTGTGGATAAGGGGCCAAAGTGAAGGAGAGGCCGATGCGCGCACGAATCTACCGCCCCGCCAAGACCGCCATGTCGTCCGGCACCGCCAAGACGAAGCGCTGGGTGTTGGAGTTCGCCCCCGCCTCTGCCCGCGAGGTCGATCCGCTGATGGGCTGGACCTCTTCGACCGATACGCAGGCACAGGTCCGGCTCTATTTCGAAACGAAAGAGGCCGCCGTCGACTACGCCGCCGAAAACGGGATCGACGCGGTCGTGACCGAACCCAAGACCCGCAAGCCCAACCTGCGCGCCATGGGCTACGGCGAAAACTTCGCCACCGGCCGGCGCGGCGCCTGGACCCACTAGACGCTTGCCAGCCCGCGCACCCCGCCGCTAAGACGGGGCCAGCGGTCCCTTAGCTCAACTGGATAGAGCAGCTGACTTCTAATCAGCAGGTTCGGGGTTCGAGTCCTCGAGGGATCGCCATTTCTCTTGCGCGAAGGGGCTTGGATCACCCGGATGTGACCGGGCTGCTGCCTGTTGAAACATTTGTGGACATTGGCCAAGACCGCCCCCACATCTGGGTCCTGTCACAAAGCCCAAGAGGAGGTGTCCTTGACCAGCCGATTTGCCAAGACCGACGATGCCGTCGCCCGCCTGACGCCGGAACAGTATCGCGTCACCCAGGAAAACGGCACTGAACGCCCGTTCACCGGCGAATACGACCACCATTTCGAACCCGGTCTTTACGTCGATATCGTGTCCGGCGAGCCGCTGTTCGCCTCGTCGATGAAATACAACTCCGGCTGCGGCTGGCCGGCCTTTGCCAAGCCTGTTGTCGAGGACAATATCGTAGAGCTTCGCGATACCTCGCACGGGATGGTCCGGGTCGAGGTCCGCTCGAAACACGGCGACAGCCACCTTGGCCATGTCTTTCCCGACGGGCCGTCCGACATGGGCGGGCTGCGTTATTGCATCAATTCCGCCTCTCTGCGCTTCATCCCGAAAGAGGAGATGGAGGCCGAGGGCTATGGCGACTATCTTGACCAGGTGGAGGGCTAGATCATGGCAGAAGAACGCGCGGTTCTTGCGGGCGGCTGTTTCTGGGGGATGCAGGATCTGATCCGGCGGCAGCCAGGGGTGTTGCGCACCCGCGTTGGCTATACCGGCGGGGATGTCCCGAATGCGACTTATCGCAACCACGGCACCCATGCCGAGGGGATCGAGATTATCTTCGACCCCGACCAGACCGGCTATCGGCAGATTCTGGAGTATTTCTTCCAGATTCACGACCCGACGACCCGCAACCGTCAGGGCAACGACCTTGGCATGTCCTACCGCTCTGCCATCTACTTTGTGGACGAGACGCAAAAGGCCGTCGCGCTGGACACCATCGCCGATGTGGACGCCTCCGGTCTCTGGCCCGGCAAGGTGGTGACAGAGGTAGAGCCCGTCGGCGATTTCTGGGAGGCCGAGCCGGAGCATCAGGATTACCTGATCCGGCATCCGGGCGGATATACCTGCCACTTCCCCCGCGCGGGGTGGGTTCTGCCGAAACGCGACGCGGCGGAATAGGCGGCGATGACCATTCGGTTCCCTTTCGACAACACATATGCCCGCGATCTCGACGGGCTCTATGTCCCATGGGAGGGGGCCAAGGTTCCCGGGCCGGAGATCGTGGCGTTCAACCACGGGCTGGCCGGGGAACTGGGGTTGGATGGTGCCGCGCTGGACACGCCTGAGGGGGCTGCAATCCTGTCGGGCAGCACCGCGCCAGCCGGGGCGCACCCCCTTGCCATGGCCTATGCCGGGCATCAGTTTGGCGGCTTCTCCCCGCAGCTGGGCGATGGCCGGGCGCTGCTTCTGGGCGAGGTGATAGACCAGAGCGGCAAGCGGCGCGACATTCACCTGAAAGGGTCGGGGCGCACCCCGTTTTCCCGCGGCGGTGATGGCAAGGCGGTGCTTGGACCGGTCCTGCGCGAGTTCCTGATCGGCGAGGCAATGCATGCGCTGGGCATCCCGACCACCCGGGCGCTGGCCGCCGTCACCACCGGCGAAACCATCGTCCGGCAGGATGGGCCGCAGCCCGGCGCGGTCCTGGCGCGGGTCGCCGCCTCGCACCTGCGGGTCGGCACGTTCCAGTATTTCGCCGCCCGGCGCGAGATGGACAAGCTGCGGCAACTGGCCGATTACGCGATTGCCCGGCATGACCCGGATCTGACCCGCGCGCCCGACCGCTATCTGCGGTTTTTCGAGCGGGTGCAGGACCGGCAGGCGGACCTTCTGGCACAATGGGTTCTGGTGGGCTTTGTCCACGGCGTGATGAACACCGACAACATGACCATTTCGGGCGAAACCATCGACTATGGCCCCTGCGCCTTTATCGACATCTACGACCCGAACGCGGTTTTCAGTTCGATCGACCACCACGGGCGCTATGCCTACGCCAACCAGCCCAAGATCGCCCAATGGAACCTTGCGCGTCTGGCCGAGTGCCTTGTGCCGCTGATCGCGCCGGAGGACCTTGACCGGGGTGTCGCGCAGGCGACCGAGGTGCTGGAGCGCTTTCCCGCGATCTATCAGGAAAAATGGCTGAACCGCGTCCGGCCCAAGCTGGGGCTGACCGGCGACGACCCGGCCGACCTTGATCTGGCCAACGGGTTCTTCGCGGTGATGGAAGGCCAGCAGGTCGATTTAACGCGCGCCTTTCGGCGCTTGGCCGATGCGGCGGTAGGACAGCCCGACAGCGCCCGCGCCCTGTTCCTTGACCCGGCCCCCTTCGACGGGTGGCTGGAGCATTGGCAAGCGCGCTTCGATGCCGACAGAGCCGACCCGGCCCAACGGATGGCGGCGATGAATCGGGCCAACCCCATTTACATCCCTCGCAATCACAAGGTCGAAGAAGCGCTAAGCGCCGCGACCAATGGCGATTTCGGCCCCTTTAGGACCTTGCTTGAGGTTTTGGCCGATCCCTTCACCGAACGACCGGGGCTTGAGGCTTTTGCCGCGCCCGCCCCCGACAGTTTCGGCCCATATACAACCTTCTGCGGAACCTGACCGGAGGCCCGATATGCGGCGTGATCACCATTGGCTGACCCTGACCCTTTGGGGGCTGCTTGGGCTGACCGCACTGGTGGCGCTTGTGACGGGTCGGTGGAGCGTGGCCTTCGTGTCGCTGGCCACGCTGGGCGTCACACAGGTGCCAATCCTGTTTCAGCGCTGGTCGGGTATCCGCATTCCGCCCGGTTTCGTCGCCGCGATTATCTTCTTCCTCGTCGGGACGCTGTTTCTGGGCGAGGTTGGGGATTTCTACGAACGGTTCTGGTGGTGGGACGTGATGTTGCACTCGGGCTCTGCCGTCGGGTTCGGGCTGATCGGAACGGTGATCGTTCTGATGATGGCACAGGGGCGCAGGCTCGCGGCGACACCGTTCTTCATCTTCATCTTTTCCCTGTCCTTCGCCATCGCCATCGGGGCGGTTTGGGAAATATTCGAATTCGCGATGGACCAGATGTTCGGGCTGAACATGCAGAAATCGGGCCTCGTAGACACGATGTGGGATCTGATCGTGGACAGTATCGGCGGGCTGATCGGGGCCAGCGCCGGTTTTGCCTATGCCAAGGGGCATGAAACCGGGCGGCTGACCAGCGTGATCGGCGATTTTATCCGCGACAACCGCGCGCTTCTGGGTGGGGCGGCGGACCACCCCGCCGGGTCGGATCACACTGACAGCGTGGCCTGAACCGCCCGTTTCCAGCCTGCGTATTTCCGGTTGCGGGTGGCATCATCCATCGTCGGCGTAAAGGTCCGGTCCAGCATCCAGCCCTTGGCGAATTCCTCCATCCCCGGATAGACACCCGCCCGCTGCCCGGCCAGCCACGCGGCGCCAAGCGCGGTGGTTTCCAGAACCTCGGGCCGATCAACCGGTGCGTCGATGATATCCGACAGGAATTGCATCGCCCAATCGCTTGCCGTCATGCCGCCATCGACCCGCAGGACCGCGTCGCCTGCGCCCCCCATATCGGCCTGCATCGCCTCCAGCAGGTCGCGGGTCTGGTAACCGACGCTTTCCAGCGCCGCGCGGGCGAATTCTGCGGGCCCAGACCCACGGGTCAGCCCATAGATCGCGCCCCGGCAATCGGCGTTCCAGTAAGGGGCCCCAAGGCCCACGAAAGCCGGGACAAGGATCACCTCCTGATGCGGATCGGCGCTTTCGGCCAGCGGCTGGGTTTCCTTGGCTTCGCGGATGATCTTGATCCCGTCGCGCAGCCATTGCACCACCGCCCCCGCGATAAAGATCGACCCTTCCAGCGCATAGGTCGGCTTGCCATCCAGCTGATAGGCGATGGTGGTCAGAAGACGGTTGTTCGAGGTCACCGGCGTATCGCCGGTGTTCAGCAGCGCGAAACAGCCGGTGCCATAGGTGGATTTCAACATGCCAGGCTCAAAACAGGCCTGCCCGACGGTCGCGGCCTGCTGGTCGCCCGCAACCCCAAGGATCGGAATCTCGCGCCCGAACAGGTCGTGCCGTGTGACGCCGAAATCGGCGGCGCAATCCTTGACCTCGGGCAGCATGTCCATCGGGATATCGAACAAGTCGCAAATCGTCCGGGACCAGCGGCCGTTGTGGATGTCATACAGCATCGTCCGCGCGGCGTTGGTCGCGTCGGTCACATGGGCCGCCCCGCCGGTCAGCTTCCAGATCAGCCAGGTGTCGACAGTGCCGAACAGTAACTCGCCCCGCCGAGCCCTGTCACGCGCGCCTTCGACATAATCGAGAATCCATTTCAGCTTCGTCCCCGAGAAATAGGGATCAGCCAGAAGCCCGGTCTTGGCGGTGATAGCCTTGTTGTGGCCCGCCTCCCGCAGCTCGGCACAAAAGGCCGAGGTGCGCCGGTCTTGCCAGACGATTGCACGGTAGATCGGTTTGCCGGTCGCACGGTCCCAGACCAGCGTGGTTTCGCGCTGGTTGGTAATGCCGATGGCGGCAATGTCGGCAGGGGACAGCCCGGCCTTTTCAATCGCCGCACGGCAGGTGCCCGCGGTGCTGGCCCAGATTTCTTCGGGGTCGTGTTCGACCCAGCCGCTGTCGGGGAAATGCTGGGTGAATTCCTCCTGCGCACTGGCGCTGATCCGCATGTCCCTGTCGAACACGATCGCACGGCTGGATGTGGTCCCCTGGTCGATGGCAAGGATATGGGTCATGCGGGCCTCCGGGATGTCAGTGTTAGCGCAAAACAGGCCGAAAGCGGCGATAAGTCAAGGGCGGTGCCCCGGCAGCCTGCGGATCAGGTCCAGATCAGGTGCGACAGGTGGTAAAAGATCGGCGCGGCGAAGATCACGCTGTCCAGCTGGTCGATCAGCCCGCCCTGTCCTGGGATCAGGTGCGACCAGTCCTTGACGCCGCGGTCCCGCTTGATTGCCGCGAAGACGATATTGCCCGCCATGCCCGATGCCGAAGCCGCCGCCGCCATGCCAACGGCCCCCCAAAGCCCGAAGGGGGTGATCCAGTTCAGCAGGGCGCCAAGGATCACGGCGGTGCCGATCCCGGCCAATGCCCCCTCAAGGGTCTTTGGGCTGATGCCGGGTGCAATCCGCCGGTTGCCGAACCGCCGGCCAAAGTAGATGTCGACCAGATCGCCCGCCTGAACCACGATCACCAGAAAGGCGATCAACAGAACCTCGCGCCCGCCATAACCGTCGATGTTCAGCGTCATCAGCGCCGGAACGTGGCTCAGGCAATAGACGGCGATCATCAGCCCCCATTGGGTTTCGGCCACCCGCATCAGGAACCGGTCGGAATTGCCCCGCAGGGCCGAAATGACGGGCAGGAGAAGGAAGGCATAGACCGGCACAAAGACGGTGAACAGCCCGGCCCAGCCAAAGCCAACGAAGATGAACTGCAGCGGCAGCACCACGAAGAACCCCAGTGCCAGCGCCCAATGATCGGCCCGCGATTTCGTGGTCAGCGTCAGGAATTCGCGCAGGGCGGCAAAACCCGCCACGGCGAACAACAGGCTGACCCCGGTCATCCCCAGCAAGAGCGCCAGCGACAGAAGGATCACCATGGCCCACCAGCTTTGGACCCGCGTCATATAGGTTTCGACCATGACACTGGTGCGCCCCTGCGGCATGCGCAGCCGGGCGGCATCGCCGATCATGGTCATCACGATCAGCACTCCGAAAGCGCCGAGCGTCAGAAGGATCAGTTCGCCGGTCGTGCTCATTCCCGGTCCTCCGGTCTTGCATCAAGAAGCGCCTGTGCCGCGCGGGCAAGAAAGGCATCTTTTTCTTCGTCCGAACCAACGTGGATGGGGGTGCCGAAGGTGACGGTGCAGATCAGCGGCAGCGGCACGACCTCTCCTTTCGGCATGATGTTGTTGAGGTTGGCAACCCACGTGGGCACAAGGTCCACATCGGGGCGTAGCCGCCCGATGTTGTACAGCCCCGCCTTGAACGGCAGCAGGGGGTCGTCGCCCATGTTGCGGTTGCCCTCGGGAAAGATGATCAGGCTCGCGCCCTCGTCAATGGCGGCGATGATCTTGTCCATTGGCTTGTCGTCCACCTCTGGCCGCCGGTCGATCAGGACACAGTTGAACACCTCGGGCCCGATGAAGGCCCGCAGCGGGGTCTTGAGCCAGTAATCGGCGGCGGCCACGGGGCGGGTCTGGCGGCGCAGGGCAGGGGGCAGGACCGACCAGATCATCGGCATGTCGCCGTTTGAGACGTGATTGGCGAAATAGACCCGCTGGCGCGGAACCGGTTCGATGCCTTTCCAGTCGGCGCGGACGGCTGTTGTCAGCCGGGCGAACAGGCGGATGGAATGCCCGACAATGCGGGCGGCGATCCGGCGAAGGGTGGGGTTCTGCGTAGCCATGGGGAAACCTTGGCCCGTCCGGGCCGCCAAGAAAAGGGAAAAGGGGCCGGAGTTCCCCGGCCCCTAGTCTTGGGTCAGACGTCCTCGTCGCGGCCGACATAGTCGGAGAGCAGCTTCTCGTTCCGGGCATCTTCCAGCCGCTGCAGGCGGTCTTCGGACAGGCGTTCATCAAAGCGGTACTTCACGAAGTTCACAAGGCTGAGGGTCAGAAGCAGGATGCCGATCCCCCAGTAGCCCTTGGTCGACAGCGGCACGTCCGGCGACATGTAGAGGGACAGGCCCAGCATGCCGTAGGCGACGATGACGCCCACAAGGTTGAAGTTCATGATGACGGAGTTTTCGTTGCGGGTTGCGTTGAACATGGGATGTCCTCCTTACTTCTTCGTTTTCGCCTTGAGGCGGTTCAGAACGTCATTGGCGGTGGTGCGGTCCGAAGGGCCAAACCCTTCGTCGGCCATCCGGTCGACCAAAGTGTCGCTCGACAGGTCACGGTCGATCTCTCGCAGGATCTCGGACTGTTCGAACGGGTCGTCGCGGCCGAGCACGCGGGAAATCAGTTCCTCTGCCTCGTCCACGGCGGCCGATTGGCCGATGGTGGTGTTCAGCCGGGTCTGGATCTGCTGTTCGCGGCGGACCGCGCGGGCCTGAATCGCGCCCTGCTTCAGGTCGATGATCCGGCGGTGACCGGCTTCGATCGACGATCGCAGGCGCAGGATCTTGTGATCCAGCCGGTCCAGCGTGCCATCGCGGATGGTGCGTTCGTTTTCCATCGTGGCGATGGCGCGGGCGGCTTCCTCGGCCATGTCGTCACGCCCGGCCTCAAGCGCTTCTTCAGCGCGGCGGGTCAGATCCTTGATCCGGGTATTCAGTGTGTCGCGCTGTTTCTGTTCTGCGCGCTGGCGCTGGATCAGGGTGGCCAGCGTCGCCTTGGCGGCCTTCAGACTGGCCTCGGCCTCGCGGATCTTCTGGTCGATCAACTCGATGGCAAAGGCATCGCGGACCCGGTCTTCGGCCCGTGCATTCGCCCCGTTGATCAGGGTTGCAAGTGTCTTGAACATCGTCGCGTCCTTTCGTGAACATCGTTCATAGAGTGGACATAAGAGCGTTGCGCGATTCGTTCAAGGGGAAAATGAACAGCGTTCACAATATCCGTGCGAGGGTTATTCCCGGCGGATCACGGGATCGTATCTAAACCCTGCGTTCGCTACGAAAGAAGCGATCAGCGGCTACGAGCTCTGAATTTATTGTAAGAATGAGTCGACCCCATTGCCGTAGACGGTCTCCGGGATGCAAAATGAGGAAAGCGATGGCCTACGAAGTCCATATCGAACGAAAGACTGGTCAGCCAATAAACCTAGATGAATGGGTGAAAGCGGTCGGGAGCGTTGAAAGTGTTCGGTTGAGTAAGGCCGCGACTACTGTCGTGATCAATCCAGCAACTGGTGAACAGATATCCAACCCACAAATGAAAGGAATGGCCGAACTTTTTGACCTTGGCGGCCAATCTTGGATCGCGATGTTCAGTTGGTTTGATGGGAGGATTTCAGCCCGTGCTTCGCGCGACTTTGATATATTCGAAAGCCACCAAAGATCAGTGATGCGTGCTTTGGCTTCGCAGCTCGGCGCCCAGATTGTAGGTGATGAAGGCGAGATTTACGAATAGGCGAACAGTAGATTGCGCGTGCCCTCCAAGCCAACATTCGCTTCGTCCCGCTAACCGGTCGTTGGCCTAGTTGCAGCGAAAGCTGCTCGGTCCGTCAGGCCGTCATCCGTTCTAGGATCAGCGTGATCATCCGGTCGATCTGTTCCGGGGGAACCCCGGCGCTGGCTTCGTCCAGTCCAAGGGCAACGATCCCGTGGACGGATGAAAACAGCGCACGGGCCAGAAGGTGCCGGTCGTCCACGGCCAGATCTGTGAACAGCACGGCCAGCGGCGCGTCGATATAGGCAAACAGCCGCGCCATCTCGGCCAGATACCAGTCCGGCGCGCTTTGTCCGGCGGGGCGGTCGATATCGAACATGGCCCGCCATGCCGGGCGGTTGGCCTCGGCAAACCGGTGGTAGCCCCGCGACATGGCGATCAGTTGCGCCACGGGTTCGGCGGGGGCCTCTGCCAGCGCCTCGGACACGGTGAGGCCCAGCCGGCGGAAGGTTCGTGCGTTCACCTCCAGAACGAGGTCATTGAGATCGCCAAAGACATTATAGATCGCGCCCAGGGCACAGCCTGCCTCTTTCGCAAGGTCGCGGGCCTTCAGCGCCCCAATCCCGTCCTGACGGATCACCCGCTCGGCGATGTCGATCAGTGTCTCGCGCAGTGCCGCGCGGCGTTCTTCGGTCTTGCGTGCCATGGCTGTCCCTAGTTTTGAACTGCGTTCAATTCTAGGGTCCGCGCCGGGAAAAGGGAATAGGCGCCGGTCAGGCTTTGACCGGCGCGCCCCCTTCGAACACGTTCTCCTCGTGATAACTGACCGGGGCCTGCTGCGCCTCTAGATGCAGGCCATAACCGGTGAACGGATTGGCGCGGGCCAGATCCTCGTCCACCTCGATCCCCAGCCCGGGCGCATCCGGGACGGTGATATAGCCCCCTTCCACCCGGATCGTGTCGCGGATCAGCGCGGCGTGGAAATCGGTTTCGATGGTTTCGGCCAGCAGGATATTCGGGATCGCGGCGGCAAGCTGCACGTTTGCGGCCCATTCGATGGGACCGGCATAAAGATGCGGGGCCATCTGCGCATTCCATGCCTCGGCCAGAACAGCGATTTTGCGGGTTTCCCAGATGCCGCCGGACCGGCCAAGGGCGGGCTGCAGGATTTGGACGCCGGACCGCAGCGCCTCGGCAAATTCACGGGTGGTGGTCAGCCGTTCGCCGGTGGCGACAGGGATCGTTACCGCCTCGGCCACCTTCTGCATCTCGCGCAGGGTGTCGGGCGGGATAGGTTCTTCGTACCAGAGCGGCGAATAGGGGGCGATGGCCGCGCCCATGCGGATCGCGCCGCCGGTCGAAAACTGGCCATGGGTGCCGAACAACAGGTCGGCCTTGTCGCCAACGGCGCCCCGGATCGCCTCGCAGAACTCGATCGACCGGCTGATGTCGCGCATCGACGGCATGTGACCCGACCGGATGGTATAGGGGCCCGCCGGGTCGAATTTCACCGCCGTATAGCCCTTGTCAACCATGTCGGCAGCGCTTTCGGCGGCCATTTGTGCATCGACCCAGAAGGCGGGCAGGCTGTGGGTTTTGCGGGTCGGGTAAAGATAGGTATAGGCGCGGATGCGGTCATTGACCCGTCCGCCGATCAGCGCATGCACCGGGCGGTCCCGGTCCTTGCCCAGAATGTCCCAGCAGGCGATCTCAAGCCCCGACCACGCGCCGATCACCGTCAGGTCCGGCCGCTGTGTGAAGCCCGAGGAATAGACCCGCCGGAACATCAGTTCGACATTTTCCGGGTTCTCGCCAGCCATATGCCGTTCGAATACGTCGCGGATGACATGGGTCATCGCATCCGGCCCAACCGAGGAGGCATAGCATTCGCCCCAGCCGATGACCCCGGTATCGGTCGTGACCTTCACAAGGATCCAGTATCGCCCGCCCCAGCCGGGTGCCGGGGGCGAGGTGACGATGATATCGAGATCAGCTAGTTTCATGGTGACGTCCTTTGGAATTGAGGCCCCGATGGAAATCAGGACATTGCACCCCGACGACCTTGACCTTTTGCTGAATGTGCGGCCGGGTCTGTTCGACAATCCCGTCGATCCGCCACAGGCCCGCGCCTTTTTGGGCAGCGATCTTCACCGCATGGTCGTGGCGATCAAGGGGGGCGATATCGTGGGTTTTGCCAGCGGCACCGTCCTGCTGCACCCCGACAAGGCCCCGTCGATGTTCATCAACGAGGTTGGGACCCGCGAAGAATTTCAGCGGCAGGGCATCGCGACGGCCGTGACCACGGCGCTGATCGACGCGGCGCGGGCGATGGGCTGTGATGGGGTCTGGCTGGGCACGGAGCCGGACAACGATCCGGCCCTCGCCCTGTATCGCAAGCTGAAGGGAACCGAACAGACCATTGCCGGTTTCGCCTGGGATGGTGCCTTTGACCCCGACTGACATCAGCCCGTGAACACAATCACGTTGCGCTTGGCCGATCCGGACTTGGTGTCCTCGATCGCCTCGTTGATCTGGTCAAGGCTCCAGCAGCCGGACACCAGTTCATCCAGCTTCAACCGTCCCTGTTCATACAAGTCGACCATCCACGGAATGTCCCGTTTGATCACCGCGTCGCCCATTTTCGACCCGACCATCGCCTGACCGGCGGCGGCGAAATTGGCGGCCTCGTAGTGACTTTCGGCCCCAGTCGCGGGCATGCCAACCATGATGACCTTGCCGCCCTTGGCGATATAGCGCGGCGCGGCGTCATAGGCCGGGGCGGCGCCCACAGTTACCAGAACCGCATCGGCCCCACGGCCCATCCCATCCTTGGCCAAGCGCCAGGGTTCCGGGTCTGTCGCCAGCACCGTATCGGTCGCGCCGAAATCACGAGCGATGGCAAGCTTCTCTTCAGACATGTCAACGGCGACGATCCGGCGGGCCCCGGCGATCCGCGCACCCTGAATCGCGTTCAGGCCAACGCCGCCCGCGCCGATGACCACCACATCCTGACCGGCGCGCAGGGCGGCGGCATTCACCACGGCCCCGACGCCCGTGATTACGCCGCAGGCCAGAAGCGACGCGGCGACAAGGTCCATGCTGTCGGGCAGGCGCACGACCTGGCTTTGGTCCACGACTACCTTTTCGGCAAAACCGCCGGTCGCCATGGCCTGATGCAGCTTGCCGCCGTCTGTGGTTTTCAGCGGTCCGTGGTCGCCATCATAGGCGGTGTCGCAGATCGTCGGTTTGCCCGACGAACAGGGTGCACAGGTGCCGCAGGACCGGATCAAGGTCACGACGACCGGATCGCCAACCTTGATCCCGCTGACACCCCCGCCGACCGCGCTGACGTGTCCCGCCGCCTCGTGCCCGTAGACCGCCGGAAGCGACCCGCCCCATGCCCCCGAGGCATAGGTGATGTCCGAATGGCAGATCGCGCAGGCGGCAAGGGTCACTTCGACCTCGCCCGCGATGGGCGCCCGAAGCTCCACGTTTTCCACCACGAGCGGTTTGCCGAATTCGTGGCAAACCGCCGCCTTTACCTGTGCCATGCGCCTCTCCCTTGTTCCGCATTTCGGCGCAGGGTGCGCCGATGGCCCTGAGTCGCGCAAGCCCCTGAAACGACAGGCGACGTCGCGGAGGGGACAGGTCAGGCGGGTTGGGTCTGTGGCCTGTCCGCAAGGAAGATCGCGATGCTGCCCGCGACCAGTGCCGCCGACAGAAGAAAGGGTGCGCCGGGCAGGTAGAAGGGGGCGCCGCCGCTGGTGAAATACCAGAAGATCTGCGTCATCAGGAGCGGCGCAATGATCATGCCCACCGCGTTGATCGACGCGAGCGTGCCCTGCAATTCGCCCTGTTGATCGTCGGGCGCGGTGCGCGACATGATCCCTTGCAGCGCCGGGCCAGCGATGGACCCAAGCGCGGTGATCGGGGTCATCGCCAACGCGATCCAGCCGTTTTCAAGGAAACCCAGCGCGACAAAGGCGACCACGTCCAGCCCCAGCCCAAGAACCACGGTCTTGCGTTCCCCCAGCCGGGCGATGATCGGTCGGATCAGCACGGCCTGAACGATCGCAGTAGAAATCCCAAAGACGCCAAGTGACACTCCGATCATCCCCTCCGACCAGCCAAACCGCTCTATCCCGAAAAAGGCCCAGACCGCCGGGTAGACGAAAAACGCGATGCCATAGACAAACGTGATCAACATCAGCCGCTTCAACCCCGGAAGCTTGCCGATATGTTTGAACGCGCCCATCGGGTTTGCGCGCCGCCAGCTAAAGGGGCGGCGGATCGCGTCGGTCACGGTTTCGGGCAGCACCAGCCAGCCGAACACCATATTCGCCGCTGCCAGAACCGCCGCCGCATAGAAGGGCGCGCGGATGTCCCAATTGGCCAGTAGCCCGCCGATGACCGGTCCAAAAACGAACCCAAGTCCGAAGGCCGCGCCGACAAGACCGAAATTGGCAGCCCTTTCTTCGGGTTTCGAGATATCGGCCATAAAAGCGTTCGCGGTCGAATGGGTCGCCGCCGTGATCCCGCCAATCACCCGCCCGATCAGCAACAGCCAGATGGTCCAGGCCACGGCCATCAGGACATAATCGAGCGCCATGAAGAACAGCGAGGTCAGCAGGACAACCCGCCGCCCGTAGCGGTCGGACAGGCTGCCCACGGTGGGGCCGAACAGGAATTGCATGACGGCAAAGGCCGTTGCCAGAACCCCGCCCCAGATCGCGGCATTGCCCACGTCGCCGCCGTGCACCTCTTGAATCAATTTCGGCATGGCTGGAATGATCAGGCTGACCCCCATGGAATCCATCACAACCGTGATCAGGATAAAGGCAATCGCATAGCGGTTGTTCATGGGTCACTCGCACGAGGGTGGCAAAGGCCCTCCCGATCTAAACCGGTTGGTTCGTTTTGCAACCCTCTTGCTGAGTCAGTCCCGCGCGAACCGGTCCAGGATCGCAGCCAGCCCGTCGGGGTCCGACAGGAAGGGCGAATGCGATGTCTGCATCTCTGTCACCGTTTCGGGCGGCCAGTCTTCGGTCATAGTGACCTGAAACTCCGGCGGGATCGTCTGGTCATTCATGCAGCGGATATAGCGGCGGGGCAGGGCGGGGGAATGGCGCAGGTCCACCACGGTTTCCTGTGGCGCGATGGGCTGCGGGCGCAGCTTTGACACGGCCCAAGCCGCAAGCGTTTCATCCATGTCATTGTAGAACTTCGACGCGGCCTTGGCCGGGTCCACGGTAAAGGCAATTCGCCCTGCATCCACGCTGACAGCGTCCATCAGCGGCTGGCTGGGCGCTGAACGCCGCCGGTCGGCAAGGGTCATCCCCGGGACCGGCACATAGGCACAAAGGTAGATCAGCCGGTCGATCCGGTCCGGCACCAGTTCTGCCGCCGCGGTTATCGCATAGCCCCCGGCGGAATGACCGACCAGCACTTCGCCGCCCCTTACGGCGTCGGCGACGGCCTGTGCGTAGCTCGCCAGTGTCACCTGATCATGCGGCGTCGGGTCATCGCCCGCGCCCGGCAGGTCGATGGCGCGGGCGCTGTGTCCCAGCCGTTCCAGCGCTGGAACTACGCGATCCCAGCACCACGCGCCATGGCCCGAGCCGTGCACCAGAAGAAAGTCAGACATGGCCGATCTCTTTCAAAAATCCCGTCAGCAGGGCGGCATAGGCAACGGGGTCTTCGATGCAGGGCACGTGCCCGACCCGCCGCATCAATTCAAACCGCGATCCGGGGATCAGCTCCACAGTCTCGCGGACAAGGTCGGGCGGGGTCGACCCGTCCTCGGACCCGGCGATGCCAAGGGTCGGCAGGCGCAGCCCGCTGGTGGGGGTGTAGAAATCCGTGCCCGCGATGGCGGCGGCGCAGCCGATGTAACCCTCTGCCGGGCAGGCGGCCAGATGGGCACGCCACGGCAGATGCTTGCCTGCCGCGCGGAAGTCGCGGGAAAACCACCGCTCCATCGTCGCATCGGCCAGCGCCTCGACACCGCCCGTGCGGACCGCCTCGGTCCGGTCGCGCCATTGGGCGGGCGACCCGATTTTCGCGGCCGTGTTGGACAGGACCAGCGCCCGGATCATGTCCAGTCGCTTGACCGCAAGCCCCTGCGCAATCATCCCACCAATGGACAGGCCGACAAAGGTACAGTTGCGCACCGCGTGGTAATCGCAGACCGCCTCGGCATCAGAGACAAGCGCCCCCATGGTGTAGGGGGCAGGTGGCACATCCGACCGGCCATGCCCGCGCTTGTCATAGCGGATGATCCGCAGACCGGCGGGCAGGGCGGCCACCACCCCGTCCCAGATCGACAGATCGGTGCCTAGCGAATTGGCAAAGACCACTGTCGGCGCTGCGGGGTCCGAAACCCCATCGACCCGGCTGAACAGGCGGACGCCTGCCCGGTCAACAAAGGTTTCAGTCATCCGCGCCGATCCGCATATGGGCCACGATCTGCCCGTGGTCTGACGCGAGCTTGTTATACGGGGCCTCTGGATGCGACCCGTCGGTCAGGTGATCGTTCAGCACGCTGAAATACTCCATCTCGCCGATCCGTTTCTTGTAATCGGGGTGGAAATGCCGCGACAGGTAGATCTGGTCAATCGATTCAAAGACCCCACCGAAGGCCGAGGTAAAGACCATGTCGCGCAAAGATTTCCGCACGAACAGCTTTTCCGCCGAATGCAGGCGGACCCGTTCGACCATCTCGGTGATCCGTTTGTTTTCGTCCTTGGAATAGCGGTCCGAATAATCCTTGGCATCGTGGCGCAGCATCCAGCTGTAGTTCTTGAACGGCACCTCTCCGGCAATGATTTCCGAGCTGACCGCATGTTCGCCATCGTTGAAATCGCCCATGACCACCACCGGATGGCCCGCGTCCAGTTCTTCGATGATCGCCTCGCGCAGCACCCAGGCTTCGGCCATGCGGCGCAGGCCCGCCCGCAGGCTGCCCATCGCGCGGCCCAGCGGGTCATAGCGGGTCAGCACCTCTTCCGGGGCGAATTCTGCCCCTTTCGGTTTGATGTATTCGCCCAGCTTGGATTTCAGGTGGCAGTTGAAGACGGTAATGACCTCTCCGCCGACGGGAATACGCACCTTCAGGATCGGACGGGACAGGCGGTGCAGACGGAACATGCCGCTGTCGCCATCTTCCAGCCCGCGCAAGGGTTGGAAGGGGATTTCCAGCGGGTCGGGCAGGTCCTGCAGGATCTGCGGGTCTTCGGCGAATCCGAACCGGGACAGGATCGCAACGCCGGGACGCCGCTGGCCCGGTTCGCCGTCGGCGGCATTGGGGGCAAAGGCCAGCGCCGCGCCTGAATAAGGGGTATAGGCCAGTTTCCGGAAGATCGCCTTGCGGTGATACCGCTTGGAGGCGTCGGGGATATTGGCGCTGTTGGCGGCGATGCCGCGCGCGTCCGCTTCGGCAACCACATCGCGCAGCGCCTCTTCCTCGAATATCTCCTGAAGGCCGACGATATCGGCGTCCATCGTCAGCACCTGATCCGCCAACCAATCCTTTTTCCACGCGTATTCCTCGGGCGTGTAGGTCTGGAATTCGTAGTATTCCTTGTCCGGGCCAATCAGGTTTTTGACGTTGAAACTGGCAATCGTGAAACGGGTCATGGGCTGTCCTTCCGGGCGCTATCGCCGCGAATGGTGGGGCGGGGTCGGGGGGATGTCAAATCGCCCCCACACCCATCAGCCGTAGTCGCGCAGCACCCCGGCAAAGAGGTCGGCATCGACATTGCCGCCTGACGCGGTGCAGATGACCGCGTCGCCCTCGATCTGGTCACCGTGGTAAAGGGCGGCGGCAAGCGCCACCGCGCCGCCTGGTTCGATCACTACCCGCAGGTGGTTAAAGGCGGCAGCCATGGCGCGGCGGCAGTCCTCCTCGGGCACGGCGATCCCTGGCCCGCACAGCCGCTGCATGATCGGGAATGTTAGGTCGCCGGGGCGGGGGGTGATGATCGCGTCGCAGATCGACCCGGATTTGCGGGCATTGGTCTGGACCGTGCCGGTCGCAAGCGAGCATTTCACATCGTCGAACCCTTCCGGTTCAACCGGGCGGACGCGCAGGCCGGGCGCATCCGCCGCGCAGGCCAGCGCGATGCCGGAGGTCAGCCCGCCACCGCCGCAGCACACGAGCACATCGGCGGTGTCGATCCCCAGCGCCTTGGCATCCTCGGCAATCTCAAGCCCCGTGGTTCCCTGCCCGGCGATCACCTGCGGTTCGTCAAAGGGTTTGATCAGGGTCAGGCCGCGTTCGGCGGACAGGGCCGCGCCGATCTCGTCCCGGTCCTCGGTCTCGCGGTCGTACAGAACCACCTCGGCCCCCAGACCGCGGGTGTTTTCGATTTTCACTTTGGGCGCGTCGGCGGGCATGATGATCACGGCAGGCGCCCCCATTGCGCAGGCAGCACGGGCCACGCCCTGCGCATGGTTGCCGCTGGAAAAGGCGATGACGCCTGATTTGCGCTGATCGTCCGACAGGGCGGACACGGCGGACCAGCCGCCCCTAAACTTGAAGCTGCCGGTATGTTGCAGGCATTCAGGCTTCAGAAGCACGCGGCGGCCCGCGATCTCATCCAGAAACGGCGAGGACAAAAGCGGCGTGCGCAGGGCATGGCCCTTCAGACGACCGGCAGCGGCGCGGATCATGTCGATGTTCATTGCATCTCCTCCAGCCAGCGATGCAGCGCGGCGACGGATTCGGGTTCGTCCAGAAAGGGCACATGGCCCCGGTCGGGCACGTCGGCCCGGATCAGGCCGGGGTGCCGGCGGGCCATTTCATCGGCGGTTTTGACCGACAGAAGATCCGAATTCGCACCCCTGATCAGGGCCAGCGGCAGGCCGTCGAAGGCATCGAACAGTGGCCACAGGTCCGGCGGGGTTGTGTCAAAGGCCGCAAGAACCGGACCGCGCAGGGCTGGGTCATAGCGGATGACAAGCCCCTTGTCGGTTTCCTCGTAATGCTGCGCGACCTCTTGCAGCCAGCGCGACATCGGCACGTTCTTGAAATGCACCCAGTTGCGGTCTCGGAACTCTGCCGCCTCGGCATAGGTATTTTGCGCCGGGTTGCGGCCGACGTAGTCCTTGATGACCGACAGGCCCCGGTTTTCGATCACCGGGCCGATGTCGTTAAGGGCGACGCCAAGCAGCCGGTCCTTGGCGATCATCGCCAACACCATGGAAATCAGCCCCCCGCGCGAGGTGCCAAGGATCGCGGCCTTTTCCACGCCCAGATGGTCCAGCAGCGCCAGCGCATCCTGCGCTTCTTGCGGGACGGTATAGGTGGCGGGATCGGCCCAGTCAGACCGGCCCCGTCCGCGATAGTCCATGCGGATCAGGCGAACGCCGGGCAGATGCGGCGCGACATGGTCGAAATCGGTGGTGTTGCGGGTCAGCCCGGGGAGGGCAAGCACGGGCAGGCCGCTGCCTGCCTCCTCGTAATACAGGCGGGTGCCGTCGGCGGCGGTGATATGGGGCATCAGATCAGGTCCGGAATCTCGGTCAGGTCGCGCAGGATGCGATGCGGACTGGCCCACAGCCGGTCGGCGGGCAGACCCGCCCGGTTGACCCAGATGGTCGCGAACCCGTATCCGGCGGCCCCGGACACGTCCCAGCCGTTCGACGACACGAAGAGGACCTTGTCCTGCGTTTCGCCGTAATGGTCGAAGACCAGATCATAGACCGCACGGTGCGGCTTGAAGACGCCCACCTCTTCGACCGACAGCACATCGTCCAGCCACTGGCCGATCCCGGCGGACCGGACGGCGGAAACCAGCATCGTGGGCGAACCGTTCGACAGGATCGCGATGTTCATGCCCTTCGCCTTCAGCGCCTCCAGCATGGCGGGCACCTCGGGGTAGGCGGGAAGTTCCTTGTAAACGGCCAAGAGCCGGGCGCGCAGGGCGTTGTCATGCAGCCCCGCCGCATCCATCGCCCAGTCCAGCCCATCCTGCGTGACCTGCCAGAAATCGATATGACGGTCGGCAATGGACCGCAGCCAGCTGTATTCCAGCTGCTTGGCGCGCCAATCGGCCGACAATTTCGGCCAGACCTCGGCCAATTTGTCCTGTCCGGGTTCCTCGGCAACCTGCCGGGCGGCGGCGTTGACGTCGAACAAAGTGCCATAGGCATCGAAGATGCAGGTGGTGATCGTCATGGTGCCCCCGGAAATTTTCTGTTGTTGTCGCAGGTTGGCACGGGACAGGGCGGTTTGGGAAGGCCCGTTTGCATTCCGGGGCAACGATCCGTAGGGTGGCCCCATCATTGCCGAAGCACCTGCGAGAGACGCGGCCTTCGAAATTCGCACCCCAAAACAGATTGGACCTATCATGACGCAAGTCAAAGCGGGCGATACCGTGCGCCTTCACTACACGGGCACCCTGAATACGGGCGAGGTTTTCGACTCCAGCCAGGGCCGTGACCCGCTGGAATTCACTGTGGGGTCCGGGCAGATCATTCCCGGGCTGGACAAGGCCATTCCGGGGATGGCTGTCGGCGACAAGAAAACCGTCGATGTGCCCTGCGCCGAAGCCTATGGCGAGGCCGATCCCGCCGCACGTCAGGCGATCCCGCGCGCCGAGATCCCCGACCACATCCCGACCGATCCGGGCACCATGTTGCAGATGCAGGCCCCGAACGGGCAGGTCGTTCCGGTGACCGTGGTCGAGGCGACTGAGACCGAGGTGGTCCTAGACGCCAATCACCGGCTGGCCGGGCAGGACCTGATTTTCGATATCGAACTGGTAAGCTTCGACGCGGCCTGAGGTTTCGGGGGTGGTGGGTTAAAACCCACCTTACCCGGGGGCGCTTCGCCCCCCGGACCCCCAGAGGATATTTCTGACCCAAAGAAGAAAGAACGCTCAGTCCAGCCCCCTTCTTTGGGTCCATAAATATCCCGGGGTGAATGGCACGGGCACCGGGCCAGAGGGGCAGAGCCCCTCAATCGTAAGGTGGGTTTTAACCCACCACGCCGAAAGGATCAGCCCGGCTGTCCAAGGTTGTCGATATGCGGCATCCCCATCACGTGGTAACCGCCGTCCACCCGGATGATTTCCCCGCTGGTGTGCATCCCCGCGTCCGACGCAAGGTAGACCGCCGTTCCCCCGACCGAGGCAAGGCTGGCGTTCTGGCGTAGGGGCGCGTTTTCCTCGGTATGGCGGAAGGTGCGCCGCGCGCCGCGGATCGCCGCCCCGGCAAGGGTTTTCATCGGGCCGGGGCTGATCGCGTTGACCCGGATCCCCTGCGGGCCCAGATCGTCGGCGAGATAGCGCACGGATGCCTCGAGCGCGGCCTTCGCCACGCCCATGACGTTGTAATAGGGCGTAACCCGGCTGGAACCCTGATAGGTCAGGGTCAGGAGCGTGCCGCCATCGGTCATGATTTCCGCGGCACGGCGGGCCACGTCGATGAAGCTGTAGCAGCTGATCGTCATCGAATTCTGGAAATTGGCCCGGCTGGTGTTGATGAACCGGCCCGTCAGCTCGTCCTTGTCGGAATAGGCGATGGCGTGAACGAGGAAATCGATTTTGCCCCATTTGTCCTTCAGTTCCGCAAAGGCCCGGTCGAGCGAGGCATCGTCCAGCACATCGGCTTCGATCAGAATGTCGGACCCGGCCTCTGCCGCCAGCGGCCCGACCCGCTTTTTCAGGTTTTCGCCCTGATAGCTGAACGCCAGTTCCGCACCGGCCTTGTGCATTTCCCGCGCGATCCCCCATGCGATGGACCGGTCATTGGCCACGCCCATGATCAACCCGCGCTTGCCTTCCATGGAAATGGTCATGCCTAGTCCTCTCGCTTTGCCGCGTTCGATGTGCCGGTTGCAGCCGGTGCTTGCCGTCGCGTTAACCAATTGATTGCTGAAAATCCAAGTAAATCCTAGGGGCGCCGGAAAATACCCGGCTGCGCCCCCTAATCGGAAAGCCGGGACAGAAGCATGGACCCATTGGTGCCGCCAAAGCCAAAGCTGTTGGTCATCACCGTATCAAGGCCCGCGTTTTCAACGAGGCTGGTGGCAATCTCGGCCGGCTTCAATTCCGGGTCCAGCGTTTCGACGTTGATCGACGGGGCGATATAGTCGCCCTGCAGCATCAACAGGCAATAGATCGCTTCCTGCGCGCCGGTCGCGCCCTGGCTGTGCCCCGTCATCGACTTGGTCGAGGAGATCGGCGGGGTGCTACCATCACCGAAGACCCGGCGCACCGCCTGCACCTCGCCCACGTCCCCGACCGGGGTCGAGGTGCCGTGCGCGTTGATGTAGCTGACCTTGCGGCCCTCGGGCAGGGTCCGCAGCGCCTCGCGCATGGCCCGTTCGCCGCCTTCGCCCGACGGCGCGACCATGTCGTGCCCGTCTGAAGTGGCGGCAAAGCCCGTGACTTCGGCGTAAATCTTCGCGCCGCGTGCCTTGGCGTGCTCGTAGTCTTCCAGCACCACGATGGCGCCGCCGCCCGCGATCACGAACCCGTCGCGGCCCGCGTCGAACGCGCGCGACGCCTTTGTTGGCGTGTCGTTATACTTGGACGACATCGCGCCCATGGCATCGAACAGGCAGGACAGGGTCCAGTCCAGTTCCTCGCCCCCGCCGGCGAACATCACGTCCTGTTTGCCCAGCATGATCTGTTCGGCCGCGTTGCCGATGCAATGCAGCGAGGTGGAGCAGGCCGAGGTGATCGAATAGTTGATCCCCTTGATCTTATAGGCAGTCGACAGGTTGGCCGAGATAGTCGAGGACATGCATTTCGGCACCGCGAACGGCCCGATCCGCTTCGGGCTGCCCGAGTTCAGAACCACCTGATGCGCGGCGAACATGGCGCTGGTCGATGGCCCGCCGGATCCGGCAATCAGCCCGGTGCGCGGGTTGGAAACCAAACTTTCGTCTAGACCTGCGTCGGCGATGGCCTGTCCCATCGCGATATGGGCATAGGCGGCACCCGGCCCCATGAACCGCAGGGTCCGTTTGTCCACATGCTCGGCCACGTCGATCTTGAGCGTCCCGGCGATCTGGCTGCGGAACCCGCGCTCTGCCATCTCCGGCACCGCCTCGATCCCCGATTTGCCAGCGCGCAGGGCGGCGTCCACCTCTGCGGCGTTGTTGCCAATCGGCGATACGATCCCAAGTCCTGTTACGACGACACGGCGCATGAACGGCTCCTTTTCAGTCCTTGATCGTGTGTAGGACAGGGGCGGGGAGGGGGCAAGCAATTAGCAGGTGCCGGTTCGGGATTGACCCCCTCGCCGTTGCGCCGGTCCGCGGCCTGTCCCCGTCAATAGAATTTCTTCTGCTGGCCAAGCTGCGCGATGATCTGTTCCATCCGACGGGCACGGGTTTCGGGCTTCTTCGCGGAATGCAGCCGGTGGTAGATCGCGAAAAGGTTTGCCCGGTTGAGTGTCGCGTAAAAAGTCTTGGCCTCTGGGTTTTCGTCTAGCCTGGCCAGGAAATCGGCGGGAATCTCCATGTCGCGCGAACCGGCATAGGCCGCATCCCAGCGGCCATCGACCTTCGCGGCCTCAACCTGTGTAAGACCGGAAGGCATCATCAACCCGTCGCGGATCAACTGTTCGGCATGGGTGCAATTGCGTAGTGACCAATTGGATCGGGGGCGGCGCGGGGTCAGGCGCTGAAAGTAGGAAGCCTCGTCGCACCGTTGCTTGATGCCGTCGATCCAGCCCCAGGCAATCGACTCGATCACGCAGTCATCCCAGGTCACGGATTGCGTGCCCGACCCTTTCTTGAAAATGCGCACCCAAAGCTGTTGGTGCGTTTCGTGGTGCGCGGTGAACCAGCTCCGCAACTCCTGCCGCGTCGGAAACGCGACAGGATCGGTGGGGATCAGGGCCAACCGCTCAGCTCTCGCTCAGCGCGACCTTCATGCCCGTAACCTGATAGATCACCTCGCCATCGGCCTCGACGATACCGTCGGCGACCCCCATGGTCAGGCGGCGGGTCTGCACGGCCTTGGTGAAGTCGACCTTGTAGGTCAGCATCTTGCGGTCCGGTCGGACCATGCCGGTCAGCTTGACCTCGCCCACACCCAGCGCATAGCCGCGCCCCTGCCAGCCGCGCCAGCCAAGGTTGAAGCCGGTCAGCTGCCACAGCCCGTCAAGGCCAAGGCACCCCGGCATGATCGGGTTGCCGGGAAAGTGGCAGTCGAAGAACCACAGGTCGGGGGTAATGTCGAATTCTGCCACCACATGGCCCTTGCCGTGCAGGCCGCCATCACCCGAGATGTCGGTGATGCGGTCCATCATCAGCATCGGCGGGGCCGGAAGCTGCGCGTTGCCGGGGCCGAACAATTCGCCGCGGGCGCATTTCAGCAGGTCATCCTTGTCGAAACTTGTGGGGTATTGGGCCATGCCGGGCGTATCCATTCCTCTGATCCGTTTCAGCCCGTCTATCACCGGGGACCGAAGCAGGGCAAGCGCGGCGCGCGGGACGGCTGCCCTTGCCGGCCCCGTTTTCATTTGAATTCCCGGGGCAAAGCGACATATGTTGATGATCGGATATAGACACGGGGCCGGTATGCGGGAGCTCGACACCCAGATGGAAACGCGCGGCGGCGATTGGCTTGCCGGGGTCGGGCTGCGACCGACCCGCCAGCGGGTCACGCTTGCGGCGCTTCTGGTGGGCGACGGGCAGGACCGGCATGTGACCGCCGAATGGCTGTTCGAGGCCGCGCGCGAGGCGGGCGAGAAGGTTTCGCTGGCGACCGTCTACAACACGTTGCGGGCCTTCTGCGATGCGGGGCTGATGCGCGAGATCACGGTGGATGGGTCGAAAAGCTATTTCGACACGAACACTTCGAACCATCCGCATTTCTATTGGGAAGACAGCGCGGCCCTCACCGACGCGCCCAGCGACCAGTTGGAGATCCGGCGGCTGCCCAAGGCCCCCGATGGGGCAGAGATTGCCGCGGTGGACGTGGTGATCCGGCTGCGGCGCAGCTGACCGGCAGGGTGGGTCAAGACCCACCTTACTTTGCCCCGCTGATGTAAGGTGGGTTTTAACCCACCATTAACCATGCTGCGGCAGGCTGGCCGCATGTCCTGCTATCGTCGCCTTTTCGTGCCCGGGGGCACCTGGTTCTTCACCGTCCGTCTTGCCGACCGCCGGTCAGACCTGCTGCTGCGCGAGGTTGGGCTGTTGCGCGATTGCGTGGCCACCGCCAAGGCCCGCTGGCCCTTCGACATCGACGCGGCTGTGATCCTGCCCGACCATCTGCACATGATCTGGACCCTGCCGGAAGGCGACGCGGATTTCCCAAAGCGCTGGCGGCTGATCAAATCGACCTTCTCGCGCCATCAGCCACCGCCGGATTGCCTGCGTAACAGCCATCGGCGCAAGGGCGACAAGGGCATCTGGCAGCGCAGGTTCTGGGAACATCTGATCCGCGACGACCGTGACATGGACGCACATCGCCGCCTGATCCACGAAGCGCCCGTGCGGGCGGGGCTGGTGCCGCGCTCTGACGCCTGGCCCTATTCCTCGGTCCATCGTGACAGCCGGTTTGGCGGTGCCCCGCACCCGGTCGGGCCGGGGTTTGCCGGTCAGGGTGGGTCAAGACCCACCTTACAGGCAGGGCTGGGAATGCAGGCGTAAGGTGGGTTTTAACCCACCCTGCCTAGAACCACTGCCCCGGCTCCATCAGCCCCAGATCCAGAAGCTGCTGTGAATGCCAGGTGAACGCGGCCGAATTGTGCCAGCGGAAGGTCTGGATGTCATAGGTCGATCCGGGGTTCCGCTTCAGCGCCTTGGCCGTCCGGAAGGAACAGACCGCCGCCGTCAGGTTATGGTGCCAGGGACAGGCGTAGGTATTGTATTCCTCGTCGTTGAACGTGTGGTTGGGCAGGATACGCAGCCCCGGCTTGGTCCGGAACAGTGACACCCTGTCGATCCGCCGCCGCGGGGCCGGGATATGTTCCTCGAACCGCCAACGCAGACCGCCGAAGAAATCCAACTGCCGCTCTTTCGGGTGATTGTGGTTCGTGGGGTCCGGCCGGGCGAGCGCGTAGTAGCCAGATTTGTCCAGATAGGCATCGTCCAGACAGACTGCGGAAGGGTAACTGTCGAGATCCCCGGCATAGAGATCGACCACATAGGTCAGGACCGTATCCCGCCGCTCTTCGGTGTTGAACGCCAGAAGTTCCGCAATATTGCGGTGTTCGCAAAACGGGTGGAACAGGTATTCGGCGTTATAGCTGTAGTAGAGCCACGTTCCCCGCGGTGCCGCCTCGATGCAGCCATTGATCACGGCCTCCATAGCGCCTTCCGCGGACAGATCGTGATCGACCCGCACCATCAGCTCCTCCAGCCCTTTGGGGAAGGGGATGTCCGGCGATCCGAAGGCGATCACGTTCTTGAAGCCCGCGTCGATATTGTGGCGCAAGGTCGACGCAATCTCGACCCCATCCTCGATCAGCAACAGCGCGACCGGCCCCTTCGCCAACGCGGCCTTGCCCAGCCGCAGAAAGGAGGTGAGGCTCGAATAATGCTCTGCCATGTTTACCCTTCCGAATGGACCTGCCCGACACTGCCGCAAGTTCCGTTAAAACCGGGTGCATTGCAAGACTGGGACGCCCGCGCTAGGTAGGCGCGATCCAATCCACGCCTGCCACTGCGGAACCTGCCCGATGTCCGATCCAAAGACCGACGCGCCAAAGAAGCTGTTCATCAAGACCTACGGGTGCCAGATGAACGTCTACGACAGCGAACGCATGGCCGAGGCGCTGGGCGGCAAGGGCTATGTCGAAACGGCGACCCCGGACGATGCGGACATGATCCTGCTGAACACCTGCCACATTCGGGAAAAGGCGGCGGAAAAGGTCTATTCCGAACTGGGCCGGTTTAAGCCGTTGAAAGATGCAAAGCCGGACCTGAAGATCGGTGTCGCGGGCTGTGTGGCGCAGGCCGAGGGTGAAGAGATCATGCTGCGCCAGCCGATGGTTGATCTTGTGGTCGGCCCGCAGTCCTATCATCGGCTGCCGGCGCTGGAAGAGGCGGCTGGCAAAGGGGCAAAGGTTCTCGACACGGAATTCCCCGAGGAAGACAAGTTCGAAACCCTGAAGTCCCGCCCCAAGGCCAAGCGCGGCCCGACCGCCTTTCTGACGGTGCAGGAAGGCTGCGACAAATTCTGTTCCTTCTGCGTGGTCCCCTATACCCGTGGGGCCGAGGTCAGCCGACCGGCAGGCCGTATCTTGCGCGAAGCCCGCGAGCTGGTCGAGGCAGGGGTGCGCGAGATCACCCTGTTGGGCCAGAACGTGAATGCCTACCACGGCCACGACAAGGGTCTTGCGGGGCTGATCTGGGCGCTCTCGGAGATCGACGGGCTGGACCGCATCCGGTTCACCACCTCGCACCCCAACGACATGGACGACGCGCTGATCGAGGCGCATGGCACCTGTGACAAGCTGATGCCCTATCTGCATCTACCGGTGCAGTCCGGGTCCGACAGGATTCTCAAGGCGATGAACCGCAAACACACTGCCGAAAGCTACCTGAAGCTGATCGAACGTATCCGCGCGGCGCGGCCCGATCTGCATTTGTCGGGCGATTTCATCGTCGGCTTCCCGGGCGAGACGGACCAGGATTTCGAAGACACTATGGCGATCGTGCGCGACGCGGGCTATGGCACCGCGTTCTCGTTCAAATATTCGGCCCGCCCCGGCACCCCCGCGGCCGAGAAGGTGGCCAAGATGGTCGACCCCGAGGTCGCCTCTGAGCGGCTGGCCCGGTTGCAGGCGCTGATCACCCAGCAACAACGCGCGCTTCAGGACAGCATGGTCGGGCGCGAGGTGTCGGTCCTGTTCGAAAAGGAAGGCCGCCTGCCGGGCCAGATGGTTGGAAAATCAGAATACCTGCACGCGGTCCATGCACTTGCCCCTGCTGACCTGAAGGGGCGGATCGCAAAGGTCAGAATCAAGGCCAGTGGCCCGAATTCGCTTGCCGGGGAATTGGTCGGGGCAAACTAGCTTGCCGAATGCCTTTGCGCGGATAGCGCGAGTTCAGTCAACACCACCGAACAATCCGCGCCTTTCGGCGGGACTGTATCTGATTGCGATACAATATATGCCCTTTTAAGCTTCCCATACCCCCAAATTTGGTAAGATTGTGGCGGAAGTTCAAGTGCGCGTTCGGTTGTTTCCGGTCGCGCTGAAAGCGTAAAGGGCATCTCTGTGGCAATTGAAATCAAAAGAACCGCACGTATGACCTTCGGAGCGATCACGGCAGTTGCGCTTGGTCTGGCCATGGCGGCCGCACCGGCTTCGGCGCAGGACAGCCGGACCGTCCAGGGGGAACGGTATATCCCCGGTATCTGGATCGATCCCGATGGTTGTGAGCACTGGGTGATGGACGATGGCGCCGAAGGCTACATGTCGCCGCACCGAACCCGTGACGGGCGCCCCGTCTGCCACCGTGCCGAGATTTGCGGCGTTGTCCCGACGGACCAATTGTTCGCGACCGACCGCTACAACATCAACGCGGCCAACCGCCAACGCCTGGCCCAGTTCTTCCAGCAGTCGATGGCGAATGGCACCTTTGCCTTCCTGATCTACGGCCATACCGACAGCCGCGCGTCTGATGAATACAACATGCGCCTGTCCACGAACCGCGCGAATGCGGTTGCGCAGGTTGCGGCCGGCGCTGGTGCCCGGGTCGCGGATGTTCGTGGTTTTGGCGAACGTAGCCCCCGCGCCCCGAACGATACCCCCGAAGGCGGCATGGCTCAGAACCGCCGCGTTGAAATCTACTGCCTGAAGTGAGGATGAGTGAGATGAAAGTATTCAAGAGCATCGCAATCCTCGCCGCTGCCGCATCCGTGTCCGCCTGCGTCGGAGAGGACAAGAGCCAGGACCTCAACTTTGGTGTCGATGGTGGGGACCTGTCCAATATGGTCGCCGGTATCTGGGTTGACCCGAACGGCTGCGACCACTGGATCATCGACGACGGTTGGGAAGGATACCTCTCCGAACGCCTGACCCCCGATGGCCGTCCGGTCTGTTCGGGCGTCGCGCCGCCGGAAACTGCCGTGGGCCCGTTCAAGGATGGGTCCAGCCTGCCGGACATCCTTTGATCTGCCCGGGCAGTATCCCGAATAGCGAAAGGCCGCAGCATCTGCTGCGGCCTTTTTCGTCGCAAAGTTGTGACCTGCGCGCGTCATGCCTTGCGCATGGCAAGCCGAATTGCCACCATCGACCCAAGCCCGCCTAAGAGGAGTCGCGATTTTTGGCCACGAGCATCCTGCCCCCGCTTGAAACCAACCCGGAACTTGCCGAAACCCATTTGGAGTTCCCCGATAATTTCCTGCTGATCGACCTGTGTGGCGAATACGACAGGAACCTGGCCAAGATCGAAAACGACCTGCAAGTGCAGATCCTGCGCCGCGGCAATCACCTTGCCATCGTCGGAGAGGAAGCCCCACGCAAGGCTGCCAGCGACGTGCTTCAGGCCCTCTATGGTCGGCTGGAATCCGGGCGCAGCGTCGAACTGGCCGATGTGGACCGCGAGTTGCGGATGGGGTCGTCCGAGGCCGATACCGGCACGCTTGCCGGCGACCAGATGGAGATGTTCGGCAAGGGCCCGGTCGAGATCAAGACCCGCCGCAAGTTGGTGGAGCCGCGCACCGATGCGCAAAAGGCCTATGTCCGCAACCTGTTCAATCACGAGATGGCCTTCGGCATCGGCCCGGCCGGGACCGGCAAGACCTATCTGGCCGTCGCCGTGGGCGTGAACCTGTTTATCGAAGGCAAGGTTGACCGGATCATCCTGTCCCGCCCGGCAGTCGAAGCCGGGGAAAAGCTGGGCTATCTGCCCGGCGACATGAAGGACAAGGTCGATCCGTTCATGCAGCCGCTTTACGACGCGCTGAATGATTTCCTTCCCGGCAAGCAGACCGCCAAGCTGATCGAGGAAAAGCGCATTGAAATCGCGCCATTGGCCTTCATGCGGGGGCGGACCCTGTCGAATGCCTTCGTGGTGCTGGACGAGGCGCAGAACGCCACCACCATGCAGATGAAAATGTTCCTGACCCGACTTGGCGAAGGCAGCCGCATGGTCATCACCGGCGATCGCAGTCAGGTGGACCTGCCGCGCGGCCAGACGTCGGGACTTGCCGACGCGGAACGGCTCTTGAAGGGGATCGACAAGATCAGCTTCAACTATTTCACAGCCAAGGACGTGGTGCGCCACCCGCTGGTCGCCGCGATTATCGAGGCCTACGACAAGGCGGACAACGGCGGCGTGCTGTGACCGCCGACATCAGTATCGACATTACCGATCCCCGCTGGGCTGACGTTGGAATCGACGATCTTATTGCCACCGCAGCCGAGGCGGTTCTGGGCCACCTTGGTCTGGCCGAGGACTGCGAACTGTCGGTTCTTGCCTGTGACGATGCCCGCATTGCCGAGTTGAACACCGAATTTCGCGGCAAACCGGTTCCGACCAATGTGCTGTCCTGGCCGGCCGAGGAACGCGGCGCCGATGCCCCCGGCGCCCGGCCGGGCCTGCCCGAGCCCGATATGTTCGGCACGGTCGAACTGGGCGATATCGCGATTTCCTATGATACCTGCGCCCGCGAAGCCGCCGAGGCGGGCAAGCCTTTGGCCGATCACACCACGCATCTTGTCGTTCACGGGGTGTTACATCTTCTGGGCTACGATCACATCCGTGACCCGGATGCCACCCTAATGGAAGGATTAGAGGTGGAGATACTTGGCAAACTGGGGGTCCCGGACCCATATTACCGGGAAGACTGAAGGCGCCGGACAGATCCGCGCGCCATGGATACAGGAGAAGATGGGCGATACCGCAGACGGGTCCTCTAGCGCAGCGCATGGCGCGCAACCGGACCAGACAGAGACGACCGAGGCCCAGAGTAGTCAGGGCAAGGGCTTCTTCAGCCGCATTTTCGATGCCTTGACCCCGGTCGAGGACGACAGCGATCCGCACAACGAGACACAGTCCCGCGCCCCCGCGAACGGCAGCCCCGTTCCGGGAATGCTGAACCTGCGTCGTATGCGGGTCGAGGATGTGGCGATCCCCAAGGCGGAAATCGTGGCCGTTTCGGTAACCATCTCCAAGGATGAACTGGTCGAGGTGTTCCGCGAAAGCGGGCTGACCCGGATTCCCGTCTATGAAGGCACGCTCGATACCCCGATCGGGATTGCCAACCTGAAAGATTTCGCTCTGCGCTACGGGTTCAACGGCGACACGTCCGAATTTGACATGCGCGCGATGCTGCGCCCGCTTCTTTACGTGCCCCCCTCCATGCCTATCGGCATCCTGCTGCAAAAGATGCAGGCCGAGCGAATTCACATGGCCCTTGTGATCGACGAATACGGTGGTACCGACGGATTGCTGACCATCGAAGACCTGATCGAACAGGTGGTGGGCGAGATCGAAGACGAACACGACGTGGACGAAGCCGAAAGTTTCTCTTGCGAGAAACCGGGGGTCTACATGGCACAGGCCCGCACCCCGCTGGAGGAGTTCGAGGCCGAGATCGGGATGCCGCTGACCGAGCATGAGGAGATCGACGGTGAAGAGGTCGACACGCTTGGCGGTCTGGTCTTCATGCTGTCCGGCCATGTCCCCGCGCGGGGCGAGGTGATCCGCCACCCGTCCGGCCCCGAATTCGAAGTGGTCGAGGCCGACCCCCGCCGGATCAAGCGGTTGCGCGTGCGCCTGCCACATGCTGCCGAATAGCGGCTGGCGCAGGCTGGCCGCTTTCGCTGTCCTTGGCGCGGTCGCCGCGCTGGGGCAGGCCCCGTGGGGGTTGTGGTGGCTGACCTTACCGGCGCTGGCTGCCGCAGTGGTCTGGATGCGCCCCACGGGATGGGGCGCGGCCTGGGATGGTTGGGCGCTGGGCACCGGGTATTTCGGCACGGCGCTGCATTGGATCGTTTTCCCGTTCTTCGTCGAACCTGACATCCACGGCTGGATGGCCCCTTTTGCCGTGGTGTTCATGGCGGCGGGGCTGGCCCTGTTCTGGGCGCTGGCCAGCGGGATCGCGGCCCGGTTCAGGATGGGACGCGCCGGGGTCCTTGCGCTGCTGGCCGGGGCCGAGGTCTGCCGCGCCTATATTTTCACCGGCTTTCCTTGGGCGAATATCGGGCACATCTGGATCGATACGCCGCTGGCCCAACTGGCCGCCATTGCCGGGCCGCACGGGCTGATCCTGTTGACCACGCTGCTGGTCTGGGGGCTGACCACGCTTTGGGATGGCAGGCGGGTCATCGGTGGTGCGGTCGTCCTAGGCGGGGCTGTTGCCGCATTTGCCCTGTCGCCCGGTGCCGCGCCCGCGCCGGACGCGAGTGCGCCCGTGGTTCGGCTGGTGCAGCCCAACGCGCCACAGGACGAAAAATGGGACCCGGACCTTTTGCCGGTCTTCTACAACCGTCTGATCACCGCCACTGGGCAGGGGCAGCCGCCCGCGCTGGTCGTCTGGCCGGAAACCGCGATCCCCTACCTGATGGAATATGCCGATCCGATCTTTTCCGAAGTGGGCGAGGCGGCCCGAGGCGCCCCCGTGATCCTTGGCCTGAACCGGCGCGACGGAGCCCGGTATTACAACGCCCTTGCGGTGCTGGGGTTGGGGGGCGAGGTCCGGTCGATCTATGACAAGCGCCACCTTGTGCCCTTCGGCGAATACATCCCCTTCGGAGAGGTGATCGGACGGTTCGGGCTGCGCGGGCTGGCCGCGTCGGAAGGGGGCGGGTTTTCGAAAGGGCAAGGGGTGCCGCGCATCCTGCTGCCGGGATTGGGGCAGGCAGTTCCGCTGATCTGTTATGAAGGGATATTCGCCGAAGAAGTTCGCGCGGCAGTTATCGCGGGCGACCGGCCCCGGTTGTTGGTGCTGATCACCAACGACGCGTGGTTCGGCCCCGGCACCGGCCCGCGACAGCATCTGGCTCAGGCCCGGCTGCGCGCCATCGAAACCGGCCTGCCGATGGTCCGGGTCGCCAATACAGGCGTCTCGGCCATGATCGACGGGCGCGGGCGGATCACCGACAGCCTGCCGATGAACGTGGACGGCTGGATTGATGCCCCCTTGCCCGCCGATCTTGGCCCAACGCCCTATCTGAGCTGGGGCGACATCCCGGCGCTCTTGTTGCTTATTCTCGCCATTTCCGGGGTCATTTTGGGGCAGCGTCGCTTTTCGATTGACCCTGTTCAACCCGATCAATAGCCCTACGTTCCGAGCAATAACCCCGTCACAACGGCTTCCTGGCGTGGCGGGAAAAACCCAATGGAGCATCCCCATGACCCGCGCGAACTACACTTTCACCTCGGAATCTGTCTCCGAGGGGCACCCGGACAAGGTTTGTGACCGGATTTCCGATGCCGTCCTTGACGCCTTTATCGCGGAAGAACCCGAGGCGCGGGTCGCCTGCGAAACCTTCGCCACCACCAACCGGGTCGTGATCGGCGGGGAGGTCGGCCTGTCCGATCAGGCGAAGCTGGCCGAATACATGGGCCGGATCGACCAGATCGCGCGCGACTGCATCCGCGACATCGGCTATGAGCAGGACAAGTTCCACTGGCAGACAGTCGAGGTGACGAACCTTCTGCACGAACAATCCGCCCATATTGCCCAAGGCGTCGACGCGGCCGACAACAAGGACGAAGGCGCGGGCGATCAGGGGATCATGTTCGGCTTTGCCACCAACGAAACCCCCGATCTGATGCCCGCCCCGATCCAGTATTCCCACGCGATCCTGCGGCGGCTGGCCGAGGTGCGCAAGAACGGCACCGAACCGACCCTTGGCCCCGACGCCAAATCGCAGCTGTCCGTTCGTTATGAACACGGCAAACCGGTCGGCGTATCCTCCATCGTTCTGTCCACCCAGCACCTTGATGCATCCATGACCTCGGACGACGTGCGCAATGTGGTCGAACCCTACATTCGCGAAGTTCTGCCCGAAGGCTGGATTGACGCCGAGACCGTTTGGCACGTGAACCCGACCGGCAAATTCGTGATCGGTGGCCCCGATGGGGACGCGGGCCTGACTGGACGCAAGATCATCGTCGATACCTACGGCGGCGCGGCCCCGCATGGCGGCGGCGCGTTTTCCGGCAAGGATCCGACCAAGGTGGACCGGTCTGCCGCCTATGCCGCCCGCTATCTTGCCAAGAACGTGGTCGCCGCGGGCATGGCGGAGAAATGCACGATCCAGCTGTCCTATGCCATCGGCGTGGCGCGGCCCCTGTCGATCTATGCCGACACCCATGGCACCGGAGAGGTCGATCCGGCGGCCATCGAACGCGCCATTGACCAGTGCATGGACCTGACCCCGCGCGGCATCCGCACTCATCTGGGTCTGAACCGCCCAATCTACCAGCGCACCGCCGCCTACGGTCACTTCGGCCGCAAGCCCGAGGCCGATGGCGGCTTTAGCTGGGAACGCACCGATCTGGCCGACGCGCTGAAGCGGGCGGTCTGATCCTGCGAGTGTTTCCGGCCGATGAGTGGTCGGGTCTGGCAGCCATTGGGCCAATCGCCAGATTGGCCACGCGCCGACCGCCCCCATGGGCGGCGCGTTCCGCGCCACCCGCGGTCGGTTTGGGCAAAACGGCACCCGTCGTGCCAATTGATGATCACGAGGTGCTGAAATGCCCCACGCAGAGCTGAAATATTCGGCTGACCTGAACATCGACGCCCCCGCGGTCTTGCGGGGGATCGAACAGCTGATCCTGCGCCATGACGCCGGGGCCGGGGCCTGCAAGGGCCGGGCCTATCCGGCGGAAACGTTTCATCACACGCATTGCCTTCTGGATGTCTCGCTTCTGACCAAACCGCACCGCGACCACGCTTTTACCCAAGCCCTTCTGGCGGACCTGCGGGTAGAGGTGGCGCGCCACCTGCACCAACCCTGCGCCTTGTCCGTCGGGGTCCACTATTCCGACGAGGGCTATTGGACCGGGGCGCACATTCCCGAAGGGTGATCGTTGCGCTTTCACTTAGGCGGGCTAGACTGGACCGATGTGTGGAAAGGGACGGTGATGATCGAAGGCAGATGCCATTGCGGCGCGGTTCACTGGCGCTTTGACCGGTTGCCGGAGCGGGCGACCACCTGCAATTGCACCGTCTGCCGCCGCTATGGGTCAATCTGGGCCTATGATTGGGAAGGTGCGGCGATCCACCCATCCGGCGAAACCCATGCCTATCGCCGTGCTGATAGCGGCGATATTGAATTTCATTTCTGCCCCGACTGCGGCTGCCTGATGTGGTGGCGCGGGCATGAACCGGGCGAAGATGGTCGGACCCGGATCGCCGTGAACCTGCGCATGGCGGAACCGGGCGATGTCGCCGCGATTCCGATCTTTCGGTTCAACGGGCTTGAATGGAACGACAACGCCGTGCAGGACGGGCGCTGTGTGGTCGACGTCTGGGCCTGAAGCGGGGGCCGCGCAGACGGCCCCCGCAGGATAGATCAGGCTGCTGCGGCCTTGCGCTGATCCAGCGACAGGGTGCCTGCGCCAAGGGCCACGATCATCAGCATCCCGCCCGCGATCGCCACGTTCTTCATGAACATGATCATCTCGGTCTGGGCGGCCATGCCCTCCATCCCGAACGAGGGCACAAGATGGAACAGGAAGCCGGACAGCAGGCTGAAGCCCGCCAGAAGGAAGGCGATGATGCGGGTTTGCCAGCCGATCAGCAGGGCGATGCCACCGCCAAGTTCGGTCAGGATCACCAGCGGCAGAAGCGCGCCGGGAACGCCCATCATTTCCATGTATTGGGCGGTTCCGGAGTAGCCGGTGATCTTCTGGGCGCCGGCCATGATGAAGATGAAGGCAAGGAAAACGCGGCCCAGCGGGGCGGCATATTGGGTGGAGTTCATATCAAGGGTTCCTCTCGGGGTTGCTGTTGACATGACTTGCCTTGATCTGCGGGCGCCGCACAATTCGGATGATTTGAACATCTTGTGTGGGGTGGCGCACAGTTCCGTCCCTCTTGTGTAAGGTGGGTCTTGACCCACCCCATGTGACCCGCCCCATTGATCCGCCCGCGCCCCCGCGCTAGAGGCCGCGCATGACCGATGACAACACACATCCCACCGGCGCCCCGTGGCGCAACTTCTATGGCCGGCTCAAGGGCAAGGGCCTGCGCAAGTCGCAGGAAGCCTATCTTGACGAAGACCTTGCCGCGCTCTCTCCCGGCGCGGTTGGGTGGGAGGAAAACCCCGACCGCACCCCACTGGACCTTGCCGCCCTGTTTCCGGGGAAACAGGAGATCTGGGTCGAGATCGGCTTTGGCGGGGGCGAACATATGGTCCATATGGCCGCGCGCTATCCGAACGTCGGGATCATCGGCTGCGAGCCCTATATCAACGGGGTCGCCATGCTACTGGGCAAGATCCGCGAGGCCGGGGTGACCAACCTTGCCGTCCATCCGGGCGACGCGCGCGACCTGTTCGATGTGCTGCCCAAGGGGTCGGTGGCCAAGGCCTTTCTGAACTACCCGGACCCCTGGCCCAAGAAACGCCACCACCGGCGGCGGTTCGTGACCCAGGATCACCTCGCGCCCCTGTTCGAGGTGCTGAAACCGGGGGCGGAATTCCGCGTGGCGACCGACATCGAAGACTACGTGCGCCAGACCTTGCAAGAGGTGCCCAAGGCCGGGTTCAAATGGGCAGCCGAAGGGCCCGCTGATTGGCGCGATCCGTGGGACGACTGGATTTCGACCCGCTACGAACAAAAGGCCCTGCGCGAAGGCCGCACACCGCATTACCTGACCTTTCTGCGCCCGTAAGGTGGGTTTCAACCCACCATTGCCGGGCCTTATGGACCCGGCGCGCGCTCTGGTCTATCAGGGCGCTAACATCTGATCACGAAGGACCACCCGATGTCCGGCCACGGCACTCCCATTCCCATGACCTCCCGCAAATGCGGCCCCCTGACGGGCGAGGCCCGCGTTCCCGGCGATAAATCCATCTCGCACCGCTCTTTGATTCTGGGGGCGTTGTCGGTGGGGGAAACCCGGATCAGCGGCCTTCTGGAAGGGCAGGACGTTCTGGACACCGCCAAGGCGATGCGCGCCTTCGGGGCCGAGGTGACGGATCACGGCAATGGCGAATGGACGGTCAATGGCGTCGGTGTCGGCGGCTTTGCCGAACCGGAACAGGTGATCGACTGCGGCAACTCCGGCACCGGGGTCCGGCTGATCATGGGCTGCATGGCGACCTCGCCGATTACCGCGACCTTCACCGGCGACGCTTCGCTCAATTCGCGGCCCATGGGCCGGGTCACCGATCCGCTGGCGCTGTTCGGCGCGCAGGCCTTTGGCCGCACCGGCGGGCGCCTGCCGATGACCATCGTCGGTGCCGCCAACCCTGTCCCTGTGACCTACACGGTGCCGGTCCCCTCGGCGCAGGTGAAATCCGCCGTCCTTCTGGCCGGGTTGAACGCGCCGGGCCAGACCGTCGTGATCGAGAAAGAGGCCACCCGCGACCATACCGAACGGATGCTGGTGGGGTTCGGGGCAGACCTGACCGTCGAAGAGACCGACGCAGGCCGCGTGATCACCCTGACCGGCCAGCCCGAATTGAAACCCCAGACCATCGTCGTCCCACGTGATCCGTCCTCGGCCGCCTTCCCGGTCTGCGCCGCGCTGATCACCGAAGGGTCGGACGTTCTGGTCCCGAATATCGGCCTGAACCCCACCCGCGCTGGCCTCTTCACCACCCTGCGCGAAATGGGCGCCGATCTGGAATATGAGAACTTGCGCGAAGAGGGCGGCGAACCCGTCGCCGACCTGCGCGCGAAATTCAGCCCCAACCTGAAGGGGATCGAGGTTCCGCCGGATCGTGCTGCCAGCATGATCGACGAATATCCCGTCCTGTCCGTGGTTGCCGCCTTTGCCGAGGGCCAGACCGTGATGAAGGGCGTCAAGGAACTGCGGGTCAAGGAATCCGACCGGATCGACGCCATGGCCAAGGGGCTGCGCGCTGCGGGCGTCACAGTGGACGAGGGCGAGGATTGGTGGATCGTCACCGGCCGCGGATTTGGCAATGTGCCGGGCGGCGTGACCGTTGAAAGCCGACTGGATCACCGCATCGCCATGTCCTTCATGGTCATGGGCATGGCCACCGAGAAACCGATGCGCGTCGATGATGGCGGTCCGATTGCCACGTCCTTCCCGATTTTCGAGCCACTGATGGCCAGCCTTGGGGCGCAGGTCAGCCGGGACAACAGCTGATCATGGCGGAGGAGCCGGGGAAACCCAATTGGCGCGGTCGTATTGTTATCGGCGTGATCGTGCTTTTGGGGGCGATCCGGCTGTTTGAAAGCTACGTCGGTACACCACGGGGGTTTTGACCATGGCGTTCACCATCGCAATCGACGGTCCCGCCGCCGCTGGCAAGGGCACGATTTCCAAGGCGGTCGCGGCGCATTTCGGTTTCGCCCATCTGGACACCGGGCTGCTGTATCGCGCCGTCGGGGCCAAGGTTCTGGCCGGGGCCGACCCGGTCGAGGCCGCCCGCGCCCTGCGGGCCGAAGACCTTGAGGCGGACAATCTACGCACCCCGGATGTGGCGCAGGCCGCCAGCAAGGTTGCTGTGATTGCCGACGTCCGCGCGGCGCTTGTGGATTTCCAGCGCGCCTTTGCCCGCCGCGATGGCGGGGCGGTTCTGGACGGGCGCGACATTGGCACCGTGATCTGCCCGGACGCCGAGGCAAAGCTGTTCGTGACCGCCAGTGTCGAGGCCCGCGCCGACCGCCGCTATCGCGAGTTGCTGGGCAATGGGCATGATGTGACGCTTGAAGACGTGGCGGCTGATGTCCGTGCCCGCGATGAGCGTGACCAAAGCCGCGCCGCCGCGCCGCTGAAGCCAGCCGAGGATGCCGTGCTGATCGACACCTCGGACCTGACAATTGAACAGGCAGTCGCCCGCGCCATCGCTGTTGTGGACGCGGTCAGGGGCTGACGCCCGCCTCGGCCTTGAAGGCCTCCGCCAGAAAATCGAACACGTGCCGCACCCGCCGGTTCGACCGCACATCCCGATGCACCAAGAGCCAGACCGGGAAGGGGATCGGCGGCAGATCCGGCAGGACGGGGACAACATCCGGGTCCGCGTCGCCCACCCGCGCGTCACATGGGCCGATGCTCAGCCCGGCCCGCACCATTTCCCACATGACGTTGTGGTCCTCTGTCACATAGGGAAAATTCGCGGCCGTTACCGGAAACCCCATTGACTGGTAGAATTGCAAATACCCCTCGCGGTCGTCGATATTGATGAATTCCGCGCGGGACAGATCGGCCAGCGTGTTGATCGGCCCGATCCGGTCAAGATAGCTGCGCGCGGCATAGAAACGTCCGGTCGCGTCGGGCAGGCGGGTGCCGATCAGTTCCGGTTCGGTGGGGCGGATATTGCGGACCGCGATGTCGGCCTCGCGCGTTTGCAGGTTCTTGTGATCGTTGCCGGGGATCAGGACGATGCTGATCTCGGGCGTCTCCGCCCGCAACCGCGCGATCAGCGGCGGCAGAATGCGCGAGGCGAACAGGCCCGTCGCGGTGATCCGCACCTCGCCCGCAAGAGTCTGTGACATGCCAAAGGCCGACCGGCTGATCGCGCTTGCGGCGCGGTTCATGTCGGCGGCCATCGGCACAAGATCGCGGGCCGCCGGGGTCAGTTCGATCCGCTGGCCGACTCGTTCGAACAGGGTGACGCCCAGCGTCGCCTCAAGCGCGGCGACCTGACGGCTGATGGTCGGCTGCGTTGTGCCAAGTGCCTGCGCGGCGGCGGAAAACGATCCGGCCTCGGCCGTGGCAAGGAAGCTGCGCAGGTGGTTCCAGTCGGGTTTCGGGCTATTCATGCAAATTTGTATGACTTGGCAACAAATTTTGTCAATTCGCATAGCTGGTCTGCGCGTCTATCTGGAGCAAAAGGACCAAGGAGACACCCATGCACCCCGACACCCGAGCCCCCCACAAACTATCCCGGCGCGAGCTTTTGTTCACGCTCTGGGTTTTCGTGATGTTCCTCTATGCCTATTGCGACATCCTCGGGCTGTTCGACCGGACCGTGCTGGAGCAGGTACTGACCGGTACGGTCGGCGGCGTGGAAATGACCCAAGGGTTCCTTGTCGCCGCGGGCGTCCTGATGATGCTGCCGATCTTCATGGTGCTGCTGACCCGGACAATGGCCCATACCTGCGCCCGCTGGTTCAACATCGGGGTGGGGACGATCAAGACGCTGGTGATGATCGCCACCCTGATGACCCCCAGTACCGCCTATTACTGGATGTTCGGCCTGATCGAGATCGCCACGACCGCCACAATTGTCTGGCTTGCCTGGACCTGGACCCCGGAGATGGAGCGCTAACCCATACCGCCCTCTTGTCGACAGGCGCGAAATCCCCTATACGCGCGCCTGTTGAAGCGGCGGCACAGTCGTGAACAGAGATCGGGGCAGGGTCCGAACATTCCGGCCCTCTTTGTTTTCTTCGTTGCTTCGACCAACCGAAACCCAAAGACCGGCGGAGACAACCGCCTGGCCCGAATAGACACACAAAGGAAACGAACCGCATATGTGCGCTAAAAACACCATGGAGGAATTCGAAGCCCTCCTTAACGAAAGCTTCGAAATCGACACCCCCGAAGAAGGTTCCGTTGTCAAAGGCAAGGTCATCGCCATCGAGGCGGGCCAGGCCATCATCGACGTCGGCTACAAGATGGAAGGCCGTGTCGAACTGAAAGAATTCGCAAACCCCGGTGAAGCCCCGGAAATCAGCGTTGGCGACGAAGTCGAGGTTTACCTCCGCGCCGCTGAAAACGCCCGTGGCGAAGCTGTCCTGTCGCGCGAAATGGCGCGCCGCGAGGAAGCCTGGGATCGTCTGGAAAAAGCCTACGCCGACGAAGAGCGTGTTGACGGTGCCATCTTTGGCCGCGTCAAGGGCGGCTTCACCGTCGATCTGGGCGGCGCCGTTGCCTTCCTTCCCGGCAGCCAGGTCGACGTGCGCCCCGTGCGCGACGCCGGCCCGCTGATGGGTCTCAAGCAGCCGTTCCAGATTCTGAAAATGGACCGTCGCCGTGGCAACATCGTTGTGTCGCGTCGCGCCATCCTTGAAGAATCGCGTGCCGAACAGCGCGCCGAGGTCATCGGCAACCTGACCGAAGGCCAGGCTGTTGACGGTGTCGTCAAGAACATCACCGAATACGGCGCCTTCGTCGATCTGGGCGGTGTTGACGGCCTGCTGCACGTCACCGACATGGCATGGCGCCGGGTCAACCACCCGTCCGAAATCCTGTCGATCGGCGAGACCATCAAGGTTCAGGTCATCAAGATCAACAAGGAAACCCACCGCATCAGCCTCGGCATGAAGCAGCTGCAGGACGATCCGTGGGATGCCGTCGAAGCCAAGTATGCGCTGGAAACCGTGCACACCGGCCGCGTGACCAACATCACCGACTACGGCGCGTTCGTGGAACTGGAACCGGGCGTCGAAGGCCTTGTCCACGTTTCCGAAATGTCCTGGACCAAGAAGAACGTCCACCCCGGCAAGATCGTCTCGACCAGCCAGGAAGTGGAAGTCATGGTTCTGGAAATCGACAGCGCCAAGCGTCGCGTTTCCCTTGGTCTCAAGCAGACCATGCGCAACCCGTGGGAAGTCTTTGCCGAAACTCACCCGGAAGGGACCGAGGTCGAAGGCGAAGTCAAGAACATCACCGAATTCGGTCTGTTCATTGGCCTGCCGGGCGAAATCGACGGCATGGTGCACCTGTCCGACCTGTCCTGGGACGAGCGTGGCGAAGACGCCATCCAGTCCTACCGCAAGGGCGACATGGTCAAGGCCAAGGTCACCGAAGTGGACGTCGAGAAAGAGCGCATTTCGCTGTCGATCAAAGCGCTGGACGGTGACCCGTTCGCCGATGCCGTTGGTGGCGTGAAGCGTGGCTCGATCATCACCGTGAACGTGACCGCCATCGAAGACGGCGGGATCGAAGTGGAATACGAAGGCATGAAGTCCTTCATCCGCCGCTCCGATCTGTCGCGTGACCGTGCCGAACAGCGCCCCGAGCGTTTCGGCGTCGGTGACAAGGTCGACGTGCGCGTGACCAACATCGACAGCAAGACCCGCAAGCTGGGTCTGTCGATCAAGGCCCGCGAAATCGCCGAAGAAAAGGAAGCCGTGGAACAGTATGGCTCGTCCGACTCGGGCGCGTCGCTGGGCGACATCCTTGGCGCAGCGCTCAAGGGCGACGACTAAGATCGGATCCGACGGGGCCGCCGCCCTGTTCGGTAGGCAATTCAAGGCTCCGGCGCCACCGCCGGGGCCCTTTTCTTTGCCGAATCATGCGACGTTGCAGACGCGGCCCCAAGCGTTCGCAAAGCAAAGTCCGTCGACACAGGCGGTCCGAAGCCTCGCTGAGACGCAAGAATCGGGTATTTCTGGAAAATTCCCGACGAAAGTCTGTATCGCGGCGGGTTTTTCCGCCTATAGTCCTGTTCGGAGGAGCGGGCCAACCCGCCAAGCGAGAAAAAGTCCCGGGGGGTCAATGAATGATCAGGTCCGAACTGATCCAGAAGATTGCAGACGAAAATCCGCATCTCTATCAGCGTGACGTCGAAAAGATCGTCAATACGATCTTCGAGGAAATCACCGATGCGATGGCGCGGGGCGACCGCGTTGAACTGCGCGGGTTCGGGGCGTTTTCGGTGAAGAAGCGGGATGGCCGCGTGGGGCGCAATCCCCGTACGGGCGAATCTGTCGCAGTCGAAGAGAAGCATGTTCCGTTCTTCAAGACCGGCAAGCTGTTGCGTGACCGGCTGAACGGGGCGTAAACTCCGCCCCATGAAAACCATTCGTTACGCCTTCTGGGCCATTGTCGCGCTGTGCCTGATCCTTGTCGGGCTGGCCAATCGTGAACCGACCGTGCTGCGGGCGATGCCGGATCGGCTGGCCGAGCTTCTGGGTATTTCGCCGGTCATTGAACTGCCGCTGTTCGTGGTTCTGTTCCTTGGCGTCGGTCTTGGCCTCCTGATTGGGTTCTTCTGGGAATGGATCCGCGAGTACCGGCAGCGGGCCGAAGCGCGAGTGCGCGCGCGCGAACTGGAACAGCTTCGGCGCGAGGTGGCCCGCACCCGCGAGACCGAAGGCAAGGATGACATTATCGCCCTTCTGGACGGAAACTGATGCCCGCAGATACGGCGGTAAAGATCTGCGGGCTCAAGACCCGCGATCAGGTCCTTGCGGCGGCAGAGGCCGGGGCCCGATACCTCGGGTTCAATTTTTTCGCCAAGAGCCCAAGATCAGTGACCGTCGAACAGGCCGCTGATCTGATGCTGGACGTGCCGGTCGGCGTTGCCAAGGTGTCGCTTGTCGTGAACATGGATGATGTCGGGATCGCTCGGATTGTCGAACAGACCACTGTGGACATGATCCAGCTGCACGGATCGGAATCACCGGAACGGGTGGCCGAGGTGCGTGCCCGGTTCGGCCTGCCGGTGATCAAGGCGATCGGCATCGCCGGGCCCGAGGACGTGGCCGCCATCGACGTCTATTCCGATGTGGCGGATCAGCTTCTCATCGATGCGAAGCCACCAAAAGGCGCAGAGCTGCCCGGTGGCAACGGATTGCCCTTCGACTGGCGGCTGGTGAACCGGAAATACTGGCGCAAGCCGTGGATGCTGGCGGGTGGGTTGACGGTCGACAACGTGGCCCTCGCGATCCAGATGACTGGCGCAAGGCAGGTCGACGTCGCATCCGGTGTGGAAAGCGCCCCAGGCGTCAAGGATGCCACGCTGATGCAGGCGTTTGTCGCGGCAGCGCAGTCCTAGGCCCAGCAAAAGCAACGGGAGACCGCCAGTCACCCTTTACCGGCTGCGCGCGGGGCGCTAGGTGATTGCGGAACACGGGAGACCAAGATGGCCAACGATCTTTTCAATTCCTTCATGTCCGGTCCTGATGAAAACGGCCGCTTCGGCGATTTCGGCGGGCGGTTCGTGTCGGAAACATTGATGCCGCTGATCCTCGACCTTGAGGCCGAGTATGAGAAAGCGAAAACCGACCCGACCTTCTGGGCCGAAATGGACGACCTGTGGGAAAACTACGTCGGCCGTCCGTCGCCGCTGTATTACGCCGAGCGGCTAACCGAACGGCTGGGCGGGGCCAAGATCTACTTCAAGCGGGACGAGCTGAACCACACCGGCGCGCATAAGATCAACAACGTGCTTGGCCAGATCATCCTTGCCCGCCGCATGGGCAAGACCCGGATCATCGCCGAAACCGGCGCGGGTCAGCACGGGGTGGCCACCGCGACGGTCTGCGCCAAGTTCGGGTTGAAATGCATCGTTTACATGGGCAAGCACGATGTCGAACGTCAGGCGCCCAACGTGTTCCGGATGCGCCTGTTGGGGGCCGAGGTTATCCCGGTGACCTCTGGCCGTGGCACCCTGAAGGACGCAATGAACGACGCGCTGCGCGACTGGGTGACCAACGTCCGCGATACGTTCTATTGCATCGGCACCGTCGCCGGGCCGCACCCCTATCCGGCCATGGTCCGCGATTTCCAGTCCATCATTGGCAAGGAAGCCAAGGAACAGATGATGAAGGCCGAGGGCCGCCTGCCCGATACGATCATTGCCGCTATTGGCGGCGGGTCGAACGCCATGGGTCTGTTCTTCCCCTTCCTCGATGACAAGGACGTGCGGATCATCGGCGTCGAGGCCGGGGGCAAGGGCGTTGACATGAAGATGGAGCACTGCGCCTCGCTGACCGGCGGGCGTCCGGGTGTTCTGCATGGTAACCGCACCTATCTGCTCCAGGACGACGACGGCCAGATCCTCGAAGGTTTCTCGATCTCGGCGGGTTTGGACTATCCCGGGATCGGGCCGGAACATTCCTGGCTGCACGAAGTGGGCCGCGCCGAATATGTCGCGATCACTGACAAGGAGGCGCTGGAGGCGTTCCAGCTGTGCTGCGAGACCGAGGGCATCATCCCCGCGCTGGAACCGTCCCACGCGTTGGCCCATGTGGCCAAGATCGCCCCCGACCTGCCCAAGGATCACATCATCTGCATGAATCTCTGTGGTCGTGGCGACAAGGATATCTTCACCGTCGCCCGGCATCTGGGCTTTGACATGTCCGACACCGAAGGGCGCGACGCCGACTAGGGTAAGGGCATGGGGAACATTGCGGGCCTTCCTGTCGCGGGAGGGCCCGTTTTCGTAGGTAAACTGTGGTTTATGACCGGGAATGGGCCTGCAATCGGGCCGCGTAAACCTCAGCCCAATGGTCACAGCGCAAAGCTTCCCTATTGTTGAGTGTCAGTCGCCCGCACCCCGATGGGTGATTCCAACTGGCCGGGCAATCGGCCGCACACAGACATTCTGCCCGCTTTGCCCGAGGCAGGAGACTTGGTATTAGATGCTATGAAACGGTTTCTGGCCTCCACATTCCTGACCGCCATGCTTGCCCTGCCCGGTGCGGCATGGGCGCAAAGCGTTCAGGATCAGATCATCGCGCAGCTGACCCAGCAGGGGTTCGCCACCTACGAGGTTTCGCGAACCTTCCTTGGCCGGGTGCGCATCGTTGCAATCAGCGGCCGCTTCCGCCGCGAGATCGTCTTTAACCCGACGACCGGCGAGATCCTGCGCGATTTCATTCAGCCCCTGGATGAAGACGACGCAGGTGCAGGCCCCGTATTGTTCGACCCAAACAGCCAAGGCGATGATGACGGCAGCGGTGACCTGCCAGAAGGCTACGACGATGACGGGCCCGAGGACGAAGAAGAAGACGAGGAAGAAGAAGACGAAGAAGAAGAAGACGAAGACGACGAGGAAGAAGACGACGACGACGACGAGGAAGACGACGACGACGAGGAAGACGACTAGTGACCGTGGACTGGATGGGGAAAGTGGGCCGCCGCTCTGTATCCACCGACCGTGACAAGGAGACGTCGCGCCGGTGAAAAATGCTTCTGTTCTTGTTGTTCTGATCGTCGTCCAATTGCTGTGTGCGTTGTTCTTCGTCGGAAATATCCTGACCTCTATCTTGGGTTTTGCCCCGATCAGTTGGCAGATTAGCGAATACATCGAAATCGGTGCCGCGCTTGGTTTGCTGCTGGGCATCGCGGTAGGCGGGATCGCCCTGCGGCGCACATTGGCCCGCAACGCCCAGCTTGACGGTCAGTTGCGCATGGTGTCCGGCGCCTTTGCCGATCTGATGCAGGAACGGTTCGCCGAATGGGGGCTGACCCCCGCGGAACAGGACGTGGCGCTTTTCGCGATCAAGGGGATGTCGCTCGCCGACATCGCGGCGCTACGGTCCACGTCTGAAGGGACCGTAAAGGCCCAGACCAACGCGATCTATCGCAAGGCGGGCGTTTCCGGCCGCCCCCAGCTTCTGTCCCTGTTTATCGAAGACCTGCTGGACGATACCCTGCTTCCGCCGCAATCCTAGAACGTCATGCGGAAGACCTGTATCACCTAACCTTGTCTGAAATCATGGGTTCGAACGCGTTGGGTGATGTTTGATGCTTCTTCGTCAGACGCTCTAGCCGGTCGCATAGCCCCGCAGGATTTCCAACGACACGATGTTCAGTGCCCTTTGGTGCGTCGCGGCCAGATCGACCTGTGGCGCGCACCCTTCGTCATGGGCCTGAAGAAACCGGCTGGCACACAGACACCATCGATCGCCGGGCACCAACCCCGCAAAGCCGAACTCGGGCCGTGGCGTGGATAAGTCGTTGCCCACGTATTTCGAAAAGGCCAGAAACTCTGCCGTCATCACGGCACATACCGTATGGCTGCCAGTGTCTTCGGTGCAGGTATTGCAGGCCCCGTCCCGGTAGAAACCGGTCAGCGGATCCATGGAACAGGCAGTCAGCGGGCCGCCAAGGACGTTTGTGGAAGGGTCTTTCTCGGTCATTGCAGCCTCACAGGTCGCGGGCGATGGTGCGCAGGATCTGGATGTTCTTTTCGTGTACGCCCGGTTCCCGGAACAATCGGTCGGCGGAATTGACCGCGATCACGACGTTCCTTGCCCGATCGATGTAGATGTATTGGCCGTAGATGCCACGGGCAAAAAACTCCTCGCCCGGTGTCGCGCCGACGGGCACCCACCATTGATAGCCATATCCCGTTGCGCCCTCTGCGGTGTTCGCGCTGGGTCGGGTCGAGGCGTCGATCCAATCAGCCGGAACAATCTGCCGACCCTGCCAGTTTCCGCCCTGCGCGATCATCTGTCCGAACCGGGCATAGTCGCGGGTCCGCAGGTTCAACCCGCCCAGAACAAAGGCCACGCCGTAGCCGTCGGTCAGGTATAGCGGGTCCGCTTCCAGCCCCAGCGGCGCAATGATCTTTTCGGACAGCAGGCTGGGAATGTCCCGCCCAGTTGCCCCGCGAACCACCATCCCGATCACATGCGTGTCGATCGAAACATACTGCCAGACCGTGCCGGGGGCGGCGAAGCTTTCGTCCTGTCCGGCGGCAAAGGCATCCATCGACCCGCCAAGCGCCAGAACCCGGCCCATCTTGTTGATGTCGCTGTTGAAATCCAGGTAATCCTCGTCAAACATCACGCCCGAAGACATTTGCAGCACGTCCCGCAGCGTCGTCCCGTCATAGGCCGACCCGGCAAGGGACGGGGCATAGTCCGTGACCTGATCGTCAAGACTGCCGATCGCGCCCTCTTCGACCAGAACACCCACCAAGGCCGACAGGAAGGATTTCGCCACCGACCAGCTGATCCGCAGATCGTCCGCGTCGGTGCCGAGGTAATAGCTTTCGTGCACCATCTGGCCGTCGTGCAGCACGACCAAGCCGGTCACGTTCCTGTCGACGATCCATCGGTCGACATCGGCAGGCAGGTCGTAGGTTGGCCCGGCGGGCAGGGGGCTGACCGGTCCGCCCCCGCGCGGCACCGGAACCGTGTGGAACAACCCATCCATACCCGAGAAGTTGCCCACGATCTTGTCTTCGGAAAACAGGCTGTTGACCGCCAGAAGCCGGGTGATTTCCTCGCGCTTCCATAGCCCAAACACCGCAGCCGCCAGTACCAGTGCCAACAGGATGCGCCCGATCCACCTGATTGCCCGTTTCATGCACAGCCCTCCTCGCCGGTTTCGGGGCGAGCCTGCCTCAAGGGCCGCGCCTTTGGCAAAGGAAACCCGACGGAAGTTTCTATCGAAACTTGTCGGCCAGCCGCTGTAGGGGGCTGCGGGTATCTTCCTTGGTCGCGGGCTCTGGCGCGGGTGGCTTTGCCTTCAGGGGGTCCGGCTTGCCCTCGGCCCGCACCCGTTCGCCCCCCGACGACCGGGGCGGGGCCACCCGTAACGCAACGGCGTTCAGAAACTTCGGCCCGTCGCCCGCCGCCAGCGCGGGCGCGCCATCGCCGATCCCCCGCAGCAGGTCGTCCAGCCAGTCCTGATCCGCCTTGGCGAAATCGGACAGGACATAGCCCGCCACCCGGTCCTTGTGGCCCGGATGTCCGATCCCCAGCCGGACCCGGTCATAGTCCGGCCCGATATGCTGGTGGATCGACCGCAGCCCATTGTGCCCCGCGTGCCCGCCCCCGGTTTTCAGGCGGCATTTGCCCGGGGCAAGGTCCAATTCGTCGTGGAAGACCACCACATCTGCCGGGGTCAGCTTGTGGAACCGCATCGCCTCGCCCACGGACTGACCGGACAGATTCATGAAGGTCTGGGGCTTGAGAAGGATGACCCTTTCCGACCCGATCTTGCCTTCGCTGACCTGCCCCTGAAACTTGGCCCGCCACGGGCCAAACCCGTGGTCGGACGCGATCTGGTCCAGCGCCATGAATCCGATGTTATGGCGGTTCTGCGCGTATTTCGCGCCGGGATTTCCGAGGCCGACAAATAGTTTCATGTAAGCCCTATGCCATGTTCTGGCCGGGCAGGGGAAGAGGCGGGGTATCAGCCCCGGTGATGATCCCTTGCACCAAAGATTATTTGACTTGGCGACGGGTGCGGCGCATCAGTCGGAAATGCAGAAATCCGCGCCCCTCTTCACACCTGTTCTGATAGTTGGATGTGTCGTCATCCTGACGGGCTTTGCCATCCGTGCGTCCTTCGGGGTGTTCCAGATCCCGATTGCCGAAGAGTTTGGCTGGCTTCGGGCCGATTTCAGCCTCGCCATCGCGATCCAGAACCTGTTCTGGGGGATCGGCCAGCCGATCTTTGGGGCGATTGCGGAAAAGATCGGGGATCGCAAGGCGATCATCATGGGGGCGATCGCTTATGCCGCCGGGCTTTTGCTGTCCGCCGGGGCCACGACGCCGCTGGCCCACCAGATGTACGAGGTGCTGGTCGGCTTTGGCATCGCCGGGACCGGGTTCGGCGTGATCCTTGCGGTCGTGGGCCGCGCCTCGAGCCCGGAAAACCGGTCGATGAGCCTTGCCATCGCCACCGCCGCCGGATCGGCCGGGCAGGTCATCGGCGCGCCGCTTGCCGAATACCTGCTGGGCTTCATGACCTGGCAATCGGTGTTCATCACCTTTGCCGCCGCAATCCTTGCGGTCCTGCTGCTGCTGCCCTTCATGCGGTCCCCCGCCCGCCCGGCCACCAAGGCCGAGCTGGAAGAGACCATGGGCCAGATTCTGATGAAGGCCGCCAAGGACCCCTCCTATGCGATGATCTTCCTCGGGTTCTTTTCCTGTGGCTATCAACTGGCCTTTGTCACCGCCCACTTTCCGGCCTTCGTGACCGAAATGTGCGGCCCCATCGACAGTGCCGGCTTCCTTGCGGGCGCCGGGATCACCAGCACATCGGCGCTGGGCGCGGTGGCAATTTCGCTGATCGGGCTTGCGAATATCGCGGGCACGCTGACCGCCGGCTGGTTGGGTAACAGGTTCCCCAAGAAATATCTTCTGTCGGGCATCTACGCGGGGCGGACCATTGTCGCGGCATGGTTCATCCTTATCCCGATGACACCGGTGACGGTCATCGTCTTTTCGCTGGTCATGGGCAGCCTGTGGCTCGCCACCGTGCCGCTGACCAGCGGGCTGGTCGCCCATATCTATGGTATCCGCTACATGGGCACGCTTTATGGCATCGTGTTCTTCAGCCACCAGCTGGGGAGCTTCATGGGCGTCTGGCTGGGCGGCAAGTTCTATGATCTTTACGGCAGCTATACCGCGGTCTGGTGGGTTGGCGTGGGGGTGGGCGCATTCTCGGCCCTGATCCACCTGCCGATCCGGGAACGCCCACACGGAACCCCCGCCGCCGCCTGAGGTTGTCGTTGCAACCCGGCGCTGCCTGCGCCACCTTGGGGATAACAGGCAACACTTCCCAAAAGGGCGATCTGGCGTGACCCTGCCCTCGCAACTTCCGCTGAAACTGCGCGCCGGTCGCAAGACCGACGTGCGCACCCAGTTTGCCGCGCTGCCGTTCCGGGTGGTGGGCGACAAGGTGCAGATCTGCCTGATCACCAGCCGGGGCACCGGGCGCTGGATTCTGCCCAAGGGGTGGCCGATGCATAAGGAAACCCCGGCGCAGGCCGCCGCGACCGAAGCCTGGGAAGAGGCCGGGATTGTCGGCGATCCGATCGACCGGTGCCTTGGGGTCTATTCCTATGTCAAATCCGTGGGCAAATCGGACGCCCCGATCGTAACGCTGGTCTACCCCGTGTCGGTCCGGAAACTGAAATCGGACTGGCCCGAACGGGGCGAGCGTAAGCGCAAGTGGTTTTCCCGCAAGAAGGCCGCGCAAAAGGTGGCCGAACCGGCCCTGAGGGCGATCATCGACGGGTTCGATCCGAAACAGGCGCTGCGCTAGCCCCCTTTGCCTTTGCCCCAAAAGTGCTTACATCTGAATAGTCACCGCAACCGGGTTTGCCACGAATGATCCGCTACACGCTGAAATGCGACCGGGACCACATTTTTGAAAGCTGGTTCCAGTCCGCCGACGCCTTCGACAAACTGGCCAAGGCCGGGATGGTCGCCTGCGCCGAATGCGGATCGTCCAGCGTGGAGAAATCCCTGATGGCCCCTGCGGTCACGACCGACCGGCCCCTGTCGGCCCCCAAAGACCCGCGCGAGGCGGCGCTGGCCAAGATGCGCGAAGAGGTCGAGAAGAATTCGGAATACGTCGGGCTGTCCTTCGCGAAAGAGGCGCGGGCGATGCACGCGGGCGACACGCCCGAACGGTCCATCTACGGCGAAGCGAAGCCGGAAGAAGCCAAGGCCCTGATCGAGGAGGGCGTCCCGGTGCTGCCGCTGCCGTTCAAACCAAGGAAACAGGCGAACTGATGAACATACTTGTGACCGGGGCGAACCGGGGAATCGGTGCGGCCCTGCTGCACGGCTATGCGGCGCGCGGCGACACGGCGCTGGGCACCGCGCGGGCCTCTGAGTCCGGGCTATTGACGCTGGACGTGACCGAACCGGCATCGGTCGCGGCATTGGCGGACCAACTGGCCGGGCAACCGTTGGACCTGCTGGTCTGCAATGCGGGGGTCTACCCGGACAAGGGCCAGACGCTGGACGGCGGCTATCCCGCCGACATGTGGGCCGAGGTATTCGCGGCCAATGTGACGGGCGTGTTCCTGACCATTCAGGCACTGTTGCCGAACATCCGCGCCGCCAAGGGCAAGATCGCGATTATCTCCAGCCAGATGGCCAGCGACACCACCGCGCCGGGCGGCAGCTATATCTATCGGTCGTCCAAGGCCGCCGCGCTGAACCTTGGGCGCAACCTTGCACAGGACCTGCGGCCCGAAGGGATTGCCGTGGGTATCTACCACCCCGGCTGGGTCCGCACCGACATGGGCGGGGCCGACGCAGATATATCCGTGGACGAGGCCGTGAAAGGACTGATCGCGCGGTTCGACGAACTGTCGATCGACACCACCGGTTGCTTCGAAACCTGGGACGGGCGCACGCACCCGTTCTAGGCAACATGCCGCAATCCTGACCGGCTTTTCCGCAACATCGCGCATTGCGCAGGCCGAGCCTTGCAATTAAAGGGGGCGCGACTGTCAATCCGGGGGGTCCAATGCCCATCCTAGTTATGAAATTCGGCGGCACGTCGGTTGCCAACCTCGACCGCATCCAGCGGGCGGCCAAGCGGGTCGCACTGGAAGTGGCCAAAGGCTATGACGTGATCGTCATCGTCTCGGCCATGTCGGGCGAAACCAACAAGCTGGTGGGCTTCGTCAACGAAACCTCGCCGCTGTATGACGCGCGGGAATACGATGCGATCGTGTCTTCGGGCGAAAACGTGACCGCGGGGCTGATGGCGCTGCGGCTTCAGGAAATGGGAATCGCCGCCCGCAGCTGGCAGGGTTGGCAGGTGCCGATCAACACCACCTCGGCCCACGGGGCAGCCCGGTTCATCGACATCCCGCGCGACAACATTGACGGGAAGTTCGCCGAAGGCTTCCAGGTGGCCGTGGTCGCCGGGTTCCAGGGCGTCAGCGCCGAGGGGCGGATCACCACCCTCGGCCGGGGCGGGTCGGACACCACCGCCGTCGCCTTTGCCGCCGCCTTCGAGGCCGAGCGCTGCGATATCTACACCGATGTTGACGGGGTCTATACCACTGACCCGCGGATCAGCTCCAAAGCCCGCAAGCTCGACAAGATAGCCTTCGAGGAAATGCTCGAACTCGCCAGCCTTGGCGCCAAGGTACTGCAAACCCGTTCCGTTGAACTGGCGATGCGTTACAATGTGAAGCTGCGGGTTCTCTCCAGCTTCGAGGAACCTTCAGATGACGCGGGCACCCTTGTCTGCGCGGAGGAAATGATCGTGGAATCCAAAGCAGTTTCCGGTGTCGCCTACAGCCGCGACGAAGCCAAGGTCACGCTGGTGACGGTCGAGGATAAGCCGGGCATCGCCGCGGCGATCTTCGGCCCGCTGGCCGATGCGGGGGTGAACGTCGACATGATCGTTCAGAACATCGCCGAGTCGGGCTACAAGGGCCACGACGGCGGCGTGACCGATATGACCTTCTCTTGCCCGGTAGACCAACTGGCCCGCGCTGAAAAGGCGCTCAACGATGCCAAGGCTGACGGGCGGATCGCCTTTGACCGGCTCGAGGCGGATACGGATGTGGCCAAGGTGTCGGTCGTGGGCATCGGGATGCGGTCGCACGCGGGCGTTGCCGCCAAGATGTTCGAAACCCTGTCCAAGGAAGGGGTGAACATCAAGGTCATCGCCACCTCGGAAATCAAGATCTCGGTCCTGATCGACCGCAAGTATATGGAACTGGCGGTTCAGGCGCTGCACGACGCATTCGAACTGGAAGTCGAAGGCTGATCCAGCCGATCCGACCTGATTGCTGGGGCGCGCCGGGGAAACTCTGGCGCGCCCTTTGCCTTTCCGGGGCGGCTGTGGTCTGACTTCCCGAGCCGATAAGGGAAGGGACGCGCCAATGCAGCAACCGGACGGACACCATCTTGCCGAACTGAATGTCGGGCGTCTGCTGGCGCCGACCGACGACCCCCGCGTGCGCGATTTCATGCAGGCGCTGGATCTGGTCAACGGTTTGGGCAAGCGGATGCCGGGGTTCGTCTGGATGATGGAAGGCAGCGGCGAACCGGGGACCGGCAATACCGAAAACGTCCTGAACGGCGATCCGCAATTCGTGGCCAACCTGACGGTCTGGGCGGATGTCGCCAGCCTTGAGCGGTTTGTCTGGGGCACGATCCACAAGAAATTCTATGACCGCCGGAGCGAATGGTTCGAGGTTTTGGGCGACCAGCATTTCGTGATGTGGTGGATTCCCGAAGGGCATATCCCGACACTGGAGGAAGCCATGGACCGGCTGGCCGACCTGCGGGACAACGGACCATCCGGGCGCGCCTTTGGTTGGGCGGACCTGCCAGCAGCGACCGAGTGGCGGAAAAAGGTCTGCGCCTGACCCCGGGGATTGGCGGCAGACCGCCCGATTTCCCCGTGACGAGGGTGAGTTATTGAATATCACCGGGCAAAGACAGATGTGTTTTGCCGTGGCCGCCGGTTCGGTGGTTTCGCTGAAATGGAGTGCTAGACGATGCCCCGATTTGTTCCCGCCGTTGCCCTGACCGGACTGGCTGCCGTGGCTTTTGCCGGAATGTTGCAGGCGAAACCTGCGCTGCGTGATGTGGACTATGTGCGCGAAGGTCTGATTGCCGCCGGTATCGCCTATGAAATCGGTGACAAATGCGATGGCATTTCGGCCCGGATGCTGCGCGGGGTCCTGTTCCTGCAATCGCTGCAGAACCACGCCCGCGACCTTGGCTATACCGAGGAGGAAATCGACGCCTATGTGAACGACCGGGCCGAGGCGGATCGGCTCAAGGCCGTTGCCTATCAGCGTCTGTGGTCGATGGGCGCGGTCGAAGGCCAGTATGACACCTATTGCGCTGTCGGCCGGGCAGAAATTGCCGCCGGTAGCCAAATTGGCCGCCTGCTGAACGACTGATCTGCGACCGAGGTAAGGGCGGGGTAGGTTGCCCGCCCTGCCGCACCTGCAAAAAAACCCCCCTTTCGGTGCTCTTGTGGCTGGCATCACGCGCCATGCCGCGTTAGAACGCCCGCGACCGGATGCGCGCGGTGCAATGGTATGCCGTGCCCATTTCGCGGAGACAGAGAACCAAAAGGCTGGCCATGTCCGATCTGCGCAAACTCATTATCGATGGAAACGAGCTCGAGGTGCCCGGCACCATGACCCTGATTCAGGCCTGCGAACAGGCCGGGATCGAGGTGCCCCGCTTCTGCTATCACGAGCGACTGTCCATCGCGGGCAACTGCCGGATGTGTCTGGTAGAGGTCGTCGGCGGTCCGCCGAAACCCGCCGCCTCCTGCGCCATGCAGGTCCGCGACCTGCGCCCCGGCCCGGAAGGCCAGCCGCCGGTGGTGAAAACCAATAGCCCTATGGTCAAGAAGGCCCGCGAAGGGGTGATGGAATTCCTTCTGATCAACCACCCGCTGGATTGCCCGATCTGCGATCAGGGCGGCGAGTGCGATCTTCAGGATCAGGCCATGGCCTATGGCGTTGACTTCAGCCGCTACCGCGAGCCCAAGCGCGCCGCGATCGACCTGGATCTTGGTCCGCTGGTCGAAACCCACATGACCCGCTGCATTTCCTGCACCCGCTGCGTGCGCTTCACGACCGAGGTCGCGGGCATCACCCAGATGGGCCAAACCGGACGCGGCGAAGATAGCGAGATCACCAGCTACCTTGGCGAAACGCTTGATTCGAACATGCAGGGCAACATCATCGACCTCTGCCCGGTCGGTGCGCTTGTGTCCAAGCCCTACGCCTTTACCGCCCGCCCGTGGGAGTTGACCAAGACCGAAACCATCGACGTGATGGATGCGCTTGGGTCGAACATCCGGGTCGACACCAAGGGCCGCGAAGTGATGCGCATCCTGCCGCGCAATCATGACGGCGTGAACGAGGAATGGATTTCCGACAAATCCCGCTTTGTCTGGGACGGTCTGCGCCGCCAGCGTCTGGACACCCCCTATATCCGCGAGAACGGCAAACTGCGCAAAGCAGGCTGGGACGAGGCGCTTGCCGCCGCCGCCGCCGCGATGAAGGGCAAGAAGGTTGCCGGCCTGATCGGCGATCTGGTGCCGGTCGAAGCCGCCTTTGCGCTCAAGCAGTTGGTCGAAGGGCTGGGCGGCACTGTCGAATGCCGCACCGACGGGGCGAAACTGCCCGCCGGGAATCGGTCGGCCTATGTTGGCACCGCCAGCATCGAAGACATCGACGAGGCCAAGCATATCCAGTTGATCGGCACCAACCCGCGCGACGAGGCGCCGGTGCTGAACGCCCGCATCCGCAAGGCATGGACACGCGGCGCCAATGTCGGCCTGATCGGCGAAGCCGTTGATCTGACGTATGATTACGTGCACGTCGGCACCGACCGCGCGGCGCTTGATGGCCTGCTGGGCGGCAAGTTCGGCAAGGTTCTGGAAGAGCCGTCAATCGTGATCGTCGGTCAGGGCGCCCTGCAAGAGGCCGATGGCGAGGCCGTTCTCGCCGCCGCCATGCAGCTGGCCGCTGAAACCAAATCCAAGTTCATGGTGCTGCACACCGCCGCCGCCCGCGTGGGCGCGATGGACATCGGCGCCGTGACGACGGGCGGGCTGAAGGCCGCCACCGAAGGGGCCGAGGTGATCTACAGCCTTGGCGCTGACGAGGTGGAAATCGGCGACGGTGCCTTTGTCATCTATCAGGGCAGCCATGGCGACCGTGGGGCACACCGCGCCGACATCATCCTGCCCGGTGCCGCCTATACCGAAGAAAACGGTCTGTTCGTGAACACCGAAGGTCGGCCGCAACTGGCCATGCGGGCGGGCTTTGCCCCCGGCGAGGCCAAGGAAAACTGGGCTATCCTGCGGGCGCTTTCCGCCGAACTGGGCGCGACCCTGCCTTACGACAGCATGGCGCAACTGCGCCACGCCCTGATCGAGGCCGTTCCGCATCTGGCCCGGATCGACGAGGTGGCCGAGAACGAATTTGCCCCGCTGAAGGCCAAGAAACTGGGCAAGGCCAGTTTCCGCAACGCGGTCCGCGATTTCTACCTGACCAACCCGATCGCTCGCGCCAGCGCACTGATGGCCGAACTGTCGGCCGGGGCCAAGGCGCGGCAGGCCACGAAGGTGGCCGCGGAGTAGGTCATGCGGGGGGCGCTTGCCATATCCGCGCTGGCCGCAGCCGCAGCCTGTGCCCCGCAAGAGGGCGCAGAGGTTGGCCGCGCGGCCGCGAACCCGTCTTATCAGGGGGTCGAAACCCGACTTCTGGACGGGGATCTGGTCAATTTCCGGGTGCGGATGGCCGGGGCCAGCGGGCCCGAGGACGTGACCAAATATGCCGAATGCGCGGCCGCCCAATATGCCCTGATCCGGGGCTATGGTTTTGCCCGGCACGTGCGCACAACCACCGCCGAAGAGGGTGGAATCTGGCGCGCGGATGCTGTTTACACCATCTCGCCGGCCCTGCCTGACGGGCTAAGGACAATAGACGCCGAAGTGACCGTGGCCGATTGCGGCCAACGCGGTATCCCAACGGTGTGAGAGGACAGACAATGGTAGAATTCTTCACCACGACAAACCTTGGGATCGTCCTGCTGATCCTTGGCCAATGTCTTCTGGTGCTGGTGCCGCTTCTGGTGGCGCTGGCCTTCCTGATGTACGCCGACCGCAAGATCTGGGCCGCTGTGCAGATGCGCAAGGGGCCGAACATCGTGGGGGTCTTCGGGCTGTTGCAGTCCTTCGCGGACTTCCTCAAGTACATCGTGAAAGAGGTCGTCGTGCCTGCGGGCGCCGACAAGGGCGTGTTCTTCCTTGCGCCGATGATCTCCTTCGTGCTGGCCGTGATCGCATGGGCGGTGATCCCGTTCAACGACGGCTGGGTGATCTCGGACATCAACGTCGCTATCCTCTATGTCTTCGCGGTCTCCTCGCTCGAGGTTTACGGCGTGATCATGGGCGGCTGGGCGTCGAACTCCAAATACCCGTTCCTCGGCTCGCTGCGGTCCGCCGCGCAGATGATTTCCTACGAGGTTTCCATCGGCCTGATCATCATCGGGGTCATCATCTCGACCGGGTCGATGAACTTTGGCGATATCGTGGGCGCGCAGGATACCGACTATGGCATCCTTGGCTGGTACTGGCTGCCGCATTTCCCGATGCTGTTTTTGTTCTTCATCTCGGCGCTGGCCGAAACCAACCGCCCGCCGTTTGACCTTCCCGAAGCGGAATCGGAACTCGTCGCTGGCTATCAGGTCGAATATTCCTCGACCCCGTTCCTGCTGTTCATGATCGGCGAACTGATGGCCGTGGTGCTGATGTGCGCGCTGGTCTCGCTGTTGTTCTTCGGCGGCTGGCTGTCGCCCATTCCGGGGCTGCCCGATGGGGTGTTCTGGATGGTTGCGAAGATGGCGTTCTTCTTCTTCATCTTCTCGATGGTGAAGGCGATCACGCCGCGCTACCGCTATGACCAGCTGATGCGCCTTGGCTGGAAAGTGTTCCTGCCGATGTCGCTGGCCTGGGTGGTCATCGTGGCATTCCTTGCGAAATTCGAAGTGCTTGGCGGCTTCTGGGCCCGCTGGGCGATTGGGGGCTGATCCATGACGCAGATCGATTACGGCCGCGCCGCGAAATATTTCCTCCTGTGGGACTTCGTGAAAGGGTTCCAGCTGGGCCTGAAGTATTTCTTCCGTCCCAAGGCCACGCTGAACTACCCGCATGAAAAGGGCCCGCTGTCGCCGCGGTTCCGGGGTGAACACGCGCTGCGCCGCTACCCGAACGGCGAAGAACGCTGCATCGCCTGCAAATTGTGCGAGGCGATCTGCCCCGCGCAGGCGATCACCATCGACGCCGAACCGCGCGAGGACGGCAGCCGCCGCACCACCCGCTATGACATCGACATGACCAAATGCATCTACTGCGGCTTCTGTCAGGAAGCCTGCCCGGTGGATGCCATCGTCGAAGGGCCGAATTTCGAGTTTTCGACCGAAACCCGGGAAGAGCTGTACTACGACAAGGACAAGCTTCTGGCGAACGGCGAACGCTGGGAAGCCGAGATTGCCCGCAACCTCGAACTCGACGCGCCCTACAGATGACCGACGCACCGAACCCCTTCGAGGCCATGATGAAGGCCGGGCAGGACTGGGCGAAGGCCCTGAATCCTGCCCTTGAGTCCTTCACGCCCAAAGGGTTCGAGGCACTGTTTCCCACCATGTCAAAGGACATGATGGAAAGCTTCTTCGGCAAGGGGATCAACCCCGAGGGGCTTGATGCGAAAACCCGGCTTCTGCTGACCCTGATGGGTCTGACGATCATGGGGGCGCAGGCAGAAAGCCAGATCCGGCTGACCGTGCGCCACGCGATCGAGGCAGGGACCACCAAACAGGAAGTGGCCGAAACCATCGGCCTTGCCGCCATGTTCGGCGGCGTTCCTGCAATGACAAAGGCGATGGAACTCGCCAGCCAAGTGATGGAAGAGGACAACACATGACCGTGGGTGCTTTCATTTTCTACCTCTTCGCCATCAGCACGCTGACCGGCGGGTTGATGACGGTGCTCAGCCGCAACCCCGTCCATTCGGTGCTTTGGCTGATCCTCGCCTTCCTGTCGTCGGCCGGGCTGTTCGTGCTTCTGGGCGCGGAATTCGTCGCCATGCTGCTGATGATCGTTTACGTGGGCGCGGTCGCGGTTCTGTTCCTCTTCGTGGTGATGATGCTGGACATCGACTTTGCCGCGCTCAAGGCGGAAATGGCCCGCTACATGCCGCTGGCCCTGCTGATCGGCGTGGTGCTGATCATGCAACTGGCGCTGGCCTTTGGCGAATGGGGCTTTTCGGACGGGTTTGAAACCCGGCTGGCCGCCCCGGTCGAGGGCGGGATCCAGAACACCGCCGGGCTGGGGACGCTGATCTACGACAAATACATCATGCTGTTCCAGCTGGCCGGCCTGATCCTTCTGGTCGCGATGATCGGGGCGATCGTGCTGACGCTGCGCCACCGCACAGACATCAAGCGGCAGGACATCATCGCCCAGATGATGCGCGACCCGGCCAAGGCGATGGAACTGAAAGACGTGAAACCGGGGCAGGGGCTGTGAAGTTGTTGGTCGCAGCAACCATACCAGCAGCTTTGATAGGTTGCAGCGTGGCTTACCTGGAAAGGAATGCTCCAAGAGAAACTGTTGTGATCCCTCGCACTTCGGTTGATCCGCAGTCGTGCGCGACAAGTTTCATTCATCATTCGGCCGATGCACCCGAAGACTTTGGCCGTGGCATCGTTTCGACCCGTGCAGGTCATGTTGGGTACCATAGTGACTCTGATCATTGGGGTGCAGAGCGCATTTCTTTCACAGATTGCAGAAGCGGATCGTGGGTCACCTTGACGATTTCGGCGCGCGATGGCTCTGCCACTGAGATCATGAACAATGAAACAGTGCTGGCAGAGATCTTGGACCGCGGGTCTGATCTTTCTGGTCCTGATTTTGTTACATTCCTGCGTACAGAAGCAGAGTCGAATGAAATGGAACACTTCGCCGGACAAGCGACAAGCGAGAGCTGCGGCTGCCGGGCATTCTACCCATCCGCTGTTGGAGACAAAGCACCATATGAGGTTCAGCAATGATCGGACTTGAACATTACCTGACCGTTGCGGCGGCGTTGTTCGTTATCGGCATCTTCGGGCTCTTCCTGAACCGCAAGAACGTCATCATCCTGTTGATGAGCATCGAACTGATCCTTCTCAGCGTGAACATCAACTTTGTCGCCTTCTCGGCGCATCTGAATGACCTTGTGGGTCAGGTGTTCACCCTGTTCGTGCTGACCGTGGCCGCCGCCGAGGCCGCCATCGGGCTGGCGATCCTTGTGTGTTTCTTCCGCAACCGCGGGACCATCGACGTTGAAGACGTCAACGTGATGAAAGGCTGATCCGACATGGAAACGACAATCCTTTTCGCACCCCTTGTCGGGGCCATCATCGCGGGCTTCGGCTGGCGGATGATCGGGGAAACGGCGGCCCAATGGCTGACCACCGGTCTTCTGTTCCTTGCCGCGATCCTGTCCTGGGTCGTCTTCCTTGGCCATGACGGCACCACCCAGCACATTGAAATCCTGCGCTGGATCCAGTCCGGCGCACTGGACACCAGCTGGGGCATCCGGCTGGACCGCCTGACCGCGATCATGCTGATCGTGATCACGACGGTGTCGGCGCTCGTTCACCTGTATTCGATGGGCTACATGGCCCATGACGACAATTTCGAAGGGGCCAACTACAAGGCGCGCTTCTTCGCCTACCTGTCGTTCTTCACCTTCGCCATGCTGATGCTGGTCACATCGGACAACCTTGTTCAGATGTTCTTTGGCTGGGAAGGCGTGGGGGTCGCATCCTACCTGCTGATCGGCTTCTACTACAAGAAACCCAGCGCCAACGCCGCCGCGATCAAGGCCTTCGTGGTCAACCGGGTCGGTGACTTTGGCTTTGCCCTTGGCATTTTCGGCCTGTTCTTCCTGACCGACTCGATCAATTTCGACGTGATCTTTGCCGAGGCGCCGCATCTGGCGGAAACCCAACTGCACTTCCTCTGGACCGACTGGAACGCCGCGAACCTGCTGGCCTTCCTTCTGTTTGTCGGCGCGATGGGGAAATCGGCGCAGCTGATCCTGCACACCTGGTTGCCGGACGCGATGGAAGGCCCGACCCCTGTGTCGGCGCTGATCCACGCCGCGACCATGGTCACCGCCGGTGTCTTCCTTGTCTGCCGGATGTCGCCGCTTTATGAATTCGCGCCCGAGGCGAAGCAGTTCATCGTCTTCCTTGGCGCCTCGACCGCCTTCTTCGCCGCGACCGTGGGTCTGGTGCAGAACGACATCAAGCGTGTCATCGCCTATTCGACCTGTTCGCAGCTGGGCTACATGTTCGTCGCCGCCGGTGTGGGCGTCTATTCGGTCGCCATGTTCCACCTGCTGACCCACGCCTTCTTCAAGGCGATGCTGTTCCTTGGCGCGGGGTCCGTGATCCACGGGATGCACCATGAACAGGACATGCGGAATTATGGCGGTCTGCGTAAGAAACTGCCGCTGACCTTCTGGGCGATGCTGATCGGCACGCTGGCGATTACCGGTGTCGGGATCCCGCTAACCACGATCGGTTTTGCCGGGTTCCTGTCGAAGGACGCGATCATCGAAAGCGCCTATGCGGGCGGCACCGCCTATGCCTTCTGGCTTCTGGTGGTCGCGGCCGCGATGACCAGCTTCTACAGCTGGCGGCTGATGTTCCTGACCTTCTGGGGCACGCCGCGCGGCGACAAGCACACCCACGACCACGCCCATGAAAGCCCCGCCGTCATGACCGTTCCGCTGGGCGTTCTTGCGATCGGCGCGATCTTTTCGGGCATGGTGTTCTACGGGCCGTTCTTTGGCGACCACAACACGGTGAACAAGTTCTTTGGGATCACCCATGAAGAAACCGTGGCCGATGCCGGACATGGCGAAGACGCCGCCGCCGACGATCACGCCGCCCCCACCACGGAGGAAGGCGACCACGCCGCATCTACCGCGGAGGAGGGCGACCACGCCGCCACCGCTGCCGACGGTCATGCGGTTGCCGCGCCGGGGCAGGGGGCCATCTACATGGCCGCCGACAACCACGTGCTGGACGACGCGCACCACGCCCCGAAATGGGTCAAGGTTTCGCCCTTCGTTGCGATGATCCTTGGCTTTGCCCTGTCGTGGATCATGTATATCTGGCGCCCCGAATGGCCGGCCAAACTGGCCGAGCAGCAGCGCCCGCTGTATAACTTCCTGCTCAACAAGTGGTACTTTGACGAACTTTACGACGCGATCTTCGTGAAGCCCGCCAAGGCGCTTGGCCGCATCCTGTGGAAGGTCGGCGACGGCAAGATCATTGATGGCGCGATCAACGGGCTGGCGATGGGGATCGTTCCCTTCTTCACCCGCCTCGCGGGCCGGGCCCAGTCTGGCTACGTCTTCACCTATGCCTTCGCGATGGTTCTGGGCATCGTGGCAATCCTGACCTGGGTGGTTCTCACCGGGGGGGCGAACTAATGCAAAGTCTTCTGTCGATTACCACCTTCATCCCGCTGATCGCGGCCGCCATTCTGGCCCTGTTCCTGCGGGGCGATGATGCGGCGGCCCAACGCAATGCCAAATGGGTTGCGATGATCGCCACGCTGGCGACCTTCCTTGCCTCGCTGTTCATCTTCTTCGGCTTCGACCCCGCCGATACCGGGTTCCAGTTCGTGGAAGAACGCGATTGGATCCTTGGCCTGAAATACAAGATGGGCGTGGACGGGATCAGCGTGCTGTTCGTGATGCTGACCACGTTCCTCATGCCGCTGGTGATCTGGTCGGCCTGGGATGTGAAGGTCCGGGTCAAGGAATACATGATCGCCTTCCTGATCCTTGAAACGCTCATGCTGGGCGTGTTCATGGCGCTGGATCTTGTGCTGTTCTACCTCTTCTTCGAGGCGGGGCTGATCCCGATGTTCCTGATCATCGGTATCTGGGGCGGCAAGGACCGGATCTACGCCGCGTTCAAGTTCTTCCTATATACCTTCATCGGCTCGGTCCTGATGCTGGTTGCCATGATCGCCATGTATATGGATGCGGGCACCACCGATATTCCGACCCTGATGACCCATGTCTTCGCGCATGAGACCTTTGGCCTTCTGGGTATTCAGGTTGTCGGCGGGTTGCAGACACTTCTGTTCCTTGCCTTCTTCGCCAGCTTCGCGGTGAAAATGCCGATGTGGCCGGTCCACACCTGGTTGCCGGACGCCCACGTTCAGGCGCCGACCGCAGGGTCGGTCGTTCTGGCCGCGATCCTGTTGAAGATGGGCGGCTATGGTTTCCTGAGGTTCAGCCTGCCAATGTTCCCGGTCGGGACCACCGTGATGACCGACCTTGTCCTGTGGATGTCGGCGATTGCCATCGTCTACACCTCGCTGGTTGCGCTGGTGCAGGAAGACATGAAAAAGCTGATCGCCTATTCGTCGGTTGCGCACATGGGCTATGTCACCATGGGGATCTTCGCGGTGAACCAACAGGGGATCGACGGCGCCATCTTCCAGATGCTGTCCCACGGGTTCATTTCGGGCGCGCTGTTCCTTTGCGTCGGCGTGATCTATGACCGGATGCATACGCGTGAGATCGACGCCTATGGCGGCCTGGTGAACCGGATGCCCGCCTATGCGCTGATCTTCATGTTCTTCACCATGGCCAACGTCGGCCTGCCGGGCACCTCGGGCTTTATCGGGGAATTCCTGACGCTGATGGGTATCTTCCAGGTCAACACCTGGGTGGCGCTGGTTGCGACCTCGGGCGTGATCTTCTCTGCCGCCTATGCGCTCTGGCTCTATCGCCGGGTCGTGATGGGTGAACTGGTGAAGGAAGCGTTGAAGTCGATCACCGACATGACCGCGCGGGAAAAGATGATCTTTGCCCCGCTGGTGTTCTTCACCCTGCTTCTGGGCGTCTACCCGGCCCCGGTCCTTGACGTGATCGGGCCCAGCGTCGCCGCTCTTGTCGACCATGTCCACGCCAGCATCCCGGCCGAGATGATGGCCGATGCCGCAACCGCCGCCGCCGCGCATTAAGGAGAAGGCAAGATGATCTCTGCCGATATTCAGACCGTCCTGCCGGAAATCGTCCTGGCCGTTTACGCGATGCTGGCGCTGATCGGTGCCGTCTACACGACCAAGGACAAGGCCGCCCCCTTCTTGACATGGGCCACCGCTGGGCTGTTCGTGGTGCTCGCCGGGTGGGTCGGCATGAACGGGTCGGGCGTGACCGTGGCCTTTGACGGGGCCTTCGTCGACGACGCCTTCTCGCGCTTTGCCAAGGTGACGATCCTACTGTCCGCCGCCGCCGTTCTGGTGATGGGTCAGGACTACATGGCGCGCCGGGGTCTGCTGCGGTTCGAATACCCGATCCTGATCGCGCTCGCCGCCGTTGGGATGATGGTCATGGTCTCTGCCGGCGACCTGATGGCGCTCTACATGGGCCTCGAACTGCAATCCTTGTCGCTTTACGTCGTGGCCTCGCTGCGGCGTGACAGTGTGAAATCGACAGAAGCGGGTCTGAAATACTTCGTCCTCGGGGCGCTGTCCTCGGGCCTTCTGCTCTATGGTGCCTCGCTCACCTACGGCTTTGCAGGCACGACCCTGTTTTCGGGCATCATCGAGGCGGCAAGCCACGAACCGTCGCTGGGTCTGCTGTTTGGTCTGGTCTTCCTGATCTCTGGCTTCGCCTTCAAGGTCTCTGCCGCGCCGTTCCACATGTGGACGCCGGACGTCTACGAAGGGTCGCCGACCCCGGTCACCGCCTTCTTCGCAACCGCGCCCAAGGTCGCCGCGATGGGCCTGTTCGCCCGCGTCGTTTGGGATGCCTTCGGCGGGGTCACGGGCGAATGGCAGCAGATCGTCGCCTTCCTGTCGGTTGTGTCGATGTTCCTTGGGGCCGTGGCCGCCATTGGCCAGACCAATATCAAGCGTCTGATGGCCTATTCCTCGATCGCCCACATGGGCTTTGCCCTGATGGGTCTGGCTGCCGGGTCGCTTCTGGGTGTGCAGGCGATGCTGATCTACATGGCCATTTATGTGACCATGAACGTCGGCACCTTCGCCTTTATCCTGTCGATGGAAAAGGATGGCCGCCCGGTCACCGACATCGCCGCGCTGAACCAGTATTCCAAGCGCGAACCGCTCAAGGCGCTGGCCATGCTGGTGCTGATGTTCAGCCTTGCTGGCGTGCCGCCGATGGTGGGCTTCTTCGGCAAACTGTATGTGCTGCAGGCCGCTGTCGATGCGGGAATGGCATGGCTGGCGGTTGCCGGTGTGATCGCCTCGGTCATCGGGGCCTTCTACTACCTGCGGATCGTCTACTACATGTATTTCGGCAGCGATGGCGACGGCGTCGAAACCCGCATGTCGCCGGTTGGCTGGACGATGCTGATGGCCTCTGCTCTGATCATGGTCGTGGGCGTGGTGAACCTGTTCGGCATCGAACCGCTGGCCGCCGCCGCGGCCGGGTCGCTTGTCAACTGATCGCAGCCCCGGCGGGCATTGGCCCGAAGGATATGACCGCCTCATCCTGGACGAGGTGGACAGCACCATGGCGGAGGCCGCGCGTCGCGTCGGCCTTCTTGACCGTCCGACATGGATCATGGCCCGCAGGCAGACCGCCGGAAAAGGGCGGCAGGGGCGCCCGTGGTCCGATCCGCCGGGCAACCTTGCTGCCACGCTGATCTTCCGGCCCGAGGCCACCCCGGCAGAGGCCGCGCGGCGGTCCTTCCTTGCCGCCAACGCCCTTCTGGAATCCCTCGCGATCTATACCGATCGCGGCGGGCTGGCGCAGAAATGGCCCAATGACGTGCTGCTGAACGGCGGCAAGGTCGCAGGTATTCTGCTGGAAAGCTCCTCGGGCGGGGCTTTCGTCAATTGGCTGTCGATCGGGGTCGGCGTGAACCTGCGCCACCCACCCGCCGCCGTCAAAGACGCGACCTTTCGCCCGGTCAGCCTGCTGGACGAAGGCGGAGAGCCCGTCGCGCCCGAGGTGTTTCTGACCACTTTGGCCTCGGCCTATGCCACGCAGGAACGGAAACTGTCGCAGTTCGGCTTTGGCCGTATCCGGGCCGACTGGCTGCGGCACGCCGCCAAACTGGGCGAGGAAATCACCGCCCGCACCCCGCGCGAAGAGGTCACTGGCCTGTTCGACACGGTGGACGAGGACGGCAACCTTGTGCTTATCACCGCAACCGGACCCCGGCGGATCGCCGCGGCCGATGTGTATTTCTAGGGGACGGCCATGCTGCTGTGCATTGATACCGGCAATACGAACACCGTGTTTTCCATCTGGGACGGGACGCGGTTCATTTCCACTTGGCGGACCTCGACCGAGCATCAGCGCACGGCGGACCAGTATTTCGTCTGGCTGACGACCCTGATGCAGGCATCGAAGATCGACGTGACGATTGACGAGGTGATCATTTCCTCGACCGTGCCGCGCGTGGTGTTCAACCTACGCGTCCTGTGCGACCGGTATTTCAACTGCCGCCCGCTGGTCGTGGGTAAACCCGAATGCCTGCTGCCGGTGCCGCCGCGCGTCGATCCGGGCACAAGGGTCGGGCCGGACCGTCTGGCCAATGCGGTCGGCGCGTTTGACCGGCATGGCGGAAACTGTGTGGTGGTCGATTTCGGCACCGCCACCAACTTTGACGTGGTGGCCGAAGATGGTGCCTATGTCGGGGGTGTGATCTCTCCGGGGGTGAACCTCAGCCTCGAAGCCCTACATCAGGGGGCAGCGGCCCTGCCGCATGTTGATATTTCCCAGCCCGAGCGGGTGATCGGCACCAATACGGTGGCCTGTATCCAATCCGGTGTGTTCTGGGGCTACGTGGGCCTGATCCAGGGGATCATCGCCCGCATCAAGGACGAATACGGACGGCCGATGAAGGTCGTCGGCACCGGGGGGCTTGCGCCCCTCTTCGCGCAGGGTGAAGCCCTGTTTGACACAATTGAAGATGACCTGACGATGCACGGGCTGACCGTGATCCACAGGTTCAACAAGGAAACTCAATGAGTAATGAACGACTGATTTATCTCCCCCTCGGTGGCGCGGGGGAGATCGGGATGAACGCCTATGTCTACGGCTATGGCAAGCCCGGCAAGGAACGGCTGATCGTGGTCGATCTGGGCGTGACCTTCCCGGATATGGACACAAGCCCCGGCGTGGATCTGATCCTGCCTGATATCGCATGGCTTGAGGCCCGCAAGGGGCAGATCGACGGGATATTCATCACCCACGCCCACGAAGATCACATTGGCGCGATTGGCCATTTCTGGGAGCGTCTGGGCGCCCCGGTCTATGCCCGCGCCTTTACCGCCCATCACGCCCGCCGCAAGATGGAGGAAATGGGCCAGCCAGGGACCGCCGTTCACACGGCCAGCCCTTGGCCCGAGGTGACGCAGGCCGGTCCCTTTACCGTGGGCTTCGTGCCCCTGTCCCATTCCATCCCCGAAAGCGCGGGTCTGGTGATTGACAGTCCGGCAGGCCGGGTTGTCCATTCCGGCGACTTCAAGATCGACCATACGCCGGTCGTCGGCGAACCCTTTGACGAAGCGGTCTGGGAAGAGATTGCCAAGACCGGGGTCAAGGCGCTTGTCTGCGACTCGACCAATGTCTTCTCGCCAGACCCGGGCCGGTCCGAGGCGGGCCTTGCCGACCCGATCGAGGCCTTCATGCGCGACGCGACCGGCATGGTCGTGGCGACCACCTTTGCCTCCAACGTCGCGCGTCTGAAGACATTGGCCGAGGCCGCGAAAAAGGCGGGCCGGTCGGTCTGCCTTCTGGGCCGCGCCATGCGCCGCATGGTCGAGGCGGGGATCACCACCGGCGTCCTGTCGGATTTCCCATCCACCATCTCGCCAGAGGATGCGGTATCCGTCCCGCGCGAAAACCTGTTCCTGCTGGTGACCGGCAGCCAAGGCGAACGGCGCGCGGCCTCGGCCCAGCTGGCGCAGGGAAAATATCTTGGGATCAGTCTGAAAGAGGGCGATACCTTCCTGTTCAGTTCCAAGACCATTCCCGGCAACGAACGCGGCGTGATCAAGATCATGAACCAGCTGTCGGAAATGGGTGTCGACGTGGTCGACGACCGGGGCGGGCTGTATCACGTATCGGGCCACGCCAACCGGCCCGACCTTGAAACCATGCACCGGCTGATCCAGCCGCAGATCCTGATCCCGATGCACGGCGAACACCGGCATCTGCGCGAACATGCCAAACTGGGCACGGCAAAGGGGATCGAAAGCGTTGTCGCGGTCAACGGGATGATGATCGACCTGACCGGCAACCGCCCCGAGGTGGCCGACTATATCGAAACTGGCCGCACCTATCTGGACGGGTCGGTGAAGATCGGCGCGCTGGACGGGATCGTTCGCGACCGCATCCGCATGGCCCTGAACGGCCATGTCGCCGTGTCGCTCATCATGGATGAAAACGACGACCCGCTGGGCGATCCCTGGTGCGACCTGATGGGCCTGCCGGAACTGGGCCGCGGCAACGAACCGCTGGCCGAGGTGCTGGAGGCGGAACTGGCGCAGGTTCTGATGCGGATGGGGGACAAAACCCTGACCGACGACGACAAGCTGGAAAAGGAAATCCGGCAGACCGTGCGCCGCGCCGCCCAGAACGAGATCGGGAAGAAGCCCGAAGTGACGGTCATCATCAGCCGGCTGGGCTGACCGATTTCCGACCTCGGGGCGGTCGCAAAAGGCAAAGCATGGGCTAATTGGCGGGGGTCTCCTGAACGACAGGAGGACCCCGCCATGACCCATCGCGCCGAAGATCTGATAGACCTTGACCGCTACCCGATCCACGACCCCGCCCGCCGGGACGCGGTGATTGCACCCGTGCGCGAAAGCCTGCGACGGGACGGTTGCGCGGTGATCAAGGGATTCCTTCGGCCCGCGGGTGTCGCCGCGATCTGTGCCGAAGCCGACGCCGTGGCGCATCTGGGTCATCACAGCCGCAACCGCACAAATGTCTATTTCACCGCCGACAATCCGGACCTGCCCGACACGCATCCGGCCCGGCGGTTCTTTGACCGGTCGAACGCCTTCATCCCCGCCGATAATTTCGGCGCGGATGGCCCGCTGCGCACGGTCCATGATTTCGCGGCGTTCGAGCCGTTCATCAAGGACTGTCTGGAAGAGCCGAAGTTCTACCGCTACGCCGATCCGCTGGCCGATGTGATCGTGAACACCGCCGGGGAAGGCAACGGGTTCCCCTGGCATTTCGACACCAACAATTTCACCGTCACACTGGCGATCCAGAACGCAGAAGAGGGCGGGGAGTTCGAGTATGCCCCCAACATCCGCCGAGAAAATGAGAACCTGGACGAGGTGACTCGGGTCTTGGATGGCAGCTCGGACAAGGTCGTGTCGTTGCGGCTGGAACCGGGCGATCTGCAGCTGTTCCGGGGGCGGTATTCCCTGCATCGGGTCGCGCCCCTGCGTGGCGACAGGCCTCGCCATGTGGCGATCTTCAGCTATGTGGAAGAACCGGGCATGGTCGGCGCGCCCGAACGGACCCGGCAGCTCTACGGTCGTGTCCTGCCGATCCATCTGGAACGGGCCGGACATCGGGCCGATGCGCTGATGGACTAGCGCGCGGCCTCGGTCAGGCTGGCGACTTGCCGGGTAAGCCGGTCGGACAAAGCTCCGGGAAAGGCGGCGGTCAGGGCCGTGGACAGCGACTGGTAATACCAAAGCGTCCCGGCCTTTCCGGCGGTGAATCGGTCAAAAACCTCTGGTCCGACGGTGTGCAGGTCTTCAAGGATGGTGGTGACATTGTGGACCTTGTCCGCGCAGGTCACCAGCAGGGCATCGCCCTTGCCGGGGATCGCCGCGATATAGGCGTCCTTGCGTTGCTTCCACGGGGCCTTTTGGCCGCCGTCGCTGTCCGAACAGGCATAGACCATGTCGGCCACGCGGTCGCCGAACTGCGCGCGGATCGCCTCGCCGGTTGCATGGCCGCCCGCATCTTCGACCGCGTCGTGCAGCAGTCCCGCAATGGCCTGGTCTTCGTCCCCGCCATATTCGATCACGAGGGCCGAGACGGACAGAAGGTGAGACAGGTAAGGGATGGCCGTGACCTTGCGGCACTGGCTGCGATGCAACCGCGCGGCAAGGCACAACGCATCGTCGTAACGATGTGTCAGCATGGTGTTTTCCAATGTTTGGGAAGGTTGGGTGGGCCAAGGCCCACCCCTGTAAGATAGGCGTTCCGGTCAGGAACGCAAGGACGGGCCTATCCGGCCCGCCGTTCGGCAAAGCTGAGGCGGATGAAGGCGGGGGCGTCGTCGCCCATGCCAACGATCTGACGGTCATCACCGCCACGGCCGCCCTTACCACCGCGATTGCCTCGGTCGCCCCGATCCCCACGGTCACGGCGCGGCTTTTCGGCTTGCGGTTCCGCTGCGGGTGCCACGGGCTTGGCGGCCTCTTGCGGGGCGGCGGCCTGTTCCTGCGCCGGTGCGTCGTCCTTCTTGCGCGACCGGGACCGGCTGCGCTTGGGCTTGTCTTCGCGCGGGGTGTCGTCCCGTGCCTCGGCGGCAGGGGTGCCCAGCGGGTTTTCGATGCGCGGGATTTCCTTCTGGATCAGTTTCTCCACCGCATCGAAATACTTCTCGTCGCGGGGATTGCAGATCATCATCGCCTTGCCCGACCGACCGGCCCGGCCGGTGCGGCCGATGCGATGGACATAGTCCTCGGCATGGCTGGGCACGTCGAAGTTGAACACATGGCTGACCGCCGGAACGTCCAGCCCGCGGGCCGCCACGTCCGACGCCACCAGAAGGCGCAGCTTGCCGTTGCGGAAATCGTCCAATGTCCGGGTCCGCTGGCTTTGGTCCAGATCGCCATGGATGGCGGCGGCGTCATAGCCGTATTTCTTCAGGCTCTTGGCGACCACATCCACATCCATCTTGCGATTGCAGAAGATGATCGCGTTGGTGCAGGCCTCGCCCTCGCCGTCGATCAGGGCGCGCAGCAGGGCACGCTTTTCGCTGTCGGCCTTTTCCCGGCGCGACCCTTTGAACATGACCACGGCCTGTTCGATGGTCTCGGATGCGGTGGCCTGACGGGCAACCTCGATCCGGGCGGGGTTCGACAGGAAGGTGTTGGTGATCCGCTCGATCTCGGGCGCCATGGTGGCCGAGAAGAACAGCGTTTGCCGGGTAAAGGGCGTCAGCCCGAAGATGCGTTCGATATCGGGGATGAACCCCATGTCGAGCATCCGGTCGGCCTCGTCCACCACCATAACCTTCACGTCCGACAGGATCAGTTTGCCCCGTTCGAAATGGTCCAGCAGGCGGCCCGGCGTGGCGATCAGCACGTCGACGCCCTTGTCGATTAGCGTGTCCTGTTCCTTGAACGACACGCCGCCGATCAGCAGCGCCTTGGTCAGTTTGACGTTCTTGGCGTAGGTGTCGAAGTTTTCGGCCACCTGCGCCGCCAGTTCCCGCGTCGGGCAGAGGACAAGGCTGCGCGGCATCCGTGCCCGCGCACGCCCGCGTGCCAGCATGGTGATCATCGGCAGGGTGAAACTTGCGGTCTTGCCGGTGCCGGTCTGGGCGATTCCCAGAACATCGCGGCCTTCAAGGGCAGGGGGGATGGCCCCGGCCTGAATAGGGGTGGGGGTTTCGTAGCCGGCCTCTTCAATGGCCTTGAGAACCTTCTTATCAAGGTTCAGATCGGTGAATTTGGTCATATGCGTCCGTTCTAGGCGGCCCGACGGTTCGGGCGGCAGGTGATGGGACGCGAAATTCCGGGCGCCCCGCGATCGTCTTGGCCCAAACTCGGGCCACGCGCCGCTGCCTAAACCTTTGGGGGCAAAAGGTCAATCAATACGGGGGAAACACGCCGTTTTCGCAGGGCCGGGTTGTGCGTTTGACACTGGAATGCACGGGGCCAATCGGGTATCGGGGCGCCAAGCATCCGCAAAGGGGACCAAGATGGCACAGAAGAACGGGCTGACCTATGCCGACGCAGGGGTCGATATCGACGCGGGCAACACGCTGGTCGAGCGGATCAAACCGGCGGCGAAGGCCACCGCGCGGCCCGGCGTGATGTCCGGCCTTGGCGGATTTGGCGCACTGTTCGATCTCAAGGGCGCGGGCTATGTCGATCCGATCCTCGTTGCGGCCACCGATGGCGTCGGGACCAAGCTGCGCATCGCGATTGACACCGGAAACGTCGACACCATCGGCATCGACCTTGTCGCCATGTGCGTGAACGACCTTGTCTGCCAAGGGGCAGAGCCGCTGTTCTTCCTCGACTATTTCGCCACCGGCAAGCTGGAACTGGATCAAGCCACCCGGATCATCGAAGGCATCGCCAAGGGCTGTGAACTGTCCGGCTGCGCCCTGATCGGCGGCGAAACGGCGGAAATGCCCGGCATGTATCACAAGGGCGATTTCGACCTTGCGGGGTTCGCCGTGGGCGCGATGGAACGCGGCGCGGACCTGCCCGCCGGTGTGGCCGAAGGTGACGTGCTGCTGGGCCTTGGGTCCAACGGTGTTCATTCGAACGGCTATTCGCTGGTGCGCAAGGTGGTGGAACTGTCCGGCCTTGGCTGGGACGCTGCCAGCCCCTTTGGCGATGGCACACTGGGCGAGGCGCTTCTGGCCCCCACCCGTCTTTACGTCAAACAGGCGCTGGAAGCGGTTCGCGCGGGCGGCGTTCATGCGCTGGCCCATATCACTGGTGGCGGGCTGACCGAAAACCTGCCCCGCGTCCTGCCCGAGGGTCTGGGCGCCCATATCGACCTGTCGTCTTGGGAGTTGCCGCCGGTATTCCGCTGGTTGGCGGAAACCGCCGGTATGGCCGAATCCGAACTTCTGAAAACCTTCAACTCGGGCATCGGGATGATCCTTGTCGTCGACGCGGGCCGCGCCGACGCGTTGGAAGCCCTGCTGCTGGACGCGGGCGAAACCGTCAGCCGCCTTGGCACGGTCGAACCGGGCGAAGGCGTGCGCTACTCGGGTGCGTTTCTGTGACGAAACGGGTCGCCATCCTGATTTCGGGCGGCGGGTCCAATATGGTCACGCTGGCCGACAGTATGCGCGCAGACGATCACCCGGCGCGGCCGGTGCTGGTTCTGTCGAACGATCCGCAGGCGGGCGGGCTGGCCAAGGCGCGGGCGCTGAACATCCCGACCTTTGCCGTGGATCACCGCCCCTTTGGCAAGGACCGCGCGGGGTTTGAGGCGGAACTGAACCGCGTGCTGGAAAAGGCGCAGCCCGATATCATCTGCCTTGCCGGGTTCATGCGCATCCTGACCGCCGATTTCACGGCGAAATGGGAAGGGCGGATGCTGAACATCCACCCCTCGCTTCTGCCGAAATACAAAGGGCTGCATACCCATCAGCGCGCCATCGACGCGGGCGATACCGAGGCCGGGTGCACCGTGCACGAGGTGACCGCCGCGCTGGACGACGGCCCGATCCTTGGTCAGGCGCGGGTGCCGATCCTGCCGGGCGATACGGCCGATGATCTTGCCGCGCGGGTTCTGGTCCAGGAACACCGGCTGTATCCGGCTGTTCTGCGCCGCTACGCCGCCGCTGACCGGACCCCGGTTTTCCTGAGCGGCGAGATCAACGCGCCTTCGTAGGATTTCAGGCATGGCCGCGCCGTGGGCGTGTCCGCCGCGTCCAGTTCGGGGAACAGGACCGCGATTTCCGCCCGCGCCTCGTCCGACATTATCTCGATCGCCTCGGACCCAAGATGCAGGGATTCCGCCGGGCAGCCCTCGGCATAGATCACCTGATGCCCGTCAAGGATCATGTGGAAATAGGTCACCTTGGGGCAGGGGGTTTCACGGATCGTCCGGCCGTTCACAAGGTGTTTGGCCGCCACCAGGACCTGCGGGTCGCCGAATAGCAGCTCTGCCTGCCAGTCGCGGACCAGCATCCGGTGCTGGGGCGACACGCGCAGGCGGCGGTAATTGCCAAGGGCCCCCGGCTCGATCGTGATCGGGGCCATGGCGCGGTAACCCGGCACGGTGCTGGACCCGATCCAGAGGATTGGCATCAGCCCATCATCCATCGTCTTGACCAGATCACCGGCCTTCAGCGTCTCAATCGGCAGCGGTCCCATGTCGGTCTCAATCAGCGTACCCTTTGCAAAGCACGGGAAGGTGGGCGGAGTGGTCGCAAGATTGGAGAACGGAAATTCCTGATACCTTATTGGATTGAGGCCAGGGCCGATCTGATGTGTTCCGGTTCCAACACCGTCAAGGTCGATGATAAGCCCGGTGCTGCCGGGTCCGTCGATGATGATGTGTTCGGCTGACGTCGCCCGACCGTTGTAGTCATCCGTGTCGATTTCGAAGCTGTCATAAAGCGGAACCTCGGGGTCCGAGGTGGGCGGGTAGGCAAAAACCGAGACGGTCTGCCCCGTGACAAACCCGGTATCGCCGTCAACGATGTCTTCGATCACGATGCGAAAGCTGTCGGTCGCGCTGCCCAACGGATCTACGCCACCAAGGGTGACCTTGGTGCCGTTGGACTTTCCGCTGACTGAAACCGACGAGAAAAAACCGATCTCGTCGCCAGTCACAAACAGCTCGACTGTAGACAAGAAATGCTCCGCAACCTGCCCCCCAGGGTACGTGCGTAGAAAATAGCTTGAATTGTCGGGAACTACAACCCTAGCGGAAATCGGATGTCCTGCCCGCCCTTTCCAATCCCGACCCTTTCCAATATCAAGCATCAACCTTTTTTTGAACCGATGCAGGCCATATGAAAACGATTACCACGACCGAGGCGCTGGCCGAATTTTGTGAACGCGCCGCCCTTCACCCCTATGTAACCGTTGACACAGAGTTCCTGCGTGAGCGGACCTACTACTCAAAGTTGTGTCTGCTGCAAATGGCCTATTCCGATGCGGATGGTGGCGACGCTGTTCTGGTGGACCCGTTGGCCGAAGGGTTGTCGCTGGAACCGGTCTATGACCTGTTCCGCAATCCCAACGTGGTTAAGGTGTTCCACGCCGCACGGCAGGATCTGGAAATTTTCTATGTCGAGGCAGGGCTGATCCCCGAACCGCTGTTCGACACGCAGGTGGCGGCGATGGTCTGCGGCTATGGCGAACAGGTCGGATATGAAACGCTGGTCCGCAAGATCGCCAAGGCGGAGTTGGACAAATCCTCGCGGTTTACCGACTGGTCACGCCGCCCGCTGACCGATGCCCAGCTGACCTATGCAGTGGCCGATGTCACCCACCTGCGGCAGATCTACGAGGTGCTGTCCAAGCGGCTGGAACAGTCCGGCCGCGCCCGCTGGGTGGCCGAGGAAATGGCCGTTCTGCGCGACCCGGCCACCTATGTCACCAAGCCAAGCGAGGCCTGGGAACGGATCAAGACCCGCACCAACAGCCCGAAATTTCTGGCCGTGGTCAAGGAACTTGCCCGGTTCCGCGAAGGCTATGCTCAGTCCCGCAACATTCCGCGGACCCGGGTGTTCAAGGATGACGCGCTGATCGAGCTGGCGTCGACCAAACCCACGTCGGACAAGGATCTTAGCCGGTCCCGACTGCTGCTGCGCGAGGCCCGCAAGGGCGAGATCGCAGAGGGTATTCTGGCCGCGGTGAAGGCTGGGCTTGAAACCGCCCCCGACGACATGCCGCAACCTGACCGCAGCCGGGAAAAGCTACAGGTCAACCCGGCGCTGGCCGATCTGCTGCGCGTGCTTTTGAAGGCGCGTTCCGATCAGGAAGATGTGGCGCAGAAACTCATCGCTACCTCGGCGGACCTGGATCTGATCGCGGCGGGCGAACGGGATGTCCCGGCGCTCAAGGGCTGGCGGAAAGAAGTGTTCGGCGATGCGGCCATCGCGCTGTGCAATGGCAAGATCGGCCTTGCCACCAAGGGGCGCAAGGTCGTCACCTTCGATCTGGACTAGGATCAGCGGCTGGCGCTGCGGCTGTTGGAGGCACCCCGGACGACGATCCGGCGGATGCCCGCCAATTCCTCCGCGCTGATCGGTTCGGCCACGGTGATCCGGCGGCTTTGCGCGGGTCCGTCGGTGGTAAATTCACCGGGGGCCTCGACCCGGAAATCATAGGTGGCGGTGCCGTTTTCGACGGACACCAGAACCAGTTCGGCGTTGAAATACCCCTGCCGCGACGCGGTGCCGGTGGCCCGCAGGATCGCCCCGCTGGGCGAGCGAAGCACCTCGACCACATCGACCGTTGCGATCAGCACCCGGCCATCCACCACTTGCACCTGGCGGCCCTCAGGCACCAGCGGGCGGACCTCTTGCGGGGCGGTCGCCTCGGTCGCTTGGCGGCCATTGCCGAACCAGTTCATCGGGTTCATCCGGCTGTCGGCCAGACGGGCGCACCCCGACAGGGTCAGGGCAAGGCAAAGGGCGGTCACGGCGGGGCGCAGCATGGGCGAGCCTATCGGTTGGATCTTTCTGGAGAAAATGCCTAGCCCATCGCGGGCTTCTTGAAAAGCGCCCACTGGACCTTTGCGGCGCTGCCCCCTACATCACGGGCAACCGGAAAGGGATCGCCATGGCAACCGACGCCTTTGAAGAGATCGCAGAAACCTTCGATTTCCTTGACGATTGGGAGGACCGCTATCGTCATGTGATCGACCTTGGCAAGGCGATGGACCCGCTGGATGACGCGCTGAAGGTGCCCGCCTTCAAGGTGGATGGTTGCGCCAGTCAGGTCTGGCTGGTCCCGCAGATCGAAGGTGGGACATTCCGGTTCATGGGTGACAGTGACGCGATGATCGTGCGCGGGCTGATCGCGATCCTTGGCGCGCTTTACAACGGGCTGCCACTGGCCGAGGTCGGCAAGGTCGATGCGCGGGCGGAATTGGGGCGGTTGGGGCTGAACGAACACCTCTCGGCGCAACGGTCCAACGGGCTGCGCGCCATGGTGGAACGGATCGGCGCAACGGCGGCGGCCGCAGCCTAGGCCAGCTTTTCCAACGTGGTGGCCAGATCGCCGTAGCCGGTGAACCGCCGTTCAAACGCCAGACCCAGCCTGTCGGCGCAGGCACGGGCCTTTTCCGTCAGCTTCGGGTCGTCCACCTGCGCCTGATAGACCAGCTTGGTGTAATTGCCGAAGATCATGTCCCGCAACTGCGGGTGCCGGTCCAGGCCCATCGGTTTCCAGACGAAGGCATCGAACTGCCGCACCAGAAAGTCGGTCAGGAAAAAGGCGGTCATGTCCTCATCCGCCTTTGCGGCAAAGGCGTCGTTCCCTTCGAAAAAGGAATAGCAATGCGGCCCGGCGACCATTTCGACACCCAGATCCCGGCACCGCGCCTCAAGCAGCCCGCCGGTGCCGCAATCCGCGTAGACGACAAAGATCGTGTCATAGGCATCCCGGTGCTCTGCCACGGCTACGGTGACCGCTTCGGTGATCTGGTCGGGATAGAGGTGCAGCTTGGCGGGCAGGCATTGCAGGTCCATGTGGTCCCAGCCGTTGGCCCGCTTCAGCGCAAGGATTTCATGTGCCAGCGCCCCGCAGGCGATCAGCAGAATCCGGCCCTTGCCCTTGGGGTCAAGCCCGTCCTCGGTCAGCACCTTGTCGTCCAGATCGGCCATTGCGGTTCCTTTCGTATCGAGCGTGCCATGGGCGCCGGCCCCGGTCCCGGCGCAAATCGACATAAGCGGGGCAGGGCGCGGCATCAATGGGGTTGCGGGTTGCCATCCCCGCATCGAGTTTCGTAAACTTGGCCCGTGGTGTCGCGTCCTTCCCCCTTCTGGCGGCGCCCCTTCCCGATATCCACCGAAGGGGGGTGGCACATAGGGGAGGAACACCATGCCAGAAATTCTGATCCGCAACGCTGATACCATCCTGACGATGGATGACGACCGCCGCGAGCTTTCGGGCGCCGATATCCTGATCCGCGACGGGGTGGTTGCCGATGTCGGCCACGGACTGACTGCGCCGGGCGCACAGGTGGTCGAGGCGGCGGGCTGCGTCATCACACCCGGTCTCGTGAACACGCACCATCACCTGTATCAAACCCTGACCCGCGCGGTGCCAGGCGGGCAGGATGCGCTGCTGTTTGGCTGGTTGCAGACTCTCTACCCGATATGGGCTCGGTTCGGCCCGGACGAAATGTTCACCTCGGCGCAGGTGGGACTGGCCGAACTGGCGCTGTCGGGCTGCACCCTGACCTCGGATCACCTGTACCTCTATCCCAACGGGTCGCGGCTAGAGGACACCATTCACGCCGCGGCAGAGGTGGGACTCCGGTTCCATCCGACCCGGGGCGCAATGTCCATCGGCGAAAGCGATGGCGGGCTGCCGCCCGATGCGCTGGTCGAGCGGGAGCGGGACATTCTGGAGGATATGATCCGTGTGGTCGATGCCTTCCACAACCCGTCTGAGGGGGCGATGGTCCGCGTCGGTCTTGCGCCCTGTTCCCCTTTCTCGGTCAGCCGGGACCTGATGCGCGACGCCGCCTTGCTGGCCCGCGACAAGGGGGTAATGTTGCACACACACCTTGCCGAAAACGACGAGGACATCGCCTATTCCGAGGCGAAATTCGGCTGTCGTCCCGGCCAGTATGCCGAGGATCTGGGATGGACCGGGCCGGATGTCTGGCACGCCCATTGCGTGAAACTGGACGGGGCCGAGATTGACCTCTTCGCCCGGTCGCGCACCGGGGTCGCCCATTGCCCCTGTTCCAACTGCCGCCTTGGGTCCGGGATCGCGCCGGTCCGGGCGTTGCGCGACGCGGGCGTGCCGGTGGGCCTTGGCGTGGACGGGTCGGCCAGCAATGACGCGGGCAACCTGATTGCCGAGGCGCGACAAGCCATGCTGTTGCAGCGGGTGGCAGGCGGGGCCGACAAGATGAGCGCGCGCGAGGCGCTGGAGATCGCCACTAGGGGCGGGGCGGATGTGTTGGGTCGCCCGGATTGCGGGCGCATCGCGCCAGGCAAGCGGGCGGATATCGCCATCTGGGACACGACCGGGGTCGAAAGCGCCGGAAGCTGGGACCCGGCGGCGCTGCTACTGGCCGGGCCGACGCGGGTCCGGGATCTATTCGTCGAGGGGCGTCAGGTGGTTGCGGGCGGAGAGATGGCAACAATCGATCTTCCGCGCGTCATCGAAACCCAGAACCGCATGGCCCGTGCTTTGGCAGGCTAGAGCGTGTCGCGTTCAATTGAATTCATCGCCCCGGGCGAACGCGTTATGCTGCGCAAACGCTGCCTCGCCCAAGGCAATGAATACATGAATCCAATAAAACGCGATACACTCTAGATACAGCAAAATCCCGCCGGGCGGACCCGCGCCGCTTGATTGCGGCGCGGCGTGGTTGCAGAAGACTGCCATGCGTTTTCTTGCCCTCATCCTTCCGATTGCGCTTTCGGCCTGCATCGCCGTCGTTCCGGTCTATGTCCCGATCGGGCCGCAGCCGCCGGGCGAACCGGTTGCCCTGATGACGGGGCCAAACGCCGTCGACAGCTTTGGCCGCCGGTTGAACGCCGAGCGGGCGCGGGCCGGGGCTGGCCCGGTTGTCCGCAATCCGATGCTTGAGGCGGCGGCGATGGCCCACGCCCGCGACATGGCGGGCCGGGGCTATTTCGCGCATCGGTCGCCAGAGGGGCGCGGGGTGGGCGACCGGGCGCGCGCGCAGGGCTATGTCTGGTGCCAGATCGCAGAGAACCTCGCGCAGGGTCAGATGACCGAGGCGCAGGTGCTGGCCGATTGGATGGCCTCCACCGGGCACCGGCGCAACAACCTGCGGACCAGCGTCGATGAATACGGGCTTGCGCGGGTTGGCGACACCTGGGTCTTGGTCCTTGGGCGGCGCTGCTAGCCCAGCCGCTTTTCCCCAGCCACCCAGACCGCCCGCACTGCGCGGTCATCGCCCATCATGATGGTCGGGAACACCGCGTCCCAAATGTGTTCGGCCCGGTCCGTCCGCTGCTTGATGGCCGGGGTCGATCCAAGGTCCAAAACGGTAATGTCCGCCGCGGCGCCGGTGCCCAGATGGCCGATTTCACCGGACATATGCAGCGCCCGCGCTGACCCTTCGGTCGCCAGCCACATCAGCTGCGCCGGGTGCACGGCAATTCCCCGCAGCTGCCCGATCTCATAGGCCGCCGCCATGGTGTGCAGCATCGAAAAGGATGACCCGCCGCCGGTATCTGTCGCCAGACCCACGCGCATCCCCGCGCTGGCCAATCCCATCAAATCGAACAACCCAGACCCGATGAAGGTGTTCGAGGTCGGACAGTGTACAAGGCTGCAATCATATTCCGCCAGCCGCGCCTTTTCGCGATCTTCCAGCCAAATCGCATGGCCATAGAGGCCCTTGGTGCCCAGAAGGCCGAACTTTTCGTAGGTGTCCAGATAATCCCGCGCCTCGGGGAACAGCCGCTTGACCCAGTCGATTTCCGGCACCTGCTCGGACAGGTGGGTCTGCATCGGGCAGTCCGGAAATTCGGCCCAAAGCGCGCCCAGGGCCTCCAACTGCTCGGGCGTCGAAGTTGGGGAAAACCGGGGCGTGATCGCATAGGTCGCGCGACCAACCCCATGCCATTTCTGAAGCAGGCGTTTGCTGTCGTCATAGGCCGTCTGTGCCGTGTCGCGCAGCGTGTCGGGCGCGTTGCGGTCCATGCATGTCTTGCCCGCGACAACCGCCATGCCCCGATCCGCCGCCGCGCCAAAGAAGGCGTCCACGCTTTCGGGGTGGATGGTGCAGAAACTGGTCAGGGTCGTCGTGCCATGGGCCAGCGCAAGGTCACAGGTCCGGCCCGCTATGTCGGCGGCATAGGCCGGATCGCCGAACTTTGATTCCTCGGGGAAGGTGTAGGTGTTCAGCCAGTCGATCAGCTGCTTTCCCCAACTCGCGATCATCGCGGTCTGGGGATAATGCATATGGGCATCGACAAACCCGGCGGTGATCAACGCATCGCCATAATCCGTGACCGGCACCTGTGGGTTGGCCGCGCGCAGCACCTCCGCCTGACCAACCGCCGCAATCCGGCCGTCTTCAATCAGGACAGCCCCGCGCCGGGTGTGATGGGTCACATCCTCCCACGCGGTCTGGAACGGGTCGCCGGAAAAGGCCAGCGTCTGGCCAAGGAGAAGATGCTGTTGGGTCATGGGCGGACGTTATCCGTGACCCGTTTTCCGGTAAATCCGAAAAGTCCGAAGGGAGTTTATTCCGGAAGGCGAAAATCGACCGATCCTTCTCTCAAAGGATTGAGCGGGCCCGAAGGGGGCCCGCTCTGCTGATTTCGGGAATGCAACCGAAGGATCAGTTGAAGTTGTAGACGATCGAGGCGCCCAGCGTGTTTTCACTGTTCGACAGGGCGTTGAAGTCTGCCCCACCGAATTTCGACGTGTAGCTGGTGCGCATGGACAGGGTGTCGCTCAGCGCGACGTTCAGCGCCAGTTCGTTCACGATCGTCACGTCCGAGGCGGATCCGATCAGCTGCACATCGTCGGAAAGGAAGACACTGTCATTAAACCGCTGGAAGAAGTTGGCCTCGACGCTGTAGGCGGCTTCGTCGATCTGCGTGCCGACACCATCCTCGATGAAACGATAGCCCGGCCCGGCCTTGACCGCGAACTGGGTTTCCTCAGTGTTCACGATCCGGTAGCCGACCCCGACGCCAACAAAGGCATCGCGGGCGTTTTCGCCGACTTCATCGGCAAGACGGTCCCATTTCACGTTCAGATTGCCATAGCCAAAGAAGGCGTCGTTGAAATCGCGGGTATAGTCATAGCCCGCATTCAGGCTGTCGCGATCAACAACATCGCCGGTTTTGGAATAGGCGTAGGACAGGTTGAATTCCGACCCGTTGGTGCCGTCATAGAAGCCGTATTGCGCGCCCAGACCAATGGTCGTGGTCGTATCCGCGGTGTCCGAAGTCGAATGAAGGGCGCGCATCGCGATAGAGCCGTAGGTGCCCGGCGTCCGGCCTTCGTTCCCAAAGGTAAAGGTCGGCCGCTCGGCGTCGTCCTCGATGGCGTCCTGCAGGTCGGTCACCTCGTCCGAAGCGGACTGGGTTCCGAACAGGTCTTCTTGCGCATTGACCGCAGACACGGAAAAACCGGCAATCGCGGCGGCAAGGGCGAATTTCACTGTGGTAGACATGATGAACTCCTTTCAATCAGTTCCCCGCAAACATCGGGGATCGCTACATCACAGCGGCCAGATGATCCCGAATTCCGATGTCGACAACGGGGAAGAATTCGCCGGAATCCCCCCTCGGATTTTGTGCAACATAGGCGGTTTGCTGCGCAGTCCGTTCAAGGGTTTGAAGCAATTCCAGAAGCGAAAAACCCAATGCTTCGGCCCCAGATTCTTGCGCCTGGTTCCCGGCGAACTTCGGATGGGGCTTTTCCGCCGAAGGGCGGGAAATTTCTTGGACGGGGTCTTGCACAAATCTGCGTTCTGACAGGTGCGTGCGCGGTGCCTTTGGGCCCGCTTCAGGTCATTTTCGGCCGCACTTGCCGAGTCGAATCGCTGTGCGGCATCGGCCATGATCGCTCCTTTGTCAGGCGAACGCCGGTGAACCTGCCTGTCCCTGCGCAAGGCTGTTGTGGCGAGGCGCGCAATCGCTATGGTGCGCCAAGACCGGAGGTGCCGCCATGACCGAAGAGATTCTGGAGCATGAAGACGAAGAAGCCTTCGGTGTGACCGACAGGCTGATCGCCGAGGTTCTGGACGCGGTCGAGGCGCAGGACGCGGTGACGATCGACGCGCTTCTGGACCCGCTGCACGCTGCCGACATCGCCCACCTGATCGAACAGGTGGACGCCCGCGACCGGCGCGACCTGCTGACCGTCTGGAAGGGCGGGATGGACGGGGAAATCCTGTCCGAGCTTGATGAATCCCTGCGTGAAGAGATCATCGAAAACCTGGCCCCCGCCGAATTGGCCGAGGTCGTGCGCGACCTTGAATCCGATGACGTGGTCGATCTTGTCGAATACCTGGACGAAGACCAGCAGGAACAGGTTCTTGACGCGCTCGAGGCCACGGACAGGGTCGCGGTTGAAAAGGCGCTGACCTACCCCGAGGAATCGGCTGGCCGTCACATGCAGTCCGAGGTGGTTCGGGTTCCCGAACACTGGAGCGTGGGCGAGACCATCGACTTCCTGCGCTCCGACATCGAACTGCCCGACCAGTTCTATCACGTGATCCTTGTGGACCCACGGATGAAACCCGTGGCCTATGCCACCCTGGGTCGGATCCTGTCTTCAAAGCGGGAAGTGCCGCTGGCAGAAATCACCGAGGACAGTTTCAATACCTTTCACGTCGAAGACGATGTCGAGGACGTGGCCCATGCGTTCAACCACTACCACCTGATTTCGGCCCCGGTGGTCGATGACGACGACCGGCTGGTCGGGGTTATCACCATCGACGACGCTATGACCCTTCTGGACGAAGAACACGAAGAGGACATGCTGCGCCTTGCCGGTGTTGGCGAAGGCAGCCTGTCAGATTCCGTGCTGGACACCACCCGGCAGCGCCTGCCGTGGCTGGGGGTGAACCTTGTGACTGCGATCCTCGCCTCGGGGGTGATTGCCCTGTTCGAAGAGGTGATCGCCGGACTGGTCGCGCTGGCGGTGCTGATGCCGATCGTCGCTTCGATGGGCGGCAATGCGGGCACCCAGACCCTGACGGTCGCGGTGCGGGCCATTGCCACGCGCGACCTGACCGGGTCGAACGTCTGGCGGGTGATCCGGCGCGAGGTTCTGGTGGGCCTTTTGAACGGCATAATCTTTGCGCTGGTGATGGGGGTGATCGGATACCTCTGGTTCGGGACCATGATGCTGGGTGTCGTCATCGCCGCCGCAATGGTGATCAATCTGGTCGTTGCCGGGCTGGCGGGAACGGCAGTGCCGGTGCTTCTTGAAAAGGCGGGGGTGGACCCGGCGCTTGCGTCCGGGGCCTTCGTGACGACTGTGACCGACGTGGTGGGCTTCTTCGCCTTCCTTGGGCTTGCGGCTGTGTTCCTTCTATAATCCCGGCAAAGGTGCCCCTGTGATGACTGATCCTGACCTGACCGCCCGCAAGGCGGCTGCCCGCAAGGCCGCCTTTGTCCGCAGGGCCGAAGCCCATGCCCTTCATGGCAACGGCGCGACCGCCGCCCATCTGTCCGAGGTGCTGGCCGGGTATCGCGGCGTGCCGCTGGCGGGATACGCCCAGATGCGGACCGAGATCGACCCGACCCCGGCGATGGAAGAAGCGGCCGCCCACGGCCCGGTTGCCCTGCCTGTGATCATCGGCGCGGGTCAGGCCTTGAACTTCCGGGCATGGACTCCGGGCTGTGCCATGGCGGATGGCGAATTCGGCGCCCGTATTCCGGCCGAAGGCGATTGGATTGAACCCGAAATCCTGATCGTTCCGCTGGTGGCCTTTTCCCGCACGGGCGGGCGGCTGGGCTATGGCGGGGGGTTCTACGACCGGACGCTGGAAGGGCTGCGGGCCAAGCGCCCGACGATGGCCATCGGCTTTGCCTATTCGGCGCAGGAAGACGCGGACCTGCCACTGGAAGCGACAGACCAGTGGCTGGACCTGATCGTGACCGAAACCGGGGTGATCGAGCCCCGCCGCTAAGACATGGTGGGTCAAGACCCACCTTACCAGGAGGCGCTTCACCCACAGGGCCCCCAAAAGCGCATTTGAGTCCTGAAAAAGGATGATCTCTCATTTTGCCCCAAATACTCCGGGGTGAATGGCCCAAAGGGCCAGAGGGGCGGCGCCCCTTAAACGTAAGGTGGGTCTTGACCCACCATCCCCGCGCTTGCGCTTGTGCCGCCCCTTGCCTAGAGGAACCCCATGAGACTTTTATTCTTAGGCGATATCGTGGGCCGGGGTGGCCGTCAGGCCGTGGCCCAACGGCTGCCGAAGCTGCGTGACGACTGGCGGCTCGATTTTGTGGTGATCAACGGCGAAAACGCCACCGGCGGGATGGGCCTGTCGGGCAATCACGCCCGCGCCCTGTTCGAGGCGGGGGCCGATGTCGTTACCCTCGGCGATCATGCCTTCGACCAGAAGGACATGCTGCAATTCTGCGAACAGGAGCCGCGCATCATCCGGCCGCTGAACTTTTCCAAGGTCGCGCCGGGAAAGGGAGCGAGGGTGTTCACCGCCCGGGGCGGGCAAAAGGTTCTGGTGGCCCAGGTGCTGGGGCAGGTCTTCATGAAGCGGCCTTTTGACGATCCGTTCAGCGCCGTCGACGCCGTGCTGCGCCAATACCCCCTTGGCGGGATGGTACAGGCCAGCCTGATCGATGTGCATTGCGAGGCCACCAGCGAAAAGATGGCGATGGGCCATTTCTGCGACGGTCGCGCTTCGGTCATCGTCGGCACCCATACCCATGTGCCCACCGCCGATGCGATGATCCTGCCCAAGGGCAGCGCCTATCAGACCGACGCGGGCATGTGCGGCGACTACAATTCGGTCATCGGGATGAAGAAGGACGAACCGCTGCGTCGCTTCATTACTGGCATGGCGAAGGAGCGGTTCGAACCGGCCCTCGCCGATGTCACCCTGTCGGGCCTCTATGTCGAAACCGATGACCGCACCGGCAAGGCGACGAGGGTCGAACAGGTGCGTCAGGGCGGGCTCCTGTTCCCGGCCGGACCCGCATGACCGAGCCGGTCCGGGATCGGCTGGTTCTGAGCGGGATTCTTCTCGTGCTCGGGGCCGGTTGGGGGCTCTCTGTGCCGCTTAGCCGTATCGCCGTTTCCACCGGGCATCTGCCGTTCGGGCTTTTGTTCTGGCAGCTGTTGATCGGGTCCGTCCTGCTTGGGGGGCTGCTGGCCACGCGTCGCCGTCCCTTTCCGCTGGGCTGGGCCACGTTGCGGGTCTTCGTTGTGATCGCCTGTCTGGGGACAATTCTGCCCAATTCCTTCAGTTATCGCGCGGCGGCCCATCTTCCTGCCGGGATCATGGCGATCATCATCGCCACGGTGCCGATGTTCGCCTTTCCCGTGGCCTTGGCCCTTGGGCAGGACCGCTTTGCTCTGCGCCGCCTGGTCGGCCTGTGTCTAGGGCTTCTGGGCGTCGGTCTGATCGCGGCACCAGAGGCAAGCCTGCCCGACCCGGCCATGCTGGCCTGGATCCCCGTCGCCCTGATCGCGCCGCTTTGTTATGGGCTTGAGGGCAATGTCGTCGCCCGCTGGGGCCTGTCCGGGCTGGACCCGGTGCAGGCGCTTTTTGGTGCTTCGGTTCTGGGGGCTATTGTCATGGCGCCCGCCGCGCTGGCCACCGGGCAATTCATCGACCCGAGGGCGGGCATGGGCGCGCCGGAATGGGCGCTGGTCGCCTCGGCGCTGATCCACGCATCGGTCTATGCGGCCTATGTCTGGCTGGTGGGTCGTGCCGGGCCGGTCTTCGCCGGGCAAGTCGCCTATGTCGTCACCGGCTTTGGGGTGCTCTGGTCCATGATCCTCTTGTCCGAAACCTACGCCATCTGGGTCTGGGCGGCGCTGGGCGTGATGCTGTGCGGTATCGCGCTGGTGCAACCCCGCCCGCGCGAAACCCTTGCGCCAGAAGCGGAAGCGGTGGACAGTCAGGCGAACGCAGCGACCGAGGCCAGATGAACGACATTCTCCAACTGTCCGGAACCGGGCAGGCGATCCTTGCCCTGTCGGTTGTCGGGCTCATGTTCGCCCTTTTCCTGCGGGAAGTCCTGCCGACAGAAGTGGTCGCGCTGACCGGTGTGGCGCTTTTGCTCGTCACCGGCGTCCTGCCCTACCAAATGGCCGTGGATGTGCTGGCCAACCCCGCCCCATGGACCATTGCGGCGATGTTCATCGTCATGGGGGCGCTGGTGCGCACCGGGGCGCTGGATGTGTTGACCGGGCAGGCCGAACGATACGCGCGGACCCATCCAAAGGCCGCGATCCTTGGGCTGATGGCCTTTGTCATGGCGGGCTCGGCCTTCATGAACAACACGCCGGTCGTCGTCGTGATGATCCCGGTCTTTGTCACCATTTCCAAGACCATGGGCTTTGCCGCCTCACGCCTGCTGATCCCCTTGTCCTACGGGGCGATCATGGGCGGGTCGCTGACCCTGATCGGCACCTCGACCAACCTGCTGGTCGACGGGGTCGCGCGGGCAGGGGGGCTGGAACCCTTCACCATCTTCGAGATCACCCCCATCGGCCTTGTCGTCTGCCTGTGGGGGATGATCTATCTGGCCACCATCGGGCGGCGGCTTCTGCCGGACCGGGACAGCATGGCCAACCTGCTGTCCGACAAGTCCAAGATGCGGTTCTTTACCGAGGCCGTGATCCCCCCCGACAGCAACCTGATCGGGCGCGAGGTTCTGGGCGTGCAACTGTTCAAGCGTCCCGGTGTGCGGCTGGTGGACGTCGTGCGCGGCGATGCCTCATTGCGGCGCAATCTTCAGGGGGTTTCATTGCAGGTGGGCGACCGGGTCGTGCTGCGCACCCAGATGACCGAATTGCTGTCCCTGCAATCGAACAAGTCGCTGCGCCGGGTCGATCAGGTCAGCGCGGTGGAAACCACTACGGTCGAGGTGCTGATCACCCCCGATTGCCGGCTTGTGGGCCGCCGACTTGGCGAAATGCGTCTGCGCCGCCGCTATGGGGTCTATGTGCTGGCTGTGCACCGGCGGGACAAGAACATCGGCCGCCAGATCGACGATCTGGTGGTGCGAGTCGGGGATACGTTGCTTCTGGAAGGGGCGGCCGAGGATATTCAACGGCTGGCGGCGGATATGAACATGGTGGACGTGTCGCACCCGTCGGCCCGCGCCTTCCGCCGGGCCCATGCGCCGATTGCGCTGGCGGCGCTGGCGGGGATCGTGGTTCTGGCCGCGCTGGGCGTGGCCCCGATTCTGTTTTTGGCGGTCATCGCGGTGGCCGTGGTATTGGCGACCCGATGCATAGACGCGGAAGAGGCCTATGGCTATGTCGAAAGCAGCCTGCTGGTCCTGATCTTTTCAATGCTGGCCGTGGGCGCGGCCCTGCAACACACCGGCGCGGTGTCGCTGATCGTCGACGGGCTGACGCCGCTGATCGGTGACTTGCCGCCCTTTATGGTGGTCTGGGCGATCTACCTGATTACTTCGGTCCTGACCGAACTGGTGTCGAACAATGCGGTGGCCGTCGTGGTCACGCCGATTGCCATCGGGCTTGCGGGCGCGCTGGGCGTCGATCCGCGGCCCTTGGTCGTGGCGGTGATGGTCGCGGCCTCCGCCAGTTTCGCCACGCCCATCGGCTATCAGACCAACACGCTTGTCTACGGGCCGGGGGGCTACAAGTTCAAGGATTTCCTCAAGGTCGGGATTCCGCTGAACCTGTCGATGGGGCTCATCGTCTCTGCCGTGATCCCGCTGATCTGGCCGCTGTGATCCCGCCTTGCCGGGGCGCGGCAGGGTTGCTAGCGTCCGCCGGTCGGCACGTGGCAAAGGGGAGGTGGCAATGTCCGGACATGGTTACGAAAAAGGGCGGTTGAACCTGCCCTTCGTGGGTATTTCGACCTTTGGCAAGCGGCCCTATGTCGAGGATTGGTCAAAGATCGACGCCGATGTGGCAATCCTTGGCGCACCCTTCGATTTCGGCACGCAATGGCGGTCCGGCGCGCGGTTCGGCCCGCGCGGCGTGCGCGAGGCATCGACCCTGTTCAGCTTTGGCCACGCCGGAGCCTATGATCACGAGGACGACGCGACCTATTTGCCGGGCGATGTGCGGATCGTCGATATCGGGGATGCCGATATCGTTCACACAGATACCATGACATCGCACGCCAATATCGAAACCGGGGTGCGGGCGATCCTTGCAGCGGGCGCCTTGCCGGTGGTGATCGGTGGCGACCATTCGATCAACATCCCCTGCATCAATGCCTTCGACGATCAGGGGGATATCCACGTTCTGCAGATCGACGCGCACCTCGATTTCGTCGATGAACGGCACGGGGTCCGCTATGGGCACGGCAACCCGATGCGGCGGGCCGCCGACAAGCCCTATGTCACCGGGCTGACGCAGGTCGGCATCCGCAACGTCAGCTCGACCGCCAAGGAAGGCTATGACGACGCGCGGCGGATGGGGTCGTCGATCATCTCGGTCCGGCAGGCGCGGAAGATGGGGACCGAAGGGGTGGTCGGCCATATCCCCGAAAGGGCGCGGGTCTATATCACCATCGACATTGATGCCTTCTGCCCCTCGATCGCGCCGGGAACAGGCACGCCCAGCCATGGCGGGTTTCTCTATTACGAAGTGCTGGAGATGCTACAGGCGGTAGCGCAGCGGCACGAAGTTGTTGGGATTGATCTGGTCGAAGTGGCGCCGGACTATGACCCCACGGGTTCGACCAGCATCCTTGCGGCGCAGATCCTGCTGAACCTTCTGGGGTTCATTTTTCACGCCAAGGGGAAATAGCGGGGTCAGCCGTAGCGCGCCACGAACCGTTGCAGGATAAGTTCCGGCACGGTCACATCGGCCGCGCGGCACATGGCGATCAGGTCCTCGGCAGCCTCTGGTGGGAAATAGCCCTTATTTCGGTAGATGCGTATGCGGGTTTCGAACCCGGCCGCGTCCGCCTCGGGGTGGAACTGCGTGGCATAGACGTTCTGACCATAGCGGATCATCTGAAACGGGCAGGCATCCGAATGCAGCAGATGGGCGCAGCCCTCGGGCAGTGCCTGCGCCGCCTCCTTATGGCCGACAAAGGCGTCAAATCGGTCGGGCAGTCCGGACAGTAGCGGATCGGCGCGGCCCGCGTCGGTCAGTTCGCAGGTGGTCGTGCCGACGGGTTCACCATAGCGGGCTTTCGACACCTCTGCCCCAAGGTGGTGGGTCAGGATGCCGATGCCGTAGCAGCAGCCCATGAAGGGCATGTCGCGGGCGGTGATCTCGGGCATGAGCGACAGGCAGGCGGCTTCGATCCTTGCCTCGGTCGGGTCCTTGTCCTCGGGCGCGTCAGAGACGCAGCCGGGGCCGCCGCCGACGATGACGCCGGCATAGGCGTCAAGGGACAGGTCCGCGGGCAGATCCTGCTGATCCAGCCGGATTCGATGGGTGCGGTCCGCCGTCAGCCGGCCCTTGGCAAGGATGGCTGCGAATTCATCGTCGGCGGCCTCGGTTTCCGGGCGCAGTTGCAGGATCAGAAACGGTTTCATACCCGTCCCGATAGCCAAAACCCCGGCCAAGGGGAAGGGGGCGGTGGGTCAAGACCCACCTTACAAGGCAGGGGGCTCCGCCCCCTCGGCCCGCCGGGCCTCACCCCCGGAGTATTTCTGGCAAAATGAGAGTTCATTCCTTCTTTGGGTCTCAAATATCCTCTGGGGGCCATGAAACATCTGGTTGGGGGGCGAAGCGCCCCCGGGTAAGGTGGTTTTTAACCCACCACCCCCTAAAGCGGCCAGAACAGCAGGATCGACGGGATCGACACCGCGATCACGATCAGTTCCAACGGCAATCCCATCTGCCAATAATCCCCGAACCGGTAACCGCCGGGCCCAAGGATCAGCGTGTTGTTCTTGTGCCCGATGGGCGTGAGGAACGCGCAGGAGGCGGCGACCGCCACCGCCATCAGGAACGGGTCGGGCGAGACCCCAAGGGTTTGCGCCATTTGTATTCCTACCGGGGCCGCGACGATGGTTGTCGCCGTGTTGTTCAACACATCCGACAGCGACATCGTCACCACCATCAGGACCGTCAGCACCGCCCAGGCGGGCCATCCCGCTGTCAGCCCGGTCAGCGCGCCAGCGATGAGTTCCGTCCCGCCCGAGGTTTCCAGCGCCGCGCCCAGCGGGATCATCGAACCCAGCAAGACCACAACCGGCCATTCGATATGATCATAGATTTCGCGCAGCGGCAGAATGCCGGTCAGCACGAAGGCCACGACCACGATCCCCAACGCGACCGGCAGGTAGACCAGCCCGAGCGAAGCCGCGAGGACCGCCGCTGCGAACAGTCCGATCCCCAGCCAGACCTTGCGGTCAGCCGTGACCGTCAGGCCCCGGTCGGCCAGCGTCAGGCAGCCAAGCCAGTCGATCACATCCGCCGCCGCTTCTTTTGGGACCAGCAGCAGAAGGATGTCGCCCGCCTGCACCTCGGTCTTGCGGATCCGGCTGCGGATCGGTTTGCCGCGCCGCGACAGGCCCAGAAGGATTGCCCGCTGCCGCCACGCCAGCCCGATAGTTTGCGCCGATTTGCCGTTGATCCGCGCATCCGGCGTCGCCACGGCCTCGATAATCACCATGTCCGAACCGGCGGCGTCGACTGTATTGTCGGTCAGGTCCAGTTTCTGCGCGACCCGGAATTCATCCAGCGCGTCGGGCGCGGATTCGATCACCAGATGGTCGCCCGCCCGGATGGTGGAGTTCCGGGCCCGGCCGGGCATCCGTTTGCCATCCCGGATCAGGCCCAGAATGCCGATGTCGGCGGTTTCGGCCAGATCGTCGAGGTCCCGAACCCGTTGTCCAACCAAGGGCGATCCATCCGGCACCGCCAGTTCTGACAGGTATTCGGCGTAGTCCCGCAGCGGGTCGCCTTCCAGCCCCGCGCCGTCCTTTTGCGGGATCAGGCGCCAGCCGATCAGGGCCACGAAAACCAGGCCGGCAATCGCTACAATCCCGCCCACAGGCGCGAAATCAAACATGGCGAATGGTGTGCCCAAGGCCTCGCCCCGGATCGAGGCGATAATGATGTTCGGCGGGGTGCCGATCAGCGTGACCATACCGCCAAGGATCGTCGCGAAGGACAGCGGCATCAGTGTCACCCCCGCGGCCCGTCCGGCCTTGCGCGCGGTGGCGATATCGACCGGCATCAGAAGGGCCAGCGCGGCCACGTTGTTCATGAAGGCCGACAAGGCGCCGCCCACGGCCCCCATGATCGCGATATGGGTGCCCAGTTTGCGACTGCTGTCGACCAGCGTCCGGGTTATCAGCATCACCGCGCCGGACCGCACCAGCCCGGCCGAGACCACTAGCACCAGCGCAACGACCAACGTCGCGGGGTGCCCAAAGCCGCTGAACGCGTCCTTGGTCGGGACCACCCCCAGAACGACCCCGGCCATCAGCGCCGAGAAGGCAACGAGATCATAACGGTATCGCCCCCAAAGCAGCAGGGCAAAGACAAGTCCAAAGAGCGAAAACAGGATGATCTGGTGCTGGGTCATGCGGCCAGCCTGCCGGAATTCAGGCGGGGATGCCACGGGGAAATCGGGCGCGCGCGAATCCGGTGTGCGACGAACAGTGAAGTTGCAAAGGCGCTGAGCGCGCCGGGCGTGAAGGTCGGAGAAATGGTCGTCGACAACAAGTCCCCGCCGACGGGCGGCTGGCCCCAGGTCTCGCGCCTGTCCTAGCCGGACTTGGCTTCCAGCGCCTCGATCCGGGCCCTGAGGGTCTCGTTTTCCTCGCGGGCTTTCTGGGCCATGGCGCGGACCGCGTCGAATTCTTCGCGGGTCACGAAATCGCGGTCGGCAAGCCAGCGGTCCAGCAGGGACTTCATGGCCGTTTCCGCTTCGGTCTTGGCGCCTTGGGCGACGCCCATGGCGTTGGTCATCAGCTGGCCGATATCGTCCATGATCTTGTTGCGGGTTTGCATCGGGTCTCTCCGTGGCTTTGTCTGCTCTATATGGGGTGGAATGCGCGGGTTCACAACCGCGGAACCGGGCCAGACTGACAACCCGGGTTCAGGATGCCCAACCATCGTCTATGATGGCAGGGCTTGGATGCCCTGCATCGCGGGTGGCACAAGAAGGGCTTACAAGGCATAAACATATTTGAATATGATGTGGGAAACGAATCGGGGAGGACCAGACGTGCCCATTACCAGACGGGATTTCATTCAATACGGCATGAACGCCACTTTGACCCTTGGCGCCGCCGGCCTTGCCAGCAACCCGACGCGGGCGCTGGCCCAGCAGAAACTGACGCAGGACGACCTGCTGAAATTCGACGCCAAGGGGCAGGTGACGCTGCTGCACTTCACCGATGTGCACGCCCAACTGGCCCCCGTCTATTTCCGCCCGCCGGACACCAACATCGGTGTGGGTGACTATGCCGGTATCCCGCCGCATCTGGTGGGGGAAGAGTTCATGCGCCATTTCGGGATCGAACGGGGCAGCCCGCTGGCCTATGCGCATACCTTCGTCGACTACGTCGACCTTGCCCGCACCTACGGGCGTCTGGGCGGGCTGGACCGCACCGCGACTCTGGTCAAGGCGATCCGCGCCGACCGGGGCGACGACAAGGTTCTGTTCCTTGACGGTGGCGACACCTGGCAGGGCTCCTACACTTCGCTCAAGACCAATGGCGAAGACATGGTCGAATGCATGAAGCTGCTGAAACCCGATGCGATGACTGGCCACTGGGAATTCACCTTCGGCACCGACCGGTTCCTCGAACTGACGGAAAGCATGGGATACCCCTTCCTTGCGTCGAACATCTTTGACGTGGAATGGGACGAACCGGCGTTCGAGAATACCGCCTTCTTCGAAAAGGGCGGGGTCAATGTTGCGGTGATCGGGCAGGCCATGCCCTATACCCCCATCGCCAACCCGCGCTGGATGTTCCCCGAATACAGCTTTGGCATCCGTCCAGAGGTGCTTCAGGAAAACGTCGATGCCGCCCGCGCCGCCGGGGCCGAGGTCGTGGTGCTCTTGTCGCATGACGGGTTCGACGTGGACCGCAAGCTGGCCACCGTCGTTTCCGGGATCGACGTGATCCTGACTGGCCACACCCACGACGCCATCCCGCAGGCGGTCGAGGTGAACGGGACAATCATCCTGTCGTCGGGCAGCCATGGCAAATATCTGGGCCGGGTTGATCTGGAAGTGCAGGATGGCAAGGTCGTCGGCTACAGCTCCAACCTGATCCCGGTCTTCTCGGACGTGATCACCCCCGACCCGGAAATGGCCGCCAAGATCGCCGAATACCGCGACCCACATGCCGCCGAACTCAACCGCGTTCTGGGCAAGACCGAAACGCTCCTGTACCGGCGCGGCAACTTCAACGGGACCTGGGACGACCTGATCTGTCAGGGCATCCGCGAACAGCGCGACGTTCAGATCGCCCTGTCGCCGGGGTTCCGCTGGGGCACGACCCTTTTGCCCGGGCAGGACATCACGGTGGATGATCTCTATACCGAAACGTCGATGAGCTACCCGGCGGTCTACCGGACCGAGATGTCGGGCGAGCAGTTGAAGATCATCCTTGAAGATGTCTGCGACAACCTGTTCAACAAGGACCCGTTCTATCAGCAGGGCGGCGACATGGTTCGCGTCGGCGGCATGCGCTACACCTGCCACGTCAACAACGACGCTGGCAACCGGATCGCCGATATGACGCTGGATGACGGCACCCCGATCGAGGCCGACAAGACCTACACCGTCGGTGGCTGGGCCTCGGTCAACGAAGGCACCGAAGGCCCGGCGATCTACGACCTGATGGAGGATTACATCACCTCCAAGGGCGTGGTGAACGTGCCGGACGAACGGACCGTCAAGATCGAACTATAACGGGGCCCTCCCTGCACCCGTCGCGCGCCTCCCGTCACCCGGGGGGCGCGTTTTTCGTTCAGGCCACCGCCAGGACGATCCCGCCAAGTGCCCCCGCCAGCACCGCCAGCCAGGCTGGGCATTTCCAGACCGTCAGGGCCACGAACAGCGCCAGCGCCAGTGCAAAATCGGCCATGCCGCCCACGCTGCCCGTGAACACCGGGTCATTGAGTGCCGCACCAAGGATCCCGACCACCGCCGCGTTGATGCCCCGCAATGCGCGGCGAACCTGCGCGACCTGACGCAGTCGGTCCCAGAAGGGCAGGACCCCGATCAGGATCAGGAACCCCGGCAGGAAGATCGCGCACAGGGCCAGCGCCGCGCCAGCCACGCCACCCGGACCCGCAGTGCTGACCGCGCCCAGATAGGCGCTGAGCGTGAACAAAGGCCCCGGAACCGCCTGCGCCGCACCGTACCCCGCCAGAAAATCCGCATCGCTGACCCAGCCGGGCTGCACCACGGCGGCGTCCAGCAGGGGCAGGACCACATGGCCGCCCCCGAAGACCAATGCGCCGGACCGGTAGTAGGCATCGGCCACCGCCCAAACCTCTGCCCGATCCGCAAGGAGGGGCAGGGCAATCAGCCCGGTGGCAAAAAGCGCCAAGGCCGCGCCGCCGACCCAGCGATGCAAGGACAGGCTGGCCGTGCCTGTCGGTGCGGTTTCCCCCGCCCGGCCTGTGACTAGCCCCGCGATTGCCCCAAGACCAATCGCCCCGATCATGCCCATCCCGGATGGAAACGCCGCCAGCGCAATCACGGCCGCAACGGCAATCGCCGCGGTCTGGCGGTCCGGGCACAAGGTTCGCGCCATGCCAAGGACCGCCTGCGCCACCACGGCCACGGCGACGATCTTCAGCCCGTGCAGCGCGCCCACGGCCACAGGTCCGGTCAGTGATCCGACCCCCAACGCGAACCCCAGAAGGACAAGGGCGGACGGCAGGGTAAAACCCACAAACGCCGCCAGCGCCCCCAAGGGGCCCGCGCGCCGCAGCCCCAGTGCAAAACCCAGCTGGCTGGAGGCCGGGCCGGGCAATACCTGACACAGCGCCACAAGGTCGGCGTACTCCGCGTCAGACAGCCATCCACGCCGGTCCACGCATTCGGTCCGGAAATATCCCAGATGGACAACAGGGCCGCCAAAGGACGTGCAGCCAAGCCGAAGGAAGGTCCAGAACACCTCTGCCACGGTTCCCGTCGGTTTCCCTTTTTGTGCCATGCCGCCTGCGCCCCCAACCCATTGGCACAGGTCTAGGGCCAAACGCGCCTCTGGCCAAGACCGCCCGGCCTTGACTTCCCTCCGGTGCCGTCCCATCCATTCTTCCCATGCAGGCCGCGCTTTCCTTCCCCGACATCTCGCCCGAGATTTTCTCGATCACGCTCTTCGGGATGGAGTTCGCGCTGCGCTGGTATGCGCTGGGCTATATCGCCGGGATTGCCATCGGCTGGGCGATGATCCGCTGGCTGATCGGACGGGCCGGGTTGTGGCCGGATAACCAGCCGCCGATGACCCGGGAAGACCTTGAAAACCTTGCCACATGGATTGTTGTCGGCGTCATTCTGGGCGGGCGGATCGGCTATGTCCTGTTCTACAGCAAGGGCGCCTACCTGAGCGACCCATGGGCCATTCTGCGCGTCTGGGAAGGGGGTATGGCCTTTCACGGCGGGTTCCTAGGGGTGGTCGCCGCCGTCTATTTCTTCGCGCGCAGGCATGGCCTGCCGCTGGGGTCCACCGCCGACGTCGTTGCCATTGCCGCGCCGCCGGGCATCTTCCTTGTGCGCGTCGCCAATTTTATCAACGCCGAGCTTTGGGGGCGCCCGACGGACCTGCCCTGGGGCGTCGTGTTCCCGGGTGAGGCGGCACAGGATTGCCGGCCGGATGTTATCCTGCTTTGTGCCCGTCACCCCAGCCAGCTGTACGAGGCCGGGCTGGAGGGGCTGCTTCTGGGCCTTATCCTGATCGTGGTCGCCCTGCGTGGCGGCTTCAAGCGGCCGTGGCTGGTATCGGGGCTGTTTTTCGCGGGCTACGGGCTGTCCCGGTTCATGGTTGAATTCGTGCGCCAGCCCGACGCGCAATTCGTCACGCCCGGCAACCCGCTGGGGCTCTATCTGCATATCGACGGCTACGGTCTGACCGCGGGACAGCTGTTGTCGCTGCCAATGATCCTGATCGGGTTTTGGGTGATCCTGCGATCGCGGCGGCGGGCATGACTGCGCTGGCCGACCTGCTGACTCGCCGGATCGCGGCGACCGGTCCGATGACGCTGGCCGATTTCATGGCCGAAGCGCTGATGCACCCCGAGCACGGCTATTACAGCACCCGTGATCCGCTGGGCGCGGGGGGTGATTTCATCACCGCCCCTGAGATCAGCCAGATGTTTGGGGAGCTGATCGGCCTGTCGCTGGCGCAGGCGTGGATGGATCAGGGCAGCCCGGCCCGGATCACACTGTCCGAACTGGGTCCGGGGCGCGGGACCCTGATGGCCGATATTCTGCGGGCCACGCGCGGCGTGCCGGGGTTTCATGCCGCCACCGCTGTTCATCTGGTCGAAACTTCTGCCACGTTGCGGGCGGAACAGGCGGCGCGGGTTCCCGGTGCGATCTGGCACGACCGTGCTGATGACCTGCCCGAGGCACCGCTATTTCTGGTCGCGAACGAATTCCTTGATGCCCTTCCAATCCGGCAATTCACCCGCGACCAGAATGGTTGGCGCGAACGGATGGTCGGTGTGGCAGAGGGCACGCTGACCTTCGGCCTTTCCGCACCCGCGCCCATTGCCGCGCTGGACCACCGGCTGGACGATACGCAGCCCGGTGACATCGTCGAAACCTGCCCGGCGCTTCCGGGGATTGTCGGGGCTGTGGGGCGGCGCATCGCGGTCCACGGCGGCGCGGCCCTGTTCATCGACTACGGCGACTGGCGGTCGCTGGGCGATACGTTGCAGGCGCTGTCGGGTCACGCGGCGACGGACCCGCTTGCCGCGCCCGGTCAGGCGGACCTGACGGCGCACGTGGATTTCGAAGCGGTGGCCAATGCCGCCCTGCCCGCCCGGTATACGCGACTGGTAACGCAAGGGGTGTTTCTGGAACGGCTGGGCATCACGGCGCGGGCGCAATCGCTGGCTGCGCGGATGACCGGGCCGGCGCTGGAACAGCACATTGCCGCGCATCGGCGCTTGACCCACCCGGCGGAAATGGGTGACCTGTTCAAGGTAATGGGACTCTATCCTGACGGCTGTCCGCCGCCACCGGGGACCGAGGCATGACACTGGACATCATCACCTCTGACCTTCTGTCGCCCCTGCGGCACGGGTTCTTTGCCCGCAAGGGTGGGGCGTCGTCCGGCGTGTTCGAAGGGCTGAACTGCGGCTATGGCAGTTCGGACCAGCACGAGGCGGTCACCATCAACCGTACCCGCGTGGCCGAGGCGATGGGCGCGCCGATCAAGGCGCTGCAGGGGGTGCACCAGACCCATTCGGCAAAGGTTCTGACCGTCGATGGTCCGGTCGATGACCCCGAAGGCCCAAGGCCCGAGGCCGATGGAATCGTCACCGCGACACCGGGGATCGTCGTCTCAGTCCTGACCGCCGATTGCCAGCCCGTGCTGTTTGCCGACCCTCGCGCCGGTGTAGTCGGCGCGGCCCATGCGGGCTGGAAAGGGGCGCTGGGCGGGGTGTTGGAAGCCACTGTTGACGCGATGGAGGCGCTGGGCGCCGAGCGGCAGGACATCGTCGCGGTCATCGGCCCGTCGATCAGCCAGCGCGCCTACGAGGTCGGGCCGGAGTTCTTCGAAAACTTCATGGCCGAAGACCCCGCCTATGGCCGCTTCTTTGCGAACGGCGAGGGGGACAGATTCCTGTTCGATCTTCCGGGGTTTGGGCTGTATCGGCTGCGTAGCGCTGGCGTGGGGCAGGCGGAATGGACCCGGCATTGCACCTATTCCGACCCGGCGCGGTTCTACAGCTACCGGCGCACCACTCACGAGCGACAGGCGGACTACGGTCGGCTGATCTCGGCGATCCGGCTGTAAAACTGGCAGAAATCGGGCAGACCTGCTGATCCCGATCTGGAAACAAAGCCCGGGCATACAACTGCATTGTTCCCAAACCCCATGTTTTGTTGGGCTTTCGGCCTTTTGTTTCCAGATCACAGCGCAATCCCTGCGAAAAACCGGGATTTGATGCAATTCCTTGGAAAATCCTTGATTGGTCAAACTCGTGCCCAGAACCACCGCAATAGTGGGGCCAACGTCGGCAAGAACGGCGACCTAGTGAGCAGCAAAAGGATCGAGATTATGAAGAAGCGTTGGATGACCGGCATGATCGACGAAGCCGCCAAATGCACCTCCAAGATGCCTTGGGAACGGGGCCTGCGCCGTCAGGCGTTCATCAACAGCCGCAAGGCGTCGCTCAGTTCGGAAGAGGCAGCCGGCCTTGCCATGGTGGCCCGAGGGCGCGCACAGGCGTTCATCGGCGACCGGGTCGTCGCCTGATCAATCAAGGGCGGGTCGCACGGGCCCGTCTGCTTTTCCCTCGCGGTTCCTCCCGCCGCGATCCTGAAACGGCCCCTTGCCGCATGGCGGGGGCCGTATTCCGTTTCGGAGGCCGCAGCATCGCGGAATTGTGGCAGGATTGATCGACCGGCGTGGACAATACCCTAGCGCCCTTCCCATTGGTGCATGGATAGCGCCCTTCCACATCGAATTTTTGACAAATGCAGCCGGGTTGGGGAATCGTTTCCGCATAAATGATCTGCTGATCGTTGCCGGTGGGGGCCGGCGAAAAGCGCAACTTTGATAGGTTTCGCATGACTGCTGCCCCGACACTTGGCCATTTCGGCTCTTCCCGTTTGTCGCGTGATACAAAGAACCGTTTCGACACGTCTGGCGAACAGCCGCAGCGGCGTAGCGCCGTTATGCGCCGGTTCGAGGTTGTTCACCTTGCCCCCAACGGCGACATTTTTGACTTTGCCCGTGTGGCCCCGGCGATGGAGGCCTTCGAGGAAGCCTTTTCCGCATTTGCCCGCGGCACCCTGTTCCAGACCGAGGACGGCCCCCGCGCGGTCGAAGACCTTTTGCCGGGAGATCGGGTGAAGACCGCCGATCGCGGGTTTCAGCCGCTGATCTGGAAGGGCAGTTGCAGTCTGATCGCGAACATCCCCGAACAGGCGTCGAAGATGCGGTCGCTGACCCGAGTGTCTGCCGATTCTCTGGGGTTCGGTCGTCCGGGACGAGACATTGTTCTGGGCCCCTCGGCCCGGCTGTTCCACAGCTCGGAAGGGGTGCGCACCATGACCGGGCGGCCCACCGCCGTTGTGCCGGTGCGGGATTTCGAGGATGGGGTGAACATCGTCGATCTGACGCCGCAAAGCGCGGTGCAGGTTTATCACCTTGGGTTCGAAGAACAGGAACGGCTGCTGTCTGACGGGATCGAGTTGGAAAGCTTTCATCCCGGTCCGGCGCATCGGCTGCCGCTGCGGGGCGACCTTCTGGACCTGTACCTGTCCTTCTTCCCGCACATCCCGGACATCATGGGTTTCGGTGCGCCGCGGTTTCCACGGCTGCGGCTGGCGGACCTTGATCTCTTCTCGGCGGCCTAGGCGTCTTTCGCCAACCGCGCTTCCAGCACATCAAACGGGACGCCGGGGTCATCCTTGGCGCCCCGGATCACAAGGCTGGTCTTGACGCTGGCCACATTCGGTGCGGCGGTCAGCTGTTCGGTCAGGAAGGTCTGGAAACTGCGCAGGTCGGGCGCCACGCATTTCAGGATGAAATCCACCTCGCCGTTCAGCATGTGGCATTCACGAACCAGCGGCCAGTTGCGGCACCGTTCCTCAAATGCGCTCAGGTCTGCCTCGGCCTGGCTGACAAGGCCGACCATGGCAAAGACCTGCACTTCGAACCCCAGTTCGCGGGCGTCGACATCGGCGTGATAGCCCCGGATGAACCCCTGTTCCTCCAGCGTGCGCACCCGGCGCAGGCAGGGCGGGGCAGAGATGCCCACCCGCTTGGCCAGTTCGACGTTGGTCATCCGACCGTCCGCCTGCAGCTCTGCCAGAATCATCCGGTCGATTTCATCGAGTTTGGAACCCGGCATACATCATCCCCAAGAAATTTTGCGAACACTACGCCGAAGGCGCAGGCTGCGCAATATTGTTTCGTGTTGGCGCAAGATTCTTAGCGTTCGCCGTCCTTCCCCGGCTCTGTCCGGCATCGGTCGGCCCGGTATTCGCGCGACGCATGGTCGCCTTGCAGGGCCTTTCGGTTCCGGGGGCTGCCGTCTATATCGGGTGGGACGGAACACCAGAGTCGGGGGAACACATGGCCGAGACGCGTCACACCAAGGTATTGATCATCGGCTCCGGCCCTGCGGGCTATACCGCTGGCGTCTATGCCAGCCGCGCCATGCTGAACCCGATCCTTGTGCAGGGGATGGAACCCGGCGGCCAGCTGACCACCACGACCGAGGTCGAAAACTGGCCCGGCGATACCGAGGTGCAGGGCCCCGACCTCATGGTCCGGATGGAGGCCCACGCCCGCGCCATGGGCTGTGACATCGTGATGGACATCATCACCGATCTGGACCTGTCCAAGCGGCCCTTCACCGCCAAGGCCGACAGCGGCACCACCTACACCGCCGACGCGGTGATCCTGGCCACCGGCGCCCGCGCCAAATGGCTTGGCCTGCCGACCGAAGAGAAGTTCAAAGGCTTTGGCGTGTCTGCCTGCGCCACCTGTGACGGGTTCTTCTATCGCGGGCAGGAAATCGTGGTCATCGGCGGCGGCAATACCGCCGTGGAAGAGGCGCTGTTCCTGACCAATTTCGCGACCAAGGTGACCCTGATCCACCGCCGCGATGAACTGCGGGCCGAAAAGATCCTGATCGATCGGCTGATGAAAAACCCCAAGATCGAACCGCTGTGGGATCACACGCTGGAAGAGGTCGTTGGCACCGACAACCCGCTCGGGGTCGAAGCTGTCCGCGCCAAGCACGTCAAGACGGGCGAGATCACCGAAATCCCCGCCAAGGGCGTGTTCATTGCCATCGGCCATGCGCCCGCGTCGGAACTGGTCAAGGACCAACTGGAACTGCACAACGGCGGCTATGTGAAGGTCGAGGCCGGATCGACCAAAACCTCGATCCCCGGCGTATTCGCGGCGGGCGACCTGACCGACCATAAATATCGGCAGGCCGTCACCAGCGCCGGAATGGGCTGCATGGCCGCGCTGGACGCCGAACACTGGCTGGCCGAGCAGGACGATTGATGCCCTGGAGTAAAGCCCGAAAAGCGCCAGAGATCGGCGACATGCAGTGAAATCGAAACGGCCCGAACCAATGGTTCGGGCCGTTGTCGTTTTGCGGCATTCTGCTGATTTGGCAGCTACGGGGTGCGTGACCCACCGGACACAGTCCGGAATGGTCCGATATTGCCCAGATTTCCCCCTAGTCTCGCCATCTGCTTCGTCATATGTGTTCACGCGTGAACATATTGCGAGTCCCCGATGCCCACCTCTGTGGCCAAACATAATCCTGCCGAGGAAGACCTGATCTTCCGGCTCCTGCGCCAGCTGGATGCTGCGCCGGGGGCGTCGCAGCGTGCGACGGCGGCGGCGCTGGATATCTCGCTTGGGCGGCTCAATGCGCTGTTGCGTGGCGCGGCAGAGGCTGGGTTGATCACCATCAACGCCCGGTCCGGCCCCGACAAACGCCAAAGGTTCGCCTATACCATCACCACCCGTGGCGCCGCTGAAAAGACCCGGCTGCGCGACCAGTTTCTTGCCCGAAAATTCGCCGAATACGATGCGCTGCACGCAGAGCTGACCGGCACCTCCAGCGGTCTCTCTCCGCTCAAACACAGGACCCATCCGATGCAGAACAACCTTGCCCCCATCCCTGAGCTTTACGTCTCTTACGAGAGCGCGCAGAAGCTCAAGGTCGAAGCCGCCGACCTGACCAGTCACGACCTGACCCCGCGCCAGATCTGCGATCTGGAACTGCTGATGAACGGCGGTTTCAACCCGCTCAAGGGTTTCCTGTCCGTGGAAGATTACAACGGCGTCGTGGACAACATGCGCCTTGCCGACGGCACGCTGTGGCCGATGCCGATCACGCTGGACGTGTCGGAATCTTTTGCCGACAGCATCGAACTGGGTCAGGACATCGCGCTGCGCGATCAGGAAGGCGTGATCCTTGCCACCATGACCGTGACCGACCGCTGGACCCCGAACAAATCGCATGAGGCGGAAAAGGTGTTTGGCGCCGACGATCTGGCGCACCCGGCAGTGAACTACCTGCATCACACGGCGGGCAAGGTCTATCTGGGCGGCCCGATCACCGGCATCCAGCAGCCGGTGCACTATGATTTCCGGGGTCGTCGCGACACGCCGAACGAACTGCGCGCCTATTTCCGCAAGCTGGGCTGGCGCCGGGTTGTCGCCTTCCAGACCCGCAACCCGCTGCACCGCGCGCACCAGGAACTGACCTTCCGGGCCGCGAAAGAGGCTCAGGCCAACCTGCTGATCCACCCGGTCGTCGGCATGACCAAACCGGGTGACGTGGACCATTTCACTCGCGTCCGTTGCTACGAGGCGGTTCTGGACAAATACCCCCAGTCCACCACCACCATGTCGCTTCTGAACCTTGCCATGCGCATGGCTGGCCCGCGCGAGGCGGTCTGGCACGGGATTATCCGCCGCAACCACGGCTGCACCCATATGATTGTCGGCCGTGACCACGCGGGCCCCGGCAAGAACAGCGCAGGCGAGGATTTCTACGGCCCCTATGACGCGCAGGACCTGTTCCGCGAACACGAGGCCGAGATCGGCATCGAAATGGTCGACTTCAAGCATATGGTCTATGTGCAGGAACGCGCCCAATACGAACCCAACGACGAGATCGAGGACAAGGACAACGTCACCATCCTCAACATCTCGGGCACGGAACTGCGCCGCCGCCTGCGCGAAGGGCTGGAGATTCCGGAATGGTTCTCTTTCCCCGAGGTGGTGAAGGAGCTGCGCCGCACCTCTCCGCCCCGGTCCAAGCAGGGCTTTACCGTCTTCTTCACCGGCTTCTCCGGGTCGGGCAAGTCGACCATCGCCAACGCGCTCATGGTCAAGTTGATGGAGATGGGCGGCCGCCCGGTGACCCTTTTGGACGGGGATATCGTGCGGAAGAACCTGTCGTCGGAACTTGGGTTCTCGAAGGAACACCGCGACCTGAACATTCGCCGCATCGGCTATGTCGCGTCCGAGATCACCAAGAACGGCGGGATCGCCATTTGCGCCCCGATCGCGCCCTATACCGCAACCCGCCGCGCGGTCCGGGAAGAGATTGAACAGTATGGCGCCTTTGTCGAAGTGCACGTGGCCACCAGCATCGAAGAATGCGAACGGCGTGACCGCAAGGGTCTTTATAAGCTGGCCCGCGAAGGCAAGATCAAGGAATTCACCGGGATTTCTGACCCTTACGAAGAACCGGCGAACCCGGAACTGCGGGTCGAAACCGAAAACGTGGACGTGGACAACTGCGCCCACCAGGTGATCCTGAAACTGGAAAGCATGGGGCTGATCGCCGCGCACTAGTTCGGGTGCCAGGCCTGCAAAGGAAAACGCCGCCCTTCGGGGCGGCGTTCGTCGTTTCATGAATGGGTGTCAGCGCATCCGCGCCATAAGGTTATCCTTGACGATGAACTGGTGATAAAGCGCCGCACCGATGTGCAGCAGGATCAGGACCATCCCGAGCTGGAACAGCGGTTCGTGGAATTCGGCTGCCGCCTCGATCCCGGCGCCCACGGCCATCATCCCGGTGATCGGCAGGGCGAAGATCACGACATACAGGCCGATATGCGTGATCTTGGCGGCGAGGTCCTGAAGTTTCGGTGCAGGGACCGGGGCAGGGGCACCTTTGGTCAGCCGAAGGATGATCCGCACAACGGCCAGCACAAAGATCGTGATGCCGACCAATTGGTGAATGCGGGCGCCCCCTTCGATCACCGCAACGCCGCCATCTTCAACCGCGTCCCATGCCTCGCCCATCGCTTCGTGGGTGATGAAGCTGACAACCATAAGGGCGGCAATGGCCCAATGAAGGATGATTTGCAGGCGGCTGTATTTTTCCGGGGTTGCCATGATGTTGCCCTTCCCAAGCACATTGTTTCACTGACCAAACGCAGGAACGCGCCGGTTCCGTCGAAACTTTATGCCGATGGGAAGGACCCGTCTATGGTTTGTCTTCTTCCTAATGCACGGTGACCGGGGTCATGTCGTGCTGTCGGGCAAGGACAAAAGCCATGGCCCTGTCCGCGACAAGGGCCAGCCGGTCACCATCGGCGTTGTGCACGGCAAACAGCTGTTTCAGCCCCCCGGCCTCTGCCTGAGCCTGAACCTCGGCGGGCAGGTCGTCCACGGCGACCGGGCGGACATAAACGATCCCCTGGCCAACGGTGCTCAGATCGAATTTCGTGTTCATTTCGCGCCCCCTTTCCGGATCTTGATGGTCTGAACCACCGCGTCGGGCACCCGGCGGTTCAAGTCGACATGCAGCAGGCCGTTTTCCATGATCGCTTCGCCTACGTCCACGCCATCGGCCAGCACAAAGGACCGCTGGAACTGCCGCGCGGCAATTCCGCGGTGCAGAAAGATGCGGCCCTCGCTGTCGTCCGACTGGCGGCCCCGAATGACAAGCTGGTTGTCCTCGACGGTGATCGACAGATCGGTTTCGGCAAACCCGGCGACCGCAAGGGTGATCCGGTAGGACCGGTCCGAGGTCTGTTCGATGTTATAGGGGGGATAGCCGTCGTTGCCCGATTTGGCGGTCCGTTCGACCAGCCGTTCAAGCTGTTCAAATCCAAGAAGGAACGGATGCGTTCCAAGGGTCAGTTTCGTCATGCGACATGTCCTTTGTCAAAGCGACCGATGTCCGGATGGCCCCGATTGCGGCGGCCTGACTGGAAATATGGGCAGCGCGCGGCCCCTGCGCAAGAGGAAGGACTAGGCGAAACGCCTGCCAGCCCTTATCTTGGGGTGCAGGAAACAGGTTCGGGCCAACCGATGAACAAATCAGCGAAAATGGAACAGCTTGAGGTGCTTCGGGTCGAACTGGAGATCTTCAAGCAGCAGCATCGCGATCTGGACGAAGCGATTCATGCGCTGGAAGAGCGGGGCACCGGTGATCTGCTGACGATTCGGCGCCTGAAAAAGCAGAAGCTGGCGCTGAAGGACAAGATTGCCCGGATCGAAGACCGGCTTTTGCCTGATATCATCGCCTGAACGAAAAAGGCCGCCCGGTCGGGGCGGCCCTCTGACTAAGTCGCACCCCCATCAGACGAAGGGCGCAGTCGCTTCCTTGCCCGCACCGGCGACGGCCAATGCCTCGCCCAGATCGACGGACCGGTCGAACAGTGCACGGCCAATGATCGTGCCCGACACGTGGGGGACGTATTTCAGGCGGCTGATGTCATCCAAGGACCGGATGGTGCCGCGCGCGATCACCGGCGCGCTGGCCAGTTCTGCCGCCCGGGTGATCATGGCAAGCGAAGCATCGCTTTCCTCAATATCGGCATCAATGTCGGTGACGATCATCGCGGCGAGCGGGTCACGGTCGAACTGACGGATGAAATCCTCGGGGGCGAAGGCCGTGCTTTCGCGCCAGCCACCCGACATGACCTTGCCCTTGTAGACATCGACCGCGACGACGATCTGGTCGGGATAGGCATGGGCCGCCTCTTTGACCAGCTGCGCTTGGGTGACGGCGGCAGAGCTGATCACGATCCGGCCCGCGCCGGCCTCGGCCCAATGGGCGATCTGGTCCATCGACTTCACGCCGCCACCGTATTGCACCGGAATCCCGGCGGCGCGGATGATTTCCTGCACCAGCTCAGCGTTGGTCTCGGAAGTGCCGGCGACCGCGTCGAAATCGGTCAGATGCATCCAACTGGCCCCGGCAGCGGCAAAGCTGCGGGCCCGGTCAACCGGGTTCACGTGCCAGATTTGCGGCTCTTCCAGCCGTCCGCGGTGCAGGCTGACGCAGCGGCCCTTTTGCAGTTCGATTGTGGGGTAGATGATCATCCTGACCTCCGCTGAAATGTGGAATCCGATGTCGCGCTAAGGGCGAGTCGCCCCGACTCTAGGGTCCATGATACAGCATGGATCGCGCAAAAACGGCACTTTGGCAGCGTGCAGCGGGGAAGCGGCCTTGCGAAACGGCCCGTTGCGGTCGCGGTTCGTCTCTGGGGATTGCCATTTTGCCCCGCGCTGCCCTATAGACGCGCTGATCCAATTCAGATGACGAGGACGACCCATGGCCGGCCATTCCAAATGGGCGAATATTCAGCACCGCAAGGGGCGGCAGGACGCCGCCCGGTCCAAGCTTTTCTCCAAGCTTGCCAAGGAAATCACCGTGGCGGCAAAGATGGGCGACCCGGACCCGGACAAGAACCCCCGCCTGCGTCTTGCGGTGAAGGAAGCCAAGTCGCAATCGGTGCCAAAGGACGTGATCGAACGCGCGATCAAGAAATCGCAGGGCGGCGAGGGCGATGATTACGAAGAAATCCGCTACGAAGGCTATGGCCCGGGCGGCGTCGCCGTCATCGTCGAGGCGATGACCGACAACCGCAACCGGACCGCCTCGGTCGTGCGGTCGACCTTTGGCAAGCACGGCGGCAACCTTGGGGAAACCGGGTCGGTTGGTTTCATGTTCGATCGCAAGGGCGAAGTGGTCTACCCGGCCTCTGTCGGCGATGCGGACACGGTGATGATGGCCGCGATCGAAGCCGGGGCCGAGGACGTGGAAAGCGATGAAGACGGCCACGTTATCTATTGCGCCGATACCGACCTGAACGAAGTCTCCACCGCGCTGGAAGCCACCCTAGGCGAGTCGGAATCGACCAAGCTGGTTTGGAAAGCCACAACCACCGCCGAACTGGACCTTGAAGGGGTTCAAAAGCTGATGCGGTTGGTCGAGGTGCTGGAAGACGACGACGACGTGCAGCGCGTCACCACCAACATGGAAGCCTCGGACGAGGTCATGGAACAGTTCGCCAACTCCTGACAATCAGTCGTGAGGCTCTTGAAAAGCCCGGCCAGATTTGCCGGGCTTTTTCATTGGCGATGAGGTTTTGCGCCGCCTTCGGCGTCGCCGGGGGGCGCGGGCCTGCGGCCCGCGCGGCAGGGGCTCTGCCCCTCTGGCCCGTTCCGGGCCATTCACCCCGGGATATTTCTTACCCAAAGAAGGGATCAGACCTTCGTTTCCGCCGGGGCCGGGGTGATCCGCCGTTTCGCCCGTGCCTCGCGCCATGTGATGAAGCTGACCGATCCGACGATGACCAGCCCACCGGCGACGACCCAGCCGTCCACGGCCTCTTCGAAAACCACGGCCCCAAGCGCCACCGCCCAGACCAGCTGCAGGAAGGTCACCGGCTGCGTCACGGTCAGCGGTGCGGCGGCAAAGGCCAGCGTCATGGTGTAATGCCCGGCGGTGGCGAAACAGGCGACGCCGAACAGCCAGAGGCATTGTTCCAGCGTCGGCGTCACCCAGACCGCCGCGGCAAAGGGCGCAAGCCCGATTGTCACCGTGACCGATAACATCCCCACCACGACCGCCGGTTTCACCTCTCCGGACAGCTGCTTGGCCAGCATGTAGCCGACGGCGAATAGTGCTGCGGTAGCCAGCATGGCGATATGCCCCGGCTCCAACTCGCGCGCGCCGGGCCGCAGGATCAGAAGCGCCCCGCAGAGCGCGATCAGCACGGCGGCCAACCTGCGGGGCGGCAGTTTTTCCCCCATGAACAGCGCGGCCCCAAGGGTGACATAAACCGGGTTGAGGTAGTTGAGCGCCGTCACTTCGGCAATCGGGATGCGGGCCATCGCGAAGAACCACAGGATCACCGCCAGCGTATGGGCTACGCCGCGCGCGGCGAACAGGCCCAATTGGCGCCGGGTCAGCCGGGCGGCAAGGATCGGGCAGATCATCGGGATCAGGAAGACGATGCCAAGGGCATAGCGCAGAAAGGCGGCCTCGGCCGCGGGCACGTCATCGCCCACATGTTTCACAAGCGCGGTGACAGCGACGAAGTTCAGCCCCGTCACCACCATCCAGAATACCCCGGCCAGCGGCCGGTCCTGTTTCACGCCTGTTGTCATGGCGCCATAGGCGCACGGGAGGGCGGGGGGCGCAAGGGCCCTATCCCTTCAGGATCAGCCCGGCGGCGATGGACCACATGACACAGCCGATCACCACGTCGAGCACGCGCCACGCCAAGGGCCGCGCGAACAGCGGTGCGAGAAGCCGCGCACCATAGCCCAGCATGAAGAAGAACACGAAAGACGCGGCGATGGCCCCGGCCCCAAAGGCCCGTTCCTGCCCCGGGAACCCCTGTGCGATGGACCCAAGCAAGACCACCGTATCAAGATAGACGTGCGGGTTGAGCCATGTGAAGGCGAGGCAGGTCAGCACCGCCGCCCCAAGGCTCAATCCCCGGTCCGCCGTAGGGTCTAGCGCCGCGCCGCCACGGAGCGCCGCCCGGAACGACAGCGCACCATAGACGATCAGGAAACCGGCCCCCAGCCAGCGCATGACCGGGGCCAACCCCGGCAACACATCGGCCAACCCCGCGAAGCCCCAGACCCCGACCGAGATCAGAACTGCGTCAGACAACGCGCAGGTCAGCACCAGCGGCAAGACATGCGCTCGCCGCAGCCCCATTTTCAGGACAAAGGCGTTTTGCGCCCCGATGGCCATGATCAGGGAAAACGACAGGCCAAAGCCTGTGAAGAAGGTACCGAGCATTTGAGGCTCCTGTTGCGGTCTTGGAGGGGATAGCCAGTGGCCGAAAATAAGTGAAATGAATTGATCTGTGGGTTCATTAGTGAGACTTAATAGACATGCTGGACTACGATGCACTGTTCGCCCTTGCCGCCGTTCTGCGTACCGGATCGTTCGGCCGGGCGGCGGCGCAGCTTGGGGTGACGCCCTCGGCTGTGTCGCAGCGGATCAAGGGGCTGGAGGACCGGATGGGGGCGACGCTGGTGCTGCGGGGGCAGCCCTGCGCCGCGACGCCCACCGGCGCGCGGCTGCTGCGCCATCTGGACGATGTGGCGCTGATGGAGCAGGGGCTGGCCCGTGATCTTGGCACGCCCGCCAGCCCCCGGCCCACGGTGCGGATCGCGGTGAACGCCGATAGCCTTGCCACCTGGTTCCTGCCCGCCATTGCCCGCGTGCCCGACATGCTGTTCGAACTTGAGATTGACGATCAGGACCATTCCGACATCTGGCTGCGCAAGGCTGAGGTGGCGGCGGCGGTCACGGCGCGGGCGACCCCGGTGCAGGGCTGCGACAGCACCCCGCTTGGCACCCTGTCCTACATCGCGACCGCAAGCCCCGGTTTTGCCGCCCGCTGGTTCCCCAAGGGCGCGACGGCCACGGCGCTGGGGCAGGCCCCGGCGCTGGTCTTCTCGTTGAAGGACCGGTTGCAGCAGGACTGGGTGACAAAGGTCGCGGGACAGCGGGTGGCCTTGCCCGCGCACCGGATCGCCTCCAGCCACGATTTCCGCCGTGCGGCGATACTGGGGCTGGGCTGGGGCATGAACCCCGAACCGCTGGTGGCCGAAGATATCGCCGCGGGGCGGCTGGTCGCCATCGCGCCCGAGACGATGGAAACCCCGCTTTATTGGCAGGTCAGCCGCCTGTCGGCGCCCGCGCTTGCGCCCCTGACCCGCGCGATCCGGGAAACCGCCCGCAAGATGCTGCTGCAAAGCCGATAATTCGGGGCAATGCCCCCTCGCCCCCGGGGGCTGGTTTGCCTATAAGCGTTGGGAATCCCGCATTGCCCATGGAGCTGCCCCATGCCATCCGAACTGTCCCCGATCGACAAGGCCAAATTCGTCGCCGCCAAACGGGCGACCCAATATGTCGAAAGTGGCATGAAGGTGGGGCTGGGGACCGGGTCCACCGCCGCGTGGCTGGTCCGCTGCCTGGGCGACATGGTTCAGAACGAAGGGCTGAAGATCAAGGGGGTGCCGACGTCGTCGCGCACCGCCGAACTGGCCCGGCAGGTCGGGATCGAGGTGATCTCGCTGGACGAGGCGAAGTGGCTGGACGTGACCATCGACGGGGCGGACGAGTTTGACCCGAACCTGAACCTGATCAAGGGCGGCGGCGGGGCCCATCTTCAGGAAAAGATCGTCGCGACCGCCAGTGACCAGATGGTCGTGATCACCGATGCCACCAAGCAGGTTGAAACGCTGGGGGCCTTCCCGCTTCCGCTCGAGGTGATCCCCTTCGGCTGGCAGACCACCAAGACGCTGGTCGAAGAGGTGCTGATCGGCATGGATGTGCTGGGCCGTACCACCAGCCTGCGGATGAATGGCGACGCGCCCTTCATCACCGACGAAGGCAACCACATCCTTGACCTGCATCTGAACCGCATCGGCAACGCCCGGCAGCTCAGCCTTGTGCTGAACCAGATCCCCGGCGTGGTCGAAAACGGGCTGTTCATCGACATCTGCGACGCGGTGGTGATCGGCTATGGCGATGGCCGCGTGGAAGTGCGCGACATCAACGAAGGATCGGTCGAGAAGGAAAAATTCGACTTTCTGGACGACGACAACCTGTTTTCCGATCTGGGGGACTGACAACCGGCGGGACAGGGTGGGACTTCGCATTTGCGTGTTCCCGGCCCGCCCGGGCTTGCCCCCGCCGACGCCGCGACCCAAGTAGGCGGCACAGAAATTGGAAGGACAGGCAATGGCATTCGATTTTGATCTTTTCGTCATCGGTGGCGGGTCCGGCGGGGTCCGGGCGGCACGGGTGGCAGCAGCCACAGGCGCAAAGGTCGCGCTGGCCGAAGAATACCGGATGGGCGGCACCTGCGTGATCCGGGGCTGCGTCCCGAAAAAACTGATGGTCTTCGCCAGCGAATTTCACGAAGCCATGTCGGACGCGCGCGCTTATGGCTGGGACGTGCAGGACGGGTCGTTCAACTGGACCACGTTCCGGGGCAAGCTGGATTCTGAACTTGACCGGCTGGAAGGGGTCTATCGGCGGTTGCTGGACGGGTCCGGCGTGACCGTGTTTGACGCCCGCGCCGCGCTGGCCGACCCGCACACCGTGACCCTGTCGACCGGAGAGACCAAGACCGCCAAACATATCCTTGTCGCCACTGGCGGCCGCCCCGTGCTCCCGGACATGCCGGGAGCGGAACTGGGCATCACCTCGAACGAGATCTTCAAGCTGGACCAACTGCCCGACAGCATCTTGATCGTCGGCGGGGGCTATATCGCCTGCGAATTCGCGGGTATCCTGAACGGGTTGGGCGTGAAGGTGACGCAGTTCTACCGGGGGGCGCAGATCCTGCGTGGCTTTGATGGTGAAGCGCGCGGGCTGATCGCTGACCAGATGCGCGAGCGCGGCGTCGACCTGCATTGCGGCACCAACATCCTGTCGATGGAGCAGGTTGACGGTGGCATCCGGGTCAAGGGATCGAACGGGTCCGAGGCGACCTATGGGCAGGTCATGTTTGCAACCGGCCGGGTCCCCAATACCGACGGGATCGGGTTGGAAGAGGCCGGGGTGAAGATCGGCCGCCGGGGTGAAATCGCCGTCGACGACTATTCCCAGACCGCGGTGCCGTCGATCTATGCGGTGGGCGATGTGACCAACAGGGTCAACCTGACCCCGGTGGCGATCCGCGAAGGCATGGCGTTCGTCGAAACCGTGTTCAAGGGCAATCCGACGCCGGTCGATCACGATCTGATCCCCTCGGCCGTCTTTACCCAGCCCGAATTCGGCACCGTTGGCCTGTCCGAGGAAGACGCCCGCGAGATCGAACCGATCGAGGTCTATTGCACCTCGTTCAAGCCGATGAACCATTCCTTTGCGGGCCGGTCGGATCGGGTGATGATGAAACTGATCGTCAGCAAGGCCACCCGCAAGGTTTTGGGCTGTCATATCGTCGCGGATCACGCGGGCGAGTTGATCCAGATGGTTGGTATCGCGGTCAAGATGGGCGCCACGAAAGAGGACTTTGATCGAACCGTGGCAGTGCACCCGACCATCTCGGAAGAACTGGTGACAATGAAGGAACCGGTGCGCAGCGCTTGATTTTCTGCGCTGAACGCACAAGTTGAAGGACAACCCGGTGTGCGGCCTGACCGCGTCGCCGGCGATTGGAAACAGGAAGGACCAAAGGTAACCGATGGCTGGAAACAACGGCGGCCCCTGGGGCGGCGGCGGAAACCGTGGCCCGCGCGGCGGCGATGGCGGCAACAACGGCAATGGCGATGACCGGAACCGGGGCCCGCAGCGCCCGAACGAACCGCAGATCCCCGAACTTGACGATCTGATGAACAAGGGGCGCGAACAGCTTCGCGTTCTGATGGGCGGTGGCGGCGGTGGCCGTGGTCCGGGCGGTGCCGGCGGAAGCGGCGGCCCGTCCGGCCCCCTTCTGACGAAGGGCACCATCGGCCTTGGCGCCATTGGCGCTGTGGTTCTTTGGCTATTTGCCTCCTTGTACACGGTCAAGCCGGAAGAACGGTCGATCAACCTGTTCCTTGGCGAATACATGTCGACCGGCGAACCGGGCCTGAACTTTGCCCCCTGGCCGGTCGTGACCGCCGAAGTCGAAGCGGTGACCACCGAACGCAACATCGCCATCGGCACGGCCGCGTCGGGCCTAGATGCCGGGCTGATGCTGACCGGGGACGAAAACATCGTCGACATCGATTTTGAAGTGGTCTGGAACATCTCGGACCTGCGGGGGTTCAAGTTCAACCTTGCCGATCCCGCGTCCACGATCGAAGCGGTGGCGGAATCCGCCATGCGCGAAATCATTGCCCAGTCGGAAATGGCGCCGATCCTGAACCGGGACCGGGGCGCGATTGCCGACCGTCTGAAGGACCTGATCCAGTCCACGCTCGACAGCTATGACAGTGGCGTCAACATCGTTCGTGTGAACCTGAACGCCGCCGAACCGCCCTCGACCGAGGTCGCGGTCACCGACATCGACGGAAACCAGCGCCGCACCTCGCCGCTGGATGCCTTCCGCGACGTGCAAGATGCGGAACAGGAACGCGACCAGCTTCAGAACCGTGCAGATGCCTATGCCAACCGGGTTCTGGCAGAAGCACGCGGTCAATCCGCCCAGCTTCTGGAAGAGGCCGAGGCCTACCGTGCGCAGGTCGTCAACGAAGCCAGCGGTGAAGCCAGCCGGTTCAGCGCCGTTCTGGCCGAATACCGCAACGCGCCCGAAGTGACCCGCAAACGCCTGTATCTTGAAACGATGGAACAGGTTCTGGGTGGCGTCGACATCATCCTTCTGGATGAAGGTGCGGGGGATGGCGGCAATGGTGTCGTCCCCTACCTGCCCCTGAATGAAATTCGCCGAAGCACCACCACGGGAGGGTCGAACTGATGCGCAAGACTGCTTTGCTTCTGCCCGCTTTCGTGGCGCTTGTGGCCGCTGGCCTCGCCTCGATCTTCATCGTGGATGAACGCGAAAAGGTGTTGGTCCTGCAATTCGGACAGATTGTCCGGGTCGAGGACGATCCGGGCATCGGGTTCCGCATCCCGATCTTCCAGCAGGTTGTCAAATACGATGACCGTATCCTGTCCATCGACATGGACCCGCTGGAAGTCACGCCGCTGGACGATCGCCGCCTGATCGTGGACGCCTTCGCGCGGTTCCGGATCAACGACGTGGAACAGTTCCGTCAGGCCACTGGTGCCGGGGGCGATCAGGCGATCTTTGTCGCCAGCCGCCGCCTCGACTCGATCCTGCGTGCCGCGACGCGAGAGGTGCTTGGTTCGGTCAGCTCCAATGACATCCTGTCGACGGACCGGGCCGCGCTGATGCTGCGCATCCGTAACGCCGCGATTGCCGAAGCCAACGCGCTTGGTCTGTCGGTGATCGACGTCCGCCTGAAGCGGACCGATCTGCCGCCAGCGAACCTTGAAGCGACGTTCCGCCGGATGGTGGCCGAACGGGAACGCGAGGCCGAAGACGAACGCGCCCGTGGCCGTGAAGCCGCGCAGCGTATCCGTGCACAGGCCGACCGGACCGTGGTGGAACGGGTTTCCGACGCGACCCGTCAGGCGGAAATCATCCGTGGTGAGGCCGACGCCGAGCGGAACCGCATCTTTGCCGAGGCGTTTGGCGAAGACCCGGAATTCTTTGAGTTCTACCGCTCGATGACCGCCTATCAGAATTCGCTGCGACCCGGGTCCACCTCTTTGGTGCTGACCCCGGACAATGAATTCTTCAACTACCTGAAGTCGGACAGCGGTGCCGACGCGGACGCCTCGGCCAACTGATGGCAGAGGCGTTGGCCACCGCGCTACTGGCGCTGGGCCTTGTCTTCGTGGTGGAGGGGCTGATCTATGCGATCGCCCCCTCCATCATCGAAGATTTACTGGACGCAATGCGGCGGATGCCATTGGATCAGCGGCGGGCCTTCGGGCTGGGCGCGCTGGCGTTGGGCGTGGTCCTGGTCTGGATCGCAAAGGGGCTGGGCGCCTGACCGGCGGCTTCACGCGCAAGTGACGGAATGCGATCCGGGATTGCGTTGAACCCGGCGCGCCTTAGGATGACATTCAGCCCCGGAGGGTCACCGGTTTCCACCGGTGACGGCAAAGAAAACAAGGAGGTCCATCGTGACGAGCAAAGCAATTTCCCTGACCCGTCGGGACGAGGGGAAACTTCGTGCGGGCGTGACCGCACTGGTCCTTGGTCTGGCCCTTGCGTTGGCGCAAGCCCTGCCCATCGGGGCACAGGACCGGCCGGCAAGCTTTGCCGATCTGGCCGAACAGGTCAGCCCGGCAGTGGTCAATATCACCACCTCGACCGTTGTGGCGGGCAACACCGGCCCGCAGGGCGTCGTGCCCGAAGGATCCCCGTTCGAGGATTTCTTCCGCGACTTCCAGGATCGCGGCAACAATGGCCCGCGCCGGTCCTCGGCGCTCGGCTCCGGCTTCGTGATCTCCGCCGACGGGTTCATCGTGACCAACAATCACGTCATCGAAGGCGCGGATGAAATCCTGATCGAATTCTTCTCGGGTGACGAACTTCCTGCCGAATTGGTAGGCACCGACCCGAACACCGATATCGCCCTGTTGAAGGTCGACGCGCAGGGGCTGGATTTTGTGCCCTTCGGCGACAGCGACACCGCCCGCGTGGGCGATTGGGTCATGGCCATGGGCAACCCGCTCGGCCAGGGGTTCTCGGTTTCGGCCGGGATCGTATCGGCCCGCAACCGGGAACTGTCGGGAACCTATGACGATTACATCCAGACCGACGCGGCGATCAACCGGGGCAACTCTGGCGGACCGCTGTTCAATCTTGATGGTGAGGTGATCGGCGTGAATACCGCCATCCTGTCACCCAACGGTGGGTCTATCGGGATCGGCTTTTCTATGGCGTCGAACGTGGTCACCAATGTTGTCGATCAGCTGAAGGAATACGGGGAAACCCGGCGCGGCTGGCTGGGCGTCCGCATTCAGGACGTGACCGAGGACATGGTCGAGGCGATTGATGGGCTGGACGTGGCGCGCGGCGCGATGGTGTCCGACGTGCCCGAAGGCCCGGCCATGGATGGTGGTGTCGAAGCGGGTGATGTCATCACGTCTTTCGACGGGATCGAGATTGAAGATACCCGCGAACTGGTCCGCATCGTCGGCAATTCGCCCGTGGGCAAGACGGTCGAGGTGATCGTGCTGCGCGATGGCGAACCGGTGACGCTTGCCGTGACCCTTGGTCGCCGCGAAACTGCCGAGGCCGCGGCCTTCCCCGCCGAGGAACCGGCCGAACCGGAACTGGCGCAGGTTCTTGGGCTGACCCTGTCGGAAATCACCCCCGATCTTGCCGATCAGTTCAGCCTGACCCTGTCCGACGGGCTGGTCATCACCGAAGTCGCGCCCGGATCGGATGCGGAATCCAAGGGGCTTGTCCCGGGCGACCTGATCACCGAAGCGGGTCAGCAGCCGGTTGCAAGCGTCGAAGACCTTGAAGCGCGGATTGACGAAGCCCGCGAGGCCGGGCGGAAATCGATCCTCTTGCTGATCCGTCGGGGCGGCGACCCTCGGTTCGTGGCGCTGGGGCTGGACGGCTAGGGGCGATTTGCGCCTTGAAAAGAATTGGGGCGGCACCATACGGCGCCGCCCCTTTTTCGTGGTCTGCCGATCTTGGCGACGTTCTAGAACCGCGTCCGCGACATAGACAGGCCCAAGTCCGGATTTTCAACAGCAGGCGCATTCGTCAGAACGCAGTTCGCCGGCTGGCCCATAAGGTTCTGATGCTCGGGGTATTGCGCTGCAAAATGCAGCCCACGCTGGATCGTCCTTGTGCCAGAGCTGACATCCATCGCCCGCATGATTTGCCGCAGGGTCGGTGTGCGGCGAGACGAAACAGCGGCGCAAATCGCGATCTTTCCTTCATAGGGCAGGGCAGCGAGGGCGATGGTGATCCGGGGAAGACCGCCACGGGTTTCCAGTTCGTCAATGATGAATCCTTCGTCCACGGGAACGGCCCCAAGGCTCTGCCCCTGCTGCGCATGACTTGCGCCCGCGACGGTCAAGGCAATGGCGGCAGCGGCAAAATATCTTTTGAACATATGATTTATCTACTCTCACTCTGGTTGCGTCCAAGGCCACAGTAGCCTTGCACCTTAGGGCTGCCTAGCCCTGTGAACAAAGACTGATGTCATCTCTGGATCGACTCTAGCGGGTCATAGGCGGGTGCGCCGGGGTCTTTCCATGCGACGGCGGCAAGGCTGTCGGGTTTGCACCGAAGTCGCGACAGATCCTCCCGCGTGACCCAACGGCGGTGTGTCACCACCCCTTCCGGGTCGGTCCAGTCGCCGGTCAGATCCCCGCTGATGATGCGGCATCGGAAATAGATATCGACCTGATGAAATGGGCCGTCCGGATCGTGGAATTCGTTCACCAGACATGGGGTGCCAACGGCCACCTCCAACCCGCATTCCTCCATCACCTCGCGGGCGAGATTCTCGGGCAGGCTTTGATGCGGTTCGGCCCCGCCGCCGGGTGCACACCACAGATGCGTGCGGCCCTTCCATGCATTCACGATCAGCAACCGATTGTCGTGCATGATAATCGCGCGGGTGGCGATCCGGATGGGGCGGGGCGGCTGTGCCATGGCGCCAAATTGCCGGTTCTGGCATACTGACGCAAGGTCAGGATGACCTCACCTTATAACCGGTCTGGGCAGCTCTTATCTTTGACCCCATGAAACGACTTGTCGCCCTTTTTGCCCTGTTGGCCCTATCCGCAACGCCGCTACGTGCGGCGCCGTCGCCGGATACGGATTGCGTGGTTCTTCTGCATGGGCTGGCCCGGTCGGATTTCTCGCTTGCGCCGATGGAGCTGGTGCTGGAACGCGAAGGGTATTTCGTTGTCAACTCGGGCTACCCATCCACGGAACAGACCATCCAGACCCTTGTCGATATTGCCTTGCCCCATGATGTCGAGGCCTGTGGCGACCGGACCGTGAACTTTGTCACCCATTCGATGGGCGGCATCCTGGTCAGGGCCTGGCTGACCAAACACCGGCCCGCGAAAATGGGCCGTGTGGTGATGATGGGGCCGCCGAACCACGGGTCGGAACTGGTGGACATGTTCGGGGATTTCGAGCCGTTCCAATGGGTCAACGGCCCGGCCGGGCTGCAACTGGGCACCGCCGAGACCAGCCTGCCCAATTCCCTTGCCCTGCCAAGCTACGAGGTGGGGATCATCGCCGGAAACCAATCCCTGAACCCCATCTATTCCAGTCTGATCGAGGGGCCGGACGACGGCAAGGTCTCGGTCGCCTCGACCCGGATGGACGGGATGCGCGACCATATCGTCCTGCCGGTCACCCATACCTTCATGATGAACAACCCACTGGTCATGGCGCAGGTCATCGCCTTTCTGGACAGCGGGCGGTTTGACCGCAGCCTGACACTGACCGGGGTGATTTTTGGTGAGGACGATAGTTAGGACGCGGGGCCGGTCACCCGGTTGACGTGCCCCATCTTGCGGCCCGGCTTGGCCTCTGCCTTGCCATAAAGATGGATGGCCGCATCTGTCTTTGCGATTTCTGGGATACGGTCCACGTCCGCGCCAATCAGGTTTTCCATCACCACGTTGGAATGGCGGCTGCCGTTGCCAAGGGGCCAGCCCGCAACCGCGCGAATGTGCTGTTCGAACTGGTCGATGGCACATCCGTTCTGGGTCCAGTGGCCGGAATTGTGCACGCGCGGCGCAATCTCGTTCACGATCAGCCCCGCGGGCGTCACGAACAACTCCACCCCCATGACGCCAACGTAGTCCAACGCGTTCAGGATCTTTGCGGCGATCAGAACTGCGTCGGTCCGCTGCGACGGTGACAGGCGGGCAGGGACGGTGGTGGTGTGCAGGATGCCGTCGCGGTGGACATTTTCGCCGGGATCGAAACAGGCAACCGCCCCGTCCAGACCACGCGCGCCGATCACCGAGACCTCGTGGCTGAAATCGACAAACCCCTCAAAGATTGACGGGGCACCGGCCATCGCGTCCAGCGCGCTAGGGCCATCCTCTGCCGACCTGATCCGCGCTTGCCCCTTGCCGTCATAGCCGAAACGGCGGGTCTTCAGGATCGCCGGGGCGCCGATCTCGGCAATCGCCTCTGCCATGTCCTGGGCATCGTCCACGGCGGCAAAGGGGGCGGTCTGAAGCCCCAGATCAGTCAGGAACGCTTTTTCCACCAGCCGGTCCTGGCTGACGGCAAGCGCCTTGCGGTTGGGGCGGATCGGTTTCAGCGCTTCCAGCAGGTCCAGCGCCGAGGTCGGGATATTCTCGAACTCGTAGGTGATGACATCGACAGCACCCGCAAAGGACCGCAGTGCCGCCTCGTCCTCGTAAGCTGCGGTTGTTACCGCATCGGCCACCTGACCAGCGGGCGGGTTGGTGCCGGGCTCAAAAATATGGGTCTTGAACCCCAGCCGCGAGGCCGCGACGGACAACATCCGGCCAAGCTGGCCGCCGCCGAGAATACCAATGGTCGCACCGGGGGACAGCATATCAGTCATCGGAAGGCTCATCTGGGATAGAGGCGGACAGGGCATCGCGCCAGGCGTCCAGCCTGTCGGCAAGGGCGGGGTCCTGCAGGGCAAGGATACCAGCGGCCATGAGGCCCGCGTTGGCGGCCCCGGCCGCGCCGATCGCCATGGTGGCAACCGGGAACCCCTTGGGCATCTGCACGATGGAATAGAGACTGTCGACACCGGACAGGGCGCGGGTCTGCACCGGCACGCCGATCACCGGGATACGGGTCTTCGACGCCATCATCCCGGGCAGGTGGGCCGCCCCGCCAGCCCCGGCGATGATCACCTGAAGGCCACGGCTCGCGGCCTCTTTCCCATAGGTCCACAGCCGGTCCGGGGTGCGGTGCGCCGAGACTATCTTGGTCTCATAGGCCACGCCCAATTCGTCCAGAATGGTTGCGGCCTCCTTCATCGTGGCCCAGTCCGACTGGCTGCCCATGATGATCCCGACCTTGACCTGCGCCATATTCGCCCCCGTCTGAAAGGAAGCGGCACTATAGCGGCGCTGCGGCGCGGCGCAATGGGGCGATGCGCGGCCGGGGTCGGTAAATCAGGCGAATCCGGGACGTTTCTGACGTTCCGTCAGGCTTGCCTTTGGTCCGGCGGGCGCTCACCCTTCCGCTGGGTCAAAAAGGGGGCTGCGGATGCACAGCGTTGCCATCACCGGGTCGGGGCTGTTCACCCCGCCCGAGGTTATCACCAACGATGAACTGGTCGCGGCCTTCAACGCCTATGCGGACCGGTTCAACGCCGCCAATGCCGATGCCATCGCGGCGGGCGAGGTGGCGGCGAAACCCCAATCCTCGGCCGAGTTCATCTTCAACGCCTCCGGCATCGAACGTCGGCATGTGATGGACAAGGCAGGCGTGCTGGACCCTGACAGGATGTGCCCGCGCCTTGACGCCCGACCGGACGACGCCCCGTCGATCATGGCCGAGATGGGGGTGGATGCTTGCCGCAAGGCGCTGGACATGGCCGGGGTCGATCCGGGCGCGGTGGACGCGGTCATCTGCGCGGCGTCGAACCACGAACGGGCCTATCCGGCCATCGCGGTGGAAATCCAATCGCTGCTGGGGACCAGCGGCTTCGCTTTTGACATGAATGTGGCCTGTTCGTCGGCCACCTTCGGCATCCAGACCGCCGCCGACATGATCCGCGCGGGCAGCATCCGCCGGGCCCTGGTCGTGAACCCCGAGATTTGCTCGGGCCACCTCGAATGGCGGGACAGGGATTGCCATTTCATCTTTGGCGACGTGGCGACGGCGGTTCTGCTGGAAAGGGACGAGGGGCTGAGCAGTCCACGCTACCGCATTCTGTCCACCCGCTGCGCGACCCAGTTTTCCAACAACATCCGCAACAACAACGGGTTCCTGCGCCGCGCCCATGACCAGATGGAAGACCGGCGCGACATGCAGTTCATGCAGGAAGGCCGCAAGGTGTTCAAAGAGGTGCTGCCGATGGTATCGGCGCATATCGCGGGCCACATGGCGGACGAAGGGGTGACAACGGACAGCCTGAAACGGTTGTGGCTGCATCAGGCCAACAAGACCATGAACGACTATATCGGGAAGAAGGTGCTTTGCCGGACGCCAGAACCGGGCGAACAGCCCAATATCCTGCAGGACTACGCCAATACATCCTCGGCCGGGTCGATCATCGCCTTTGCCCTGCATTCCGGCGACCTTGCCCCCGGCGACCGGGGACTGATCTGTTCCTTCGGAGCGGGCTATTCCGTCGGATCGGTGATCGTCGAACGGGCGTGATCATCCGCCCTGAGGTTTGCTGCCTGCAATCCGTGCGCCAAAGAACTCTTTGGCGATCATGGCCAGTGCGGCCCCAAACACGGTTTCCACGCCTCCCACCGTCAGCTTTGCGGTTTCGGCGGCAAGGTCACCAGTGGATTTCGCGATCGGCACCGCCAAGAGAACCGCAAATACGGCAAGGACAACGGCACCGATGGCGATCCGGGCCTGCGGGCTGATCTTGCGCCTGTCCGACCGGCCGTCATCCACCGAAAGCCAGGTCAGCGCGGCAAGGAAATAGGCCGCTGTCACCGGCACGACGATCAACAGAAGATCGAGGAAAAACGGATCTCCCCGGGAGACGAGGAAAAAAACAATAACTGCAATTACTGCCAAATGGGCAAGAACCGAAAACAGGGCAAGGTTGCGCGAAAACTCGGCGCGGCTATGTGGTCTGGCCATTCGACTATCTCCCGTTCAGGCTGGCAAATTTGCGACCCGTGCAGGGTCCAACGTCTTCCTCGACGTGGTCGAGGTAATAGGCAACCCGCGACACTTCAGGTTCACGCAGGGCGTTGATGATCCCCGGTCGCATGCAGGACATGGTCAACCGGAAATCGTAGCGGAAATTCTGGCCCAACCCTTGATCAGCGTTCAACCATCCGACCCCGCCGGCAAGATCCACGGGGTTGCCCTGGTGGAACAGGTCGAAATAGTGCTGCGTGCAGTCGACGGTATGGGCAAGGGCGCGGACCACGGCATCGGCCTCCTGTCGGGTCGGCAGGGTCGTTTCGCGCATCAGGCGCAGCGCAACACGGGAAAACGACAAGCAACTGCGGGCGATTTCGCTGCGCTGGCCGGGGTCTGGCGTTTGCCGTAGGTCCAGCTGCCCCGCGAGATCGCGCAGGATCGCCGCCGATCGCAAGACACCGCCATCTTCATAGCTGCGCACCAGCCGCGACAGTTCTTCCAGCGCATAGTCCTCGACCGTCAGATCGCTGCGAACGATCAGGCGCCGATGGTCAGAACCGAGCAAACGGGTCAGAAGCTCTCGGTACCCATCCCGTAGCGTCAGGCTCAGCCTTGGCTCGCCCGGATAGGGACGCCAAACGAGGTCGTAGAGGGTCTTCAGAAGCTGCTCCCGGTCGTTCTGTGACCCCAGATCGAACAGGATGTCGCTTTCTCGAAGAATGTTGCGGATACGCGGGAAGGTGTCCGGGTCAAAGCCGGGTTCAGTTGCGAGGACTTCTGACAACAATTGCAGACGCCAGCCGAGGTTATCCACATCGGCCAAAAGCGTGCGTTCCTTTTGCAGTTCCGAGACATGATTGAGCGTCAACGTGCCGGAGGCTTCCATCCGGACCCGCAAAGGAACATCGACGCCAAAGCATTCCAGTTGGTCCATGTCGATCCGGTGCAACCCATTGGCCTGAAGCCGGGCCCCGCCAGCACGGGTCGAAATGAATGCAAGGTAGATCGCCCCGTCATCGACCAACTCGATGTCTTCCAGGGTAAAAGATTGATCCTTGGGAAAGACATCTCCGCGCAGCAGACCCGACTGCCTGGTTAGTCGTATCGGCAGGTCCGAAAGTCTGTGGACTCCGTCATCGTCGCGAACGATTGCATGGACGTCCATCGCTTCGGTCGCGTTGTTCAGATTGGTGAACCGGACCTCGATCTCGATATCGCAGGCACGTCCGACGGCAGGCTGGCAAAGAATGGCGGCAGTCGCCAGTGCTCTGATCGCGCCCAAACATGTCCGTACGCCAAAACCCATCGCACCCCCTCCGGTTGCGACGCTAGCAAAGAAATGCCCCTGTCGGCTAGTCTGGATAACCCTAGGTCAGGTGACCTCGTCCTCGAGGTGCAGCTTCATGTCGACCAACACTTTCTGAAGGGCCGTAGTTTCCCGCAAAAGCCGCTTGGCCTCGTTCACCGAAATCACACCGTCCTCGATGGACTGGTTGTATTCCGCCATCAGGATCGCGAACCGCTGTGACAGGGTGATCACGTCCGAATTGATCCCGCCTTCGGAGTTGCGGTGTTCGCTGTCGAAGGTCAGGGTAATGCCGCGCAACTCTGCAAGCGCGGCGGTCACATGCGGATAAGAGGCCCCCGCCTCCAGCGCTGCGACCGCGTCGACCGGAATGAACCGGTCGGAATGCTCATCCGCGTCGGAATAGTACCGACCAAGGGTGGCCTTGGATTTTCCTGTCAGTTCGCAGGCCGCTTCGATGCCTACGTCCTTGACCAGTGCTTCGGTATGTTTCTTCAGATAGCTGCCAACTGCCCGGCTCATCCACTCACCCACTCTCCTCGCCTCCCGCGTCAGGGGAAGCCACCATACCTTTTCCCATTAATGGTATGACATGCGTTTGTCATTGATAAACCTGTCTCGCATGGCGGGAAGCTTAACGAGTTCCAGTCTCTTCGGGGGCTGGGGGCCGGGGACCCCACAACCCCATCCTGCGCCCTCCTTGCGGTGGGCGCATGTGGGGCCCCGGCCCAGTTATTCCGCGCCCGTTTGTGGCTTGCGGCAGGCGGGCCTCTGCGGCTACGACGAGGCATGGCAAAGCTCTACTTCAACTACTCCACCATGAATGCCGGCAAGTCGACCGTGCTCCTTCAAGCCTCGCACAACTATGTTGAACGGGGAATGCAGACCTATCTACTCACGGCACAATTCGACAACCGGGCGGGGGAGGGCCGGATCGCCAGCCGGATCGGCATCGGGGCCGAGGCGGACACCTATGGCCCGGGCGAAGATCTCTTTGCCAAGATCGCCGCGCGGCTGGCTGAAGGCCCTTGCGCCTGCGTCTTCGTGGACGAAGCGCAATTTCTAGAGGCCGATCAGGTCTGGCAACTGGCCCGCGCAGTCGACGATCTTTCGGTGCCCGTCATGTGCTACGGGCTGCGGGTCGATTTTCTGGGCAACCTCTTTCCCGGCTCTGCCGCGCTTCTGGCGCTGGCCGACGAAATGCGCGAGGTGCGGACCATCTGCCATTGTGGGAAAAAGGCGACAATGGTGGTGCGCAAGGACGCGGAGGGCAAGGTTCTGACCGGCGGCGATCAGGTCGCGATCGGGGGCAATGAACGCTATGTCTCGCTCTGCCGCAGGCATTGGCGCGAGGCCGTGGGCGACAGTCCCGCCACATAACCCCTTCTTTGGGTTGATAAATATCCCGGGGTGAATGGCCCGGTCACGGGCCAGAGGGGCAGAGCCCCTGCGCGGGCCGAAGGCCCGCGCCCTCCGGCGACGCCGCAGGCGGCGCAAAGCATTGGAAGACGACGCCGCTGGCGGCGCAATACCTCCCCCCCTGAATCCTCTGATGTCAGGGCGTCAGTTCACCCGCTGCGGCGGATCGCGCCCGTCGTCCCAGGCAAGAATATTGTCCAATGCCATCTGGCCCATGGCCTGTCGGGTCTCGACCGTGGCCGATCCAAGGTGCGGCAGCAGCACGCAGTTTTCCAGCGCCCGCAGCCGTTCCGGCACATGTGGTTCCTTCTCGTAAACATCCAGCCCTGCGCCCGCGATGCGGCCCGCTTCCAGCACCTCGATCAGCGCCGCCTCGTCCACCACTTCGCCCCGCGCAATGTTGACGAAGATCCCCGTGGGCTTCATAGCCGCCAATGCTGCCGCGTTGATCAGTCTGGTTGTCTCCGCCCCGCCGGGCACGGTCACCACGACGAAATCCGCTGTCCCCATCAACTCATGCAGGCTGTCGACCTGCCGGGCCGGGAAATCGACCGCTTTGGGGGACCGGTTGTAATACAGCACCTCCATCCCGAATCCGAAGTGACCACGCCGGGCCACGGCCTGCCCGATCCGGCCCATGCCGACGACGCCCAGCACCTTGCCGGTGACATGGGTGCCGAGCATGGATTTCGGACCAAAGCCGCCCCATTGCCCGGCCCGCAGCATCCGTTCGCCTTCGCCCGCGCGACGCGCAGTGGACAGGATCAGGGTCCAGCCGATATCGGCGGTTGCGTCGGTCAGCACGTCGGGGGTGTTGGTCACGATCACCCCATGGGCGGCAGCTGCCGTCGCGTCGATATGATTGTAGCCGACCCCGAAGTTGCCAAGGATCTTGCAACGCGGGTTTGCCCCCGCTTCCTCAAACGCCTTCGCGGTAAAGGCATCGCCCAATGTCGGCAGGATCGCGTCGTAGGCGGTCAATGCGGCCGCCGCCTGATCCTCGGTCAGGGCCCCATCGCCCAGTGTCACGTCAAACCGGTCGCGGGCCTGATCCAGCACCGGTTCGGCGATGCGCCGCGTGATCAGCAGTTTCTTCATCAGCACATTCGCGCCCCTTCGGGCACCTCCTTGTCGGGCGACAGCAGGACAACCCCGCCCTCGGCATCATGCAGACCCAGCACCAGCACTTCGGACATGAATTTGCCGATCTGGCGGGGCGGGAAATTCACGACGCCGATCACCTGTTTGCCGATCAGGTCCTCCGGGCTGTAATGGGCCGTGATCTGGGCCGAGGTCTTGCGCTCGCCGATCTCGGCCCCGAAATCCACCCACATCTTGATCGCGGGCTTGCGCGCCTCGGGAAAGGGCTCGGCCCGCAGGACACGGCCCACCCGGATATCCACCTTCAGAAAATCGTCGAATGTGATCGCGTCAGCCACGGGCCAGCTCCTTTGACCGATTGGTGGCCGCCGCGACCGCGCGGGTCAGCAGGGGGGGGAAGCCGTCTGTCTCATCCATCAGAACCTCCAGCGCGGCCTGTGTCGTGCCGTTGGGCGAGGTGACGTTGATACGCAATTGCGCCGGGTCTTCCTCGGCCGCCTCGGCCAGGGCGCCTGCGCCCGCGACGGTGGCCTTGGCCAACTGCATTGACAGTTCAGGGGACAGCCCCTGCGCCACCCCGGCGGCGGCCAGCGTTTCGATCAGGTGGAACACATAGGCCGGGCCGGACCCGGACACCCCGGTGACCGCGTCCATCTGGTCCTCGCTGTCCAACCGGACAACCTGTCCCACCGCCTCCAGCAGCGATTGCGCCAGATCCAGATGGCCCGCACCCGTCATCCCGTTGCCGATGATCGCCGTGATCCCCCGGCCCACGGCGGCGGGGGTATTGGGCATGGCTCGGATGATCGGGGTCCGGTCCCCCAGAACGGTTTCGAAGGTTGCGATCGGGGTCCCGGCGGCGACCGACACAAACAGGGTGGTGCCGTTGCCAAGCGCCTGCATGGACGGCAGCGCATCGCCCATCATCTGCGGCTTGACCGCGATCAGCGCAATCGCCGGATCGGCTGGAAGGTCGGCGTTCACATGCACACCCTGCGCGGTGACCCAGTCGCTGGGGTAGGGGTCGATCACCCAGACCGATGCCGCCGGCAGCCCGCCTTTCAGCCAGCCCGCCAGCATTGCCGACCCCATCTTGCCACAGCCCAAAAGCACAAGGCCCCGGCGTGCCACGTCATCCTTGTTCATTGGAAATCCCCTTTGCGCGCGTCGCTTTGCGGGCACGTTAGCCAGCGGCTGAAAGGGGTGCAAGGCGGGGCGGGCATCGCGCGCCGCCCCTGCGCGGATCAGGCGGTACCGTAGGCCTCTGCGATGGCGACGTCCATCGACTCTGCCGGGGTCCGTTCGGCCCAGGTCACCAGTTGGAAGGCCGGGTAGAACCGCTCACAGCTCATCACCGCCGCGCCGATCATCGTGTCGATCTGCTCGGGGCTGGCGATCTGGTCGCCCGCAAGGATCAACCCGTAGCGGAACACCATCAGCTTTTGGTCGGGCCACCATGTAAAGGCCCCGGCCCAGCAATGTTCATTGGCCCGGCTCAGCGCCTCGTAAAGGGCGGCGGTCCGGTGTTCGGGTGGTTCCATTTCAAAGGTGCAGATCAGGCGCAGGGTCTGATCATAGTCGGACCACGCCAGCGTCAGCGAATAGGTCCGCCACTGGCCTTCGACCTGCATGGCGATCTGGTCATAGGCCAGCCTGTCGAACTCCCAGTCGTGGTGTTCGGCAATATGTTCCACCAGATCAATCGGATGAATGTCGCCTGTATCGAGAAAACTCTCGGACAATGCCATCGCACGTACCCCCGGTCTTGGCGCTCGGTATGAGGCAGCACCCAAGCGCTCGTTGACTGCTCTAGGGAGGGTGTTATGACCACGCCGCCCCTACGAGATATGGTGGGGGTTAAGCGGTGATCTGTAAAGCATTTTCTTGGGGATAAGTCCGCAGGGGACCGAATTGGGCGGGGATGAAATTGTGCCGTGACAGCAAAACTCGCCGTGAAAAACGGCGACGATTGCTGCGGCCGCCTCTATCGAGAATCGCGTCGGTTCAACGGAAGTTAGCGTTTAGGGCCTTGAGGAAATCCGCAATCGCTTGAATGGCTGCATCCATATCGTCGCTCGTCGCGAACTCTTCGGGTTTATGGCTGACCCCGTCCTTGCAGCGCACAAACAGCATCGAGATCGGGCAGAGGTCTGCCATGGCCGATGCGTCATGTGTGGCGCCGGACGGCAGGTGTGGCGCGGCCGGGCAGATCGCGCCTGCAGCGGTCGACAGGGTGTCAATCAGATCGTCATTGCAGGGCACGGCCGATTGTTCATAGGTCCGCTGCATGGAGAATCCGACATGGCGATCTTCAGACGTCGCCTCACCCAAGCTTCGCGCCAGTCTTGCGAAATCGTCGCGGACGGCGTCACTCAGTGCCCGGATCTCCAGGGTCAATTCAACCGCGCGTGGGATCGCGTTCACCACGTTGGGATGCAAGGACAATGCACCGACGGTCGCCCGCAGATCGGTGGCCTGTTTCGCCGCGTCATGGATGGCTGAGATGAAATCCGAAGCGGCCACCAGCGCGTCGCGGCGGCTGTCCATGGGAACTGTTCCGGCATGACCGGTATCACCGGTAAATGTAACAGTATTCCGCTCGATGCCACAGATGCCCGTGACAACCCCAAGCGCGCTATCCTTTGCCTCCAGCACCGGTCCTTGTTCGATATGGACCTCCAGATAGCCCAATGTCTTGGCGGGGTCCCGTGCCAGTGACGCGACGCAGTCCGGATCACCCCCAAAGCGGGCAAGCGCGGTCCGCAGGGAGACCCCGTCTTTGTCCATCATATCCAGGATCGCCGGATCAAAGGTGCCTGCCAAAGCGCGCGGCCCCATCAGGGCCGTGGGAAACCGAACGCCTTCTTCGTCAGCGAAGGCGAGGATCTCGACGGAAAACGGGAGCGCGACCCCGTCCGACATCAGTTTCTCGAGTGCGAGGCACCCCAGAACCACGCCCATGATACCGTCATATTTCCCACCGTTTCTGACCGAATCCTGATGCGAACCGATCAGGAAGCTTGGCGCCCCTTTGGGTCCCTCCTTGCGACCGACCAGTGTCCCTGCCGCGTCCATATGTATCTGTAGACCGGCCTGGGACATCCATAGTCGAATGACGTCCAGAGCTGCCGCGTGCTGTGGCGTAAACGGAAAGCGCGTAACACCCGTTGCGTCGACGCTGCATGCAGCGATTTCAGACAGTCGGTTCTGAGCGCATTGTCCCCAGTTCATCCCAGCCTCTTATTTATCATTATAAATTATCCTCTACACATAGGTGTCAGAGGTGTCTATGATTTTATCATGATAGAATTCGAGGTAACGAATGGACGGCAGCGGAGCGCCATCAGCCAAACACAGACGATCGCGGCCGGTCCGGGTTGCCGATGAAATCAAACAGTGGGTGGTCGAACGCGACTTGAAGGCGGGCGACAAGCTGCCCAACGAAGGCGCGATGATCGAACAATTCGGCGTCTCCAAGGGTACGGTTCGCGAAGCGCTGCGCATTCTCGAGGCGCAGGGCCTGATCGTGACCAAGACGGGCCCCGGCGGCGGCAGTATTGTTGGTGAGGTTTCGACAGAGCGCGCCCGGTCCCTTTTGGCCAATTACTTCTACTTTCAAAACCTGTCCGTCGCCGACATCTATCAAATGCGCAAGGTCTTGGAGCCCGAGCTCGCGGCGAGCCTTGCGGGGCGGCTTGACGAAGGACAGCTGGCGGAACTGCACAGCCTTGCGCTGAGGCACCCTGAACCCGCGACAACGGCCGAAGAAGAGAAGGAGCAGCACATCAGCTCTCTGGTCTTCCATGCCCGGCTTTCGGATTTCGCAGGCAATCGGTTGCTTGGCTTTATCATCGGATTCATGGCCCAGGCTCTGACCGATCTGACAGTCTACCGCCAGTTATATGATCCTCCCAACGTTGACCTTTGGCGCAAGGGGCGGCAACACCAACTGCAACTGGTCGAGGCACTGCGGCAGGGTGAACCGGAACGGGCCCGCAAGATCATGTATTCGCATATGCAGATCGCGGAAGAGTTGATGAGCGTTCAGGAAGCCCATTTGCAGCGGCGGTTTCTGGGAGAGTAATGTGGTCCTGACAGAGCGCATGTTGCGCGACATCCATGACGAGATTTTTCGTCAGGACGATTGGGGTACGCCTGCCCAGTACATTCCGGAATTGGCGAACGTTCCTTCGAACAGGTTCGCGATGAGCGTCTGCCTGGCAAACGGCGAATGCCTGAACGTCGGGGCTGCGGATGACCCCTTCTCGATACAAAGCGTGTCCAAGGTCTTTTCCCTTGCGGCGACACTGGGGCGTATTGGCGACCAATTGTGGAGCCGCGTCGGGCGCGAACCATCCGGCACGTCGTTTGACTCCGTTGTCCTGCTGGAACGCGAGAAGGGCCGCCCCCGCAATCCCTTCGTGAACGCAGGGGCAATTGTCACGACCGATGTGCTTTTGTCCGGACGGCAACCCAAACAGGCCCTCGCTGAAATTCTTGGTCTGGTCCGAACCCTGGCGGAAACCGACGACATCCATATCAACGAACGTGTCGCGGCGTCGGAAAAATCGACGGGCGCCCGCAACAAGGCGTTGGCACATTACCTTCAATCGCATGGCAACCTTGAAAATGCGCCGGACCTGACCCTTGGGACCTATTTCCATCAATGCGCCATCGAGATGACAACCCGGCAACTCGCCCTTGCCGGTAGATCGCTTGCCCGACTTGCGACCGGCCCGAACGTGATCTCGCCCCGACATGCGCGGCGTATCAATGCGCTGATGATGACATGCGGCCACTATGACGGGTCAGGAGAGTTCGCCTATCAGGTCGGCCTGCCCGGCAAGAGCGGGGTCGGGGGCGGCATTCTGGTGATCGCGCCAAAGGTCGCGTCAATCGCGATCTGGTCGCCGGGGCTGAACCACTATGGGAACTCACATGCAGGGACCCGCGCGGCGGCGATGCTGGCGCGGGCAACGGGCTGGTCGGTGTTCTAGGGCCCTGCCGGCATTGCGCTATCGCGGGGTGCAACTCTTGTCCTGGAGAACCGGAACCTCGCCAAGCCAATCGAAGTAAGGAGATTTCCGGGTTCTGTCATAGAGCCTTTCAAGATCAGCAATCGGATCGTCGCTGTAATCAATGCGCAGGTCGAGGGGCGGACGGTCAGGCGCGAGAACCAACAAGGCGGCGGACAAGAGCCCACGGCTGTCGCCACCCGCCTGCCGGGCCGCATTCAGGACACGGAGCATTCTTTGATCTGCCGCTTCCGAACAGGACTGTGCAGCTGCGTCCATTGCCTCTAGAACCTCGGCTCCCTTCAGCATGTTTCCGGCAATCGCCACCCCCTGCCGCGCAAGATGGCCGGCAAACGGGACGCTGTTTCCACCGGTAAAGCCATGGGTTGTTCCAGTGCGGTCCAACGCAATCAGTTGCCTATGCCCGCGCCCTGCGTCGACAGACGTCACTGCCTCGACAGCGTCACGCGCTGTCTGGCCACCGTGCATCGCACGTAGAACGTCATCCCGCCAAAAGGTGCTGGGCGATGTGCCCTGAGACGCCACGAGTCCCGATTCGATGTCGCCCCGCAGGACCCATCCCCCGACACAAAGGCTCCCCGTCGCGGCCGCGGCAGCAAAAGTGCCTGTTTTCTTGTCGAAAGTCAGAATCGAGAAGGTCATTCAACTGCCCTAACACATTTTTCTTGTATTTATCATGATAATTTGCGTGAATGCAATTCATCATGATAAATAACAGGGAGACACCTCATGAAACTGCTGAAACTGTCCCGCAGGGCAATGCTGGCTGCTGGTGCAGCCACGGCACTTGCTCTCTCTCCGCTCTCGGCCCAGGCGCAGACGCCCGAAGATGTTCTGATCGTTGGGCAGATCGCCGAACCCAAAGCGCTTGATCCGGCAGCCGTGACTGCGGTCAACGATTTCCGCATTTTGATGAACGTCTATGATGGGCTGGTGCGCTACAAGGACGGCACTCTTGAAGTCGAACCATCGCTGGCCACGTCCTGGGACATCAGTGAAGACGGCACAGTCTATACCTTTTCCCTGCGGGACGGCGTGACATTCCACGATGGAAGCGCCTTCAACGCCGATGCGGTAAAGTTCAACTTCGACCGGATGCTGGACGAAAACCACCCCTTCCACAACACCGGCCCATTCCCGCTGTCGTTCTTCTTCTCGGCCGTCGAGAATGTCGAGGTCGTGGACGATCTGACCGTTCGCTTTACCCTGAACGCGCCCTATGCGCCGTTCCTGTCGAATCTGGCCTATCCCACTGGCCTGATCGTTTCGCCGGCCGCTGTCGAACAGCACGGCGCAGAATTTGGCCGCAACCCGTCCGGCACCGGCGCATTCAAATTCGCAGAATGGCGGTCGAACGAAGCGGTGGTCATCGAGGCTAACGCAGACTATTGGGACGGCGCGCCTGAATTGCAGGCAGTCGTCTTCCGCCCGATCACCGATGCAAACACCCGCACCGCCGAAATGCTGGCAGGCGGCATCGACCTGATGGTCGAAGTGCCCCCCGTCGCGCTGAGCGAGTTTCAGGGTGAAACCTATACCGTGCACGAACAGGCCGGGCCGCACGTCTGGTTCCTGATCCTGAACGCCAAGGAAGGTCCCTTTGCCGATGTTCGCGTTCGTCAGGCCGCGAACTATGCGATCAACAAGGAAGCGATCGTAAACGACGTGCTGGAAGGCACTGCCGCAGTTGCCGCCGGTCCGACCCCACCGGCGTTCGCCTGGGCCTATAACGAAAGCCTGGAGCCCTACCCCTATGATCCCGACAAGGCGCGCGAACTGCTTGCCGAGGCGGGTGCCGAAGGCGCGGAGCTGACCTTCTATGTCACCGAGGGCGGGTCCGGGATGCTGGATCCCGTGGCGATGGGCACCGCGATCCAGGCCGATCTTCAGGCCGTCGGCCTGACTGTCAACATCGAGACCTATGAATGGAACACCTTCCTTGGCGAAGTGAACCCGGGCCTCGAAGGTAAGGCAGACATGGCCGAAATGGCGTGGATGACCAACGACCCGGACACGCTACCCTTCCTCGCTCTGCGGACAGCCGCATGGCCGGATCAGGGCGGGTTCAACTCGGGCTACTATTCCAACCCGAAGGTTGACGAACTGCTGGAAGCCGCCCGCGTGGCGACCGACCAGGCAGAGCGTGCGCGTTTGTATCAAGAGATGCAGGTGATCGTACAGGAAGACGCGCCTTGGGTCTTTGTGGCCAACTGGAAGCAGAATGCGGTCACATCCGACCGGGTCGAGAATTTCTCGCTCCAGCCATCGTTCTTCCTGCTGCTGGATGACGTGACCAAGAACTAATGCGACAGGTGCGGCCGCGCTTCCTGCGCGGCTGCACATTACCGGGAGGGGGCAATGGCAGGCTATATCCTCAAAAGGCTGATTTCCGCGATTCCGGTCTTGTTCGGAATTTCGATCATTGTCTTCGTCATCATGGCCATGATCCCCGGCGACCCCGCCACGGCCATTCTCGGGTCCTACGCGACCCCGGAAAACGTGGAAAAACTGAACCGCGACCTCGGCTTGGACAAGCCGATGGTGCAACGATATTTCATCTGGCTCGGCAACATGCTTCAAGGCGATTTCGGGCGCAGCTTCTCTCTCAACCGGGCGGTTCTGGACGAGGTGCTTGACCGCTTCGGGGCGACGTTGGTCCTCGCAGGCACTTCATTTGTCCTGTGCTCGCTCCTCGGTATCGCAGCAGGCGTCGTATCGGCCGCCCGGCAATACGGGTTGGCGGACAAGGCCATCACCTTCGCTGTGCTTCTTGGCATTTCAATCCCCTCGTTTTTCCTTGGTATGATGATGATCCTCATCTTTGCCGTGAAACTGCGCTGGTTCCCGGTGTCCGGCATGTGGCCCATCTATGGCGCGCGTGACCTGCCTGCACTGATCAACCACCTGACCCTGCCCGCTTTGGCGTTGGCGGTGGTGGCGACAGGTGTCATTGCGCGCCTGTCTCGCTCGGCCATGCTCGAGGTGCTGAGGCAGGATTTCATCCGTACCGCACGGGCCAAGGGCGTGCATGAACGATCGGTCATCTGGCGCCATGCCCTGCGCGCCGCGATGGTCAGCATCATTCCGGTGCTGGGGGTGCAAGCCGGGTTCGTTCTGTCCGGGGCGGTTTATATCGAAATGGTGTTCCAGTGGCCCGGTGTCGGGCGGATGCTGGTCGATGCCATCCTCAAACGGGACATCCTGCTGGTGCAAGGCGGCGTTGTCTTTGTCGCGGCCTGCTATGTGATGTTCAACATCGCGGTCGATGTCGCACAAAGCCTGCTCGACCCGAGGATCAAGACATGAAGGCCTTCTTTAAGCTTCTGGCGCGCAACCGGCTTGCGCTAGGCGGGCTGATTGTAATGGGGCTGGTCGTCCTGCTTGCGCTGATCACGCCGCTTCTGCCGTTGGCCGATCCCGATGTGACCGACACGGCGAACCGGTTCAAACGGCCGCTTTCCGATGGCGCGCTGCTGGGAACAGATCACCTTGGGCGCGATCTTCTAAGCCGCTTGCTTTGGGGCACGCGCCTATCGCTGGCCGTGGGTTTCGCCGCTGCAATCATCGCCGCGACGCTTGGCGCGGCCATCGGCATCATCGCCGGCTTTTACGGCGGGCGGACCGACAACATCATCATGCGCGGCGTCGATATGCTGATGGCATTCCCCTATATCCTGCTGGCGCTGGCCATTGTCGCAGCCCTTGGGCCGGGGCTGATGAACGCGCTGATCGCTGTTGCCGCTGTCAACATCCCGTTCTTTGCCCGCAACATCCGCGGAATCACCGTTGGCATCGCTCATAAGGAATTCGTCGATGCGGCGCGGCTGTCGGGCATGACGAACACCCGCATTATCCTGACCGAAGTGCTTCCCAACGTGATCCCGGTGATCGTGATCGCCATGTCCACCACGATCGGCTGGATGATCCTTGAAACCGCCGGTCTTAGCTTTTTGGGCCTTGGGTCGCAGCCGCCGCAGGCCGATCTGGGGTCGATGCTGGGCGAGGCGCGGTCGGCGCTGATTACCAATCCGCATACCTCGATCGTGCCGGGAGCAATGATCCTGATCATCGTTATGGCGATCAACCTTCTGGGGGATGGGGTGCGCGACGCGCTGGACCCGCGCCTGAAATCCGGCGCCCTGTCGCGCCCGATGCCGACCACAATGGTCAAGCGGACCGGACCGGTCCCGGAAGCCAAACCCGACACCTTGCTTGCATTGCGCGGGCTAAAGACCCAGTTCCACGTCAAGGACCGCGTTTACAAGGCCGTGGGCGGTGTGGATTTGCAGGTGAACCCTGGCGAATGCCTTGGGGTAATCGGCGAAAGCGGCTCCGGCAAATCCGTCACCGCGCTCAGCATCATGGGACTGGTGGCCTCGCCCCCAGGCGTTATCACCGGCGGAGCTGTCCACTATAAGGGCGAAGATCTGATTGGCGCGCCCTATGAAAAACTCCGGTCGCTCAGGGGCGATAGGATCGCCTACATTTTCCAGGACCCTCTCGCCACGCTGCACCCGCTATACACTGTTGGCGACCAGCTGATCGAAGCGGTTCGTGCCCATCACCCCTTTGACAGGACCAAGGCCCGCGCCCACGCCATAGACCTGTTGAAATCGGTGCGCATTCCCAATGCGGAACAGCGCGTTGACAGCTACCCGCACGAGATGTCCGGCGGCATGCGGCAGCGCGTGGGGATCGCCATGGCGCTGGCCAACGAGCCCGAGGTCATCATCGCGGATGAACCGACCACGGCGCTGGACGTGACCGTGCAGGCGCAAATCCTGTCGTTGCTGGATGATCTGCGGCGGGAACGCGGGTTGGCCATCATCTTTATCACCCATGATTTCGGCGTGGTCGCCCAATTGTGTGACCGGGTTGCGGTGATGTACGCGGGCCGGATCGTCGAGGAAGGCCCGACACAGACCATCCTGAACGCCCCGGCCCATCCCTATACCGCGCGGCTGATGGCCTGCGTACCCGAACTGGGGCAGGGACGCCGCGAACTTGCCGCCATTCCCGGTCTGCCCCCCGTGGTAGACAAATTGCCCGAGGGATGCGCCTTTGCCGATCGCTGCCACAGGGCAAGCGACTCTTGTCGGCGGGGGAACATCGCGCTTGCGCCGCATAGCGCCGACAGTCTTGTGCGTTGCATCACCCCGGAACTCCCCGCGCAGGAGGTACTCCAATGACCACGGCTCTCAAGCTGACAAGCCTTGGCAAGGTCTTTCCAGTAGGTAAGCGTCTGTTCGGCCCGCCAAAGGCGCATGTGCGTGCCGTTCAACCCTTGTCCCTGACGGTAGAAGAAGGCGAAACCCTTGGCATTGTCGGAGAGTCGGGCTGCGGCAAATCCACGCTCGCGCGGATGCTCGTCGGTCTCCTCCCACCCAGCTCCGGCACGATCGAGATCAATGGCGAACCACTGGACAACGCCGATCCGGCCTTGTTCGGACGCAAGATCCAATATGTGTTCCAGGACCCGATCAGCAGCCTCAACCCGCGCAAGACGATCCGGCAGATCATGGAAGCGCCGCTGAGGCACCTTCACAAGATGCCCACCGCAGACAGGGAACGAAGGATCGCGGAAATCTTTTCCGCAGTGAATTTGCGCGAAGAGTTTCTGGATCGCTATCCGCATGAGTTTTCAGGCGGGCAAGCACAGCGGATCGGCATTGCCCGTGCATTGGCGGCGGATGCGCGCATCCTCATCCTTGATGAACCCGTTTCGGCGCTGGACGTGTCGGTTCAGGCGCAGGTCCTGAACCTGTTGGCCGACTTGAAGCAGCAATTCGGGCTGACCTATCTGTTTATCAGCCACGACCTTGCCGTGGTCGAGGCAGTCAGCGACCGGGTCGCGGTGCTCTATTTCGGTGCGGTGGTCGAGGTCGGCCCGGCGGATCAGGTCTTTGCGCACCCCAAGCATCCCTATACCAAGCTTCTGGCTGACAGTGCGCCAGTCGTCGGACGTCCGCTGACCGCGCCAGAGGGGCGGGAAACCGAATTGCCCGACCCGTTGAACCCGCCTGTAGGATGCGCCTTCCGGGCCCGGTGTGCCTATGCCAGCGATCAATGCGGGCGCGAGGCGCCGCGTCTCGAAGAACAGTCCGATGGCGTTTGGACAGCCTGCTATCACCCGCTTGCGGTCTCTGACTAAGGCGTCATGCGAAATACTGAATGTCCGACGCTGCCTGAAACTAATGGATTTCAACGCATTAGGTGATGCCTGATGCTTCTGGCAATTCGTCAGACGCTCCATACCGGTCGCCGCGGATCGCAAGGGTACAAGCAATAGACCCGCGCCGGGCAGTTCTGAGCTTAGACCGGTGCCGTTGGGGATATGGCCAGGAGTCGCCAGTCACATACCATTGGCCAGAGCTGCCGATCGGATCGGAGGCATGTCTTGCCCTGAATTCAAACAACCACGCCCGCACGCGGTGCGATCGGCCTCCCACTCAATCCCGTCGGTCGGCGCTACCCCTGCAACGCCCGCACCCGCAGTTCGCCTTCCTTGCCTTCGCGCATTGCCAGTGCGGCGGCGTGCGAGGCAGCGGCGGTGGTGAAGTAGGGGATCTTGTCATAAAGCGCCACGGCCCGGATATCGCGGCTGTCCTCGACCGCCTGCGCCCCTTCGGTGGAGTTGAAGACCAGTTGCACCTCGCCGTCCTTCAGGCGGTCGACGATGGTGCGCCCGCCTTCATAGACCTTGTTGACCTTTTCGGCGGAAATTCCGTTTTCGGTCAGCCATTTGGCGGTGCCGGAGGTGGCGATGATCTTGAAGCCAAGACCTTCGATGATCTGGGCGCATTCCAACATCATCGGCCCCTTGTCGGCGTCCTTGATCGACAGGAAGACGGTGCCTTCGGTCGGCAGGTGCGTGCCTGCGCCCAGTTGTGCCTTGAGGAAGGCGCGGGCAAAGTTGCGGGCCCAGCCCATGACCTCGCCGGTAGAGCGCATTTCCGGCCCAAGGATCGTATCCACGCCGGGGAAGCGGGCGAAGGGCATGACGGCCTCTTTCACGCTGAACCACGGGGTGTTCGGATCTGCCAGGGTGAACGGGTTGCCCAGCGGCAGCACGGTCATCGGGTCTTCGGCCTCGGGGTAGGGGGCGCGCAGCGGGAAGTTCGACAACGGCTCGCCCGCCATCAGGCGCGCGGCGATCGACGCAATCGCGCTGTCGGTCGCTTTGGCGACGAAGGGCACGGTGCGCGAGGCACGCGGGTTCACCTCGATCAGGTAGACATCGCCATCCTTGACGGCGAATTGCACGTTCATCAGGCCGACCACATTCAGCGCCTTGGCCAGCGCCTCGGTCTGGCGGCGGATTTCGGCGATGATTTCGGCGGACAGGGAATGAGGCGGCAGGCAGCAGGCGCTGTCGCCGGAATGGACCCCGGCCTCTTCGATGTGCTGCATGATCCCCGCAACATGTGTGTCCTTGCCGTCGGACAGGCAGTCCACGTCCACTTCGACCGCGCCGGACAGGTAGCTGTCCAGAAGCACCGGGCTGTCGCCGGACACGACCACCGCGTCACGGATGTAGCGTTTGAGCTGATCCATGTCGCGGACGATTTCCATCGCCCGGCCGCCCAGAACGTAAGACGGGCGGATCACCAGCGGGAAGCCAATATCCTTGGCGATTTCAAAGGCTTGTTCGTCGGTCGACGCGATGCCGTTATGCGGCTGCTTCAGGCCAAGCCGGTTCACGAGGTCCTGGAACCGTTCGCGGTCTTCGGCAAGGTCGATGGCGTCGGGCGTGGTGCCTAGGATCGGGATACCCGCCTCTTCCAGCGCATTGGCCAGCTTCAGGGGGGTCTGGCCGCCGAACTGGACGATCACCCCGTGCAGGGTGCCATTGTCCTGCTCGACCCGCAGGATTTCCATGACGTGTTCAAAGGTCAGCGGTTCGAAATACAGCCGGTCCGACGTGTCATAGTCGGTCGACACCGTTTCCGGGTTGCAGTTGATCATGATCGTTTCATAGCCCTGATCGGTCAGGGCGAAACAGGCGTGACAGCAGCAATAGTCGAACTCGATCCCCTGACCGATCCGGTTGGGGCCGCCGCCAAGAATGACGACCTTCTTGCGGTCGCTTGGGCGGGCCTCGCATTCCACGTCGCCCATCGCGGGGGCCTCATAGGTGGAATACATATAGGGGGTCTGGGCCTCGAATTCGGCGGCGCAGGTGTCGATCCGTTTGAACACGGCGTTGACGCCAAGGTTCTGGCGGGCGCGGCGCACGTTGGCCTCGTCCCGGCCGGTCAGCTTGGCAAGGCGGGCATCGGTAAAGCCCATCATCTTGACATTGCGCAGGCCCTCTTCGGTCACCGGCAGGCCGTTCTTGCGGATATCTTCCTCGGCCTCGATGAGTTCGCGGATGCGGGCAAGGAACCACGGGTCAAAGGCGGTGACGCCGATGATCTCGTCATCGGTCAGCCCGTGGCGCATGGCCTGGGCGATGGTGCGCAAACGGTCGGGGGTGGCCACCGACAGGGCCTTGATCACCGCGGCCTTGTCCGGCGCGCCGGGGATCTCGACCTCGTCAAAGCCGGTCAGCCCGGTCTCCATCGACGCGAGCGCCTTTTGCACCGATTCATGGAAGGTGCGGCCGATGGACATTGCTTCGCCCACGGATTTCATCGCGGTGGTCAGATGCGGTTCGGACCCCGGGAATTTCTCGAACGCGAAGCGGGGGATCTTGGTCACGACATAGTCGATGGTGGGCTCGAAGGACGCCGGGGTCACCTTGGTGATGTCGTTGTCCAGCTCATCCAGCGTATAGCCCACCGCCAGCTTGGCCGCGATCTTGGCAATCGGGAAACCGGTCGCTTTGGAGGCCAGCGCCGAAGACCGCGACACGCGTGGGTTCATTTCGATCACGACCATCCGGCCATCTTCGGGGTTGATCGCCCATTGCACGTTCGACCCGCCGGTTTCCACGCCGATCTCGCGCAGCACGGCGATAGAGCCGTTGCGCATGATCTGGTATTCTTTGTCGGTCAGGGTCAGGGCCGGGGCGACGGTGATGCTGTCGCCGGTGTGGACGCCCATCGGGTCCACGTTTTCGATGGAACAGACGATGATCGCGTTATCCGCCTTGTCGCGGACGACCTCCATCTCGAATTCCTTCCAGCCCAGCAGGCTTTCGTCGACGAGGATCTGGTTCACCGGGCTGGCATCCATGCCCGAGCGACAGAAGTGGATGTATTCTTCGCGGTTGTAGGCCACGCCGCCGCCGGTGCCGCCAAGGGTAAAGGCGGGACGGATGATCGCAGGCAGGCCGATATGCTCCAATTCGTCCAGCGCCATTTGCACGCCTTTTTCAAGGTCGGCATTGCCGTTGGGTTTTTTCGGGGCTGTGATGATGGTGGCCTTGGGGTTTTCCAACCCGATCCGGTCCATCGCCTCGCGGAACAGTTTCCGGTCTTCGGCCATTTCGATGGCGTCGCGGTTGGCGCCGATCATCTGCACGCCAAATTTCTTCAGCACGCCCATTTCTTCCAGTGCGAGCGAGGTGTTCAGCCCGGTCTGCCCGCCCATGGTCGGCAACAGCGCGTCGGGGCGTTCCTTTTCGATGATCTTGGCCACGACCTCGGGGGTGATCGGTTCGATATAGGTGGCGTCGGCAAGGCCCGGGTCGGTCATGATCGTCGCCGGGTTGGAGTTGACCAGGATCACCCGGTATCCCTCTTCCCGCAGGGCCTTGCAGGCCTGTGCGCCAGAGTAGTCGAATTCGCAGGCTTGCCCGATAACAATGGGCCCCGCTCCGATGATCATGATCGACTTGATGTCGGTTCTTTTCGGCATGGGGCTCTCCGTCGTCTATGTGGCAGCGGGCCACCCGCCGCACCCGGAGGAATCTGTCCGGGGGCAGGGCGCGCCCAAATTGTCGTGGGTTATAGGGATGGAGTGGCGGGGCGCAAGGCCCCAATCGCCCCATTCAGGCGGAAACTTCAGTCTTTCGAACGGCTGGGTGCAAGGAACAGGGCCAAACCCAACCCGATCATCGCCAAGGTGCCCGCGATCTGCGGCAAAAGGATCGTTGCCGTTACCGATGAGAATACCCCCAACGCAGGCAGGGTCAGCGGCGCGGCAATCCCCAACACGATCAGCCCACCCCGGCGTGGCCCGAACCTGTCGATCATCGCGGGCAGAAAGGCCAGCGCCGGAAGGTAGTGATACCCCCAGCTTAGCGGGGAAATAAGTGCAAGTCCCACAAGGAAGGCGGGCCAGAAGAGAACATCCGACGTCCGCCTTGCATAACTTGCTCCCCCAAGTGCAAGGCCGAGCATCGCGGCAAGAGATAGTCCGGACCACACCGCGCCCTTTTGCAGAACCGACCAGCCCAGTAGTGCCTGCGCATCGGCCGCGTTATCCAACCCCGCAACGAACTGCAGGTCGTCGGCAAAGGCAATCTGCGCCACCGTCGGGTCCACTCCGAACGTGAAATAGGTGACAAGGGCGGTGTTCTTGATCGCAGACACATCGGACAAGAAGGTCTGATGCAGTGGCCACCCAGCAAGCAGGATGGACACCGCGCCCAGAACCGAACCGACAATCGCGAAACTGGCCACGCTGCGCCCCCGGCCAGAGGCCAGCCACAGAAGTGCGAGCATGGCCGGATAAAGCTTGATCGCGGCGGCCAGCGCTAGGGCCGCCCCGGCCAGCCGCGCCGCCCCGGCCCGATCCCGCTCAATTGCTGCGACGATCAGGAAGCTGACAAGGATCTGCGGCTGGTTCTGTTCCAGCGCGACCGATCCCGGCAGGGTGGCCACCATCACCCCAAGGCCCAGGAGGAGAAACCGGACCAAGGCCCAGTCGCGAAGCCCGGTGGCCCGTCCGGCAAGCGTGACCATCCCGGCCATCAGGAGCGGGTTGACAAAACTCGCCCCGGCCTGAAACGCGTCTAATCCGACGAACGGTGTGATCCAGCCTGCCAGAACCGCCCAGATTGGCGGATAGACGAAGGGAAAGACCGCCTTTTCCCGGCCCTGTTCTTGAAGAAACGGCCACCATTCGGACGGCGGCAACATGGTATAAAGCCCGTCATACCCGGCGTAGACCTGATCGGTCGCCCCTGCCGCGTGGAAATGACCCGCCAGCCAGGTTGCCATCAGATCTGGCGAATGCCCGAAACCGAACGCAGCGAAGGACACTGCCGTGAACCCAACAAAAATCGCCCAAAGGACAAGGGTCGCGCCGTTGATTTTGCCCATCTCTGCCCCTCGGGTCCGCCTTTTGTGGCTGTTTGGACGTTTTCTGCCCTGTCCTAACCTGCGTGGTCAACTTAAGTAGGCACCGATGAGTGGGATCGACAAAGGGTGTTGCGGTGCGGATTCGCTTTGATCGCGGACCAGAGCAGGAAACAGGTGGCGCAGCCGCCCGGTTCGACGCGCCCGAACGCCTGATCGAGGCGCAGACCCCCGAGGGCGTGCCGATGGCCCTTGCCGCGCTGGATGCCGCGCTGGCGGAGGGGCTGTGGATCGCGGGCTACGCCAGCTATGAACTTGGCTATGCGCTGGAACCACGCCTTTTGCCGCTGATCCCCGAAGACCGCCGAGTGCCCTTGTTGCGGTTCGGGGCCTATCGCGGGCCAGAGGAGGCCCCCGCACTGCACCGCGGCCCGGCCAGTCTGACCGCGCCGCGCCCGCAATGGGACTCGGACCGCTATGCCTATGCCTTTCGGCGGCTGCATGACTGGATCGGGGCCGGGGATATCTATCAGGCCAACCTGACCTTTCCGCTGGGCGCCGATGTGACCGGCACGACCGAGGCGATCTATGCCGCACTGACAGAACGGCAAGCCGTGGGTCACGGGGTGCTGATCGAACAGGACAGCGGCCCGGCGCTTCTGTCCCGCAGCCCGGAGCTGTTTTTTCGGATCCACGCGGGTGGCAAGCTGGAAACCCTTCCGATGAAAGGGACCATGCCGCGCGGGGAAACGGATGTCGACGATGCCGCCAACCGCGCCTTTCTGTGGAGTGACACGAAGAACCGGGCCGAAAACCTGATGATCGTGGACCTCTTGCGCAACGACCTGTCGCGCATCGCCGAGGTGGGCAGCGTCAAGGTGCCGGAACTGTTCAAGGTCGAAACCTACGCCACCGTTCACCAGATGGTCAGCCGCGTGACCGGGCAATTGCAGCCGGGCACCGGGCTGGGCGATGTGTTTCGCGCCCTTTATCCCTGCGGGTCGATCACCGGTGCGCCAAAACTGCGCTCGATGGAGATCATCCGGGCGCTGGAGGGGACCGCGCGGGACATCTATTGCGGGTCGATCGGATGGGCCGCGCCGGATGGGCGGGCCGAATTCAACGTGGCGATCCGCACCATGATGGTCGAGGATGGCAAGGCCCGCCTGAATGTGGGCGGCGGGGTGGTCTGGGATTCCACCGCCCCCAGCGAATACGAGGAAGCCCTGTGGAAAGCCCGTTACGCGGCCGCGTTCCAGACGGAACACGGCTGATCGAAACCTTTCGCGCCGATCCCGGCGGGGCTGTTGCCCACGCCGACCGTCACCTTGCGCGGATGGCGCGGGGGGCGGCCGCGCTGGGCTATTCGTTCGACGCGGGCGCGGCGCGGCAGGTGATGGCCGTGACGGTCGATACCGCGACCCGCTGCCGGCTGACGCTGGATGCGGCTGGGCGGTTTGACCTGACCACCGCCCCGTTGCCGCCCACCCCGGCGGAGTGGCGGGTGGCGATCCACCCCGACCGGGTGCAGTCGGATGATCCATGGTTGCGGCACAAGACCACGCAAAGGGCGCTTTACGATGCCGCCCGCGCGGATCTGCCCGCTGGCACCGATGAAGTCCTGTTCCTCAACGAACGGGGCGAGGTCTGCGAAGGGACGATCACCAATCTGTTCGCCGAACTGGCCGATGGGGCGCGGGTCACGCCGCCCCTGTCCTCGGGCCTGCTGCCCGGTATCCTGCGCGAAACCTGTCTGTCCGACGGGTGGCAGGAACGGGTTCTGACCCCCGCCGACCTGTCGGCTGCCCGCCGCATCTGGATGGGCAACGCCCTGCGCGGGCTGATCCCGGCCCGGATCGTCCCGATTGCTTGACAATGGTCGCGCAACCGAGTGTATCGGCGTGACGCCGACAAAAGACGCCCGAAACCCAAGGAACGCCCGAAAATGCACGCCTATCGCTCTCATACCTGCGCCGATCTGACCGCCAAGAACGTGGGCGATACCGTTCGCCTGTCGGGCTGGGTCCATCGGGTTCGTGACCACGGCGGGATCCTGTTCATCGACCTGCGCGACCACTACGGGATCACCCAGGTGCTGTGCGACCCCGACAGCCCCGTGTTCGCCGAGGTGGAAAAGGTGCGGTCCGAATGGTGCATCCGCATCGACGGCACGGTCAAGGCGCGCGACCCGGAACTGGTGAACCCCAAGATCCCGACCGGCGAGATCGAAGTTTTCGTGCGCGACCTTGAGGTGCTGGGCGCCGCGCAGGAACTGCCGCTGATGGTGTTCGGCGATCAGGAATACCCGGAAGAAACCCGGCTGCGCTATCGCTACCTCGACCTGCGGCGCGAAAACATGCAGCGGAACATGACCCTGCGGTCGGACGTCGTGGCGTCCATGCGCAAGCGGATGTGGGACAAGGGGTTCCGCGAATTCCAGACCCCGATCATCACGGCATCGAGCCCCGAAGGCGCGCGCGACTTCCTTGTGCCGTCGCGTCTGCACCCGGGCAAGTTCTATGCGCTGCCGCAGGCCCCGCAGCAGTTCAAACAGCTGATCATGGCCTCGGGCTATGACAAGTATTTCCAGATTGCGCCCTGCTTCCGCGATGAAGACCCGCGCGCCGACCGGTCGCCGACGGACTTCTACCAGCTTGACCTTGAAATGAGCTTTGTCACCCAACAAGACGTGTTCGACACGATCCAGCCGGTCCTGCAAGGCGTGTTCGAGGAATTTGGCGGTGGCCGCAAGGTCGATGCCGACTGGCCGCAGATTTCCTATGCCGATGCCGCCAAGTGGTATGGCACCGACAAGCCCGACCTGCGCAACCCGATCAAGATGCAGGATTGTTCGGAACATTTCCGCGGCTCCGGCTTTGCGATCTTCGCCAAGCTGCTGGAGCAGGACGGCACCGAGATCCGCGCGATCCCGGCGCCCACCGGCGGCAGCCGCAAGTTCTGCGACCGGATGAACGCCTTCGCCCAAAAAGAGGGCCTGCCGGGGATGGGGTATATCTTCTGGCGGGAGAAGGGCGCTCAGGAAGGTCATCTTACAGTCGGCGACATGCTAAGAAATGCTCTTGCCAAAACAGCCGCTTCAGAGATTCTCTTGACTGGCATCAAGGAGGAACAGGATCGAAAAGTAGCGGAGCAAGTCGCTGAGTTCTTGAAGACTGGTGAGACTTCCCGTGCTCGATTGCTTGTGGACGGATACTTCGGAAAACATGAAGCCGCAGGCCCGCTGGCCAAGAACATCGGCCCCGAGCGGACCGAGGCGATCCGCCAGCAGCTTGGCCTTGGCATCGGCGATGCGGCCTTCTTCCTTGGCGGCAAGCCGAAGACCTTTGAAGGCGTCGCCGGCAAGGCCCGCAACGTCATCGGCGAGGAACTGGGCCTGACCGACAAGGACCGGTTCGCCTTTGCGTGGATCGTGGATTTCCCGATCTACGAAAAGGACGCGGAAACCGGCGCGATCGACTTTGAACACAACCCCTTCTCCATGCCGCAGGGCGGGATGGAGGCGCTGATGGGCGACCCGCTGGAAGTCAAAGGCTTCCAGTATGACCTTGCCTGCAACGGCTATGAACTGGTCTCGGGCGCGATCCGCAACCACAAGCCGGACGTGATGCTGAAGGCGTTTGAAATCGCGGGCTATGGCGAGGACGAGGTCAAGAACCGGTTCGGCGCCCTGTTTCAGGCGTTCCACTATGGCGCCCCGCCGCACGGGGGCTGCGCCGCCGGGATCGACCGGATCGTCATGCTGCTGGCCGATACGGTCAATATCCGCGAGGTCATCATGTTCCCGATGAACCAGCGGGCTGAAGACCTGATGATGAACGCGCCCAGCGATCCCAGCAACGAACAGCTGCGTGAATTGCGGCTGCGGGTGCTGCCGCCCGAGGACTGATCGGCGGAAAATTGTATCAAGGTTCTGAAAAGGGGCGGCATTTGCAGCCCCTTTTCCTATATTGGGGGCATGAACCGTTGCGCGTGCCTCTATGTCGTTTGACCCCATCCTGTTTGAAACCCGGTTTGGCATGGGGCTGCGTCCCGGCCTGACCTCGCCCGACGGCGTCCCCGCGATCATCGCCCGCCTGTCCGGCCCCGATCTGGCCGCCGCCCGGTTTCCGATCCCCACCTATGCTGCCGCCGAACCGTCGCTGCGCCAGTTGTCCGAAGTGTCCCGCGACCGTAACGCCGCCCGCCGCGCCGGACAGGACGACCGCGCCGACCGGTTGGAGGAAGACCGGCGCGAAATGCTGCAAGCCGCACAGGTATTACGGCAGCAGACGCTTGCCGCCACACTCGCACGCGCGGTCGAGTCCGAGGACGGGCTGCGTGAACGTCTGGTCCGGTTCTGGGCCGATCATTTCACCCTGACCGCACGGGTTGGCGGGTCGTCCCACCTTGTGACCCCCTTCGTGGAAGAAGCGATCCGGCCACACGTCACGGGCCGCTTCGAGGAGATGCTGGTGGCGGTGACGCTGCACCCGATGATGCTCCTCTACCTCGATCAGGCGCAATCCGTCGGCCCGGAGAGCCGCGTGGGTGGCGGCGGACGCCGGGGGCTGAACGAAAACCTTGCCCGCGAGGTGCTTGAACTGCACACGATGGGGGTCGAAGGCGGATATTCCCAAACCGACGTGCGGCAACTGGCCGAGCTGTTCACCGGGCTGACACTGGATCGGGACCGGGAATTCTGGTTTCGGGCGGAGGCGGCGGAACCGGGCGAAGAGAGGGTTCTTGGGCAAACCTATGGCCCCACCCCACAACTGGCCGAGATCCGGCGCGCCCTGACCGATATCGCCGCCCGGCCCGAAACGGCCCGCCATATCGCCCGGAAACTGGCGGTACATTTCGTGTCCGACCTGCCGCCCTTGGGGCTGGTCGATGCGCTGGCGGCTGATTTTTCGGCCACGGGTGGGGACCTCCTGTCGTTTGTGCACAGGATGCTGGACCATCCCGCGGCATGGACGGCAGAACGCGCCAAGGTGAAAGACCCGTTTGGGTTTGTGGCGTCGTCCCTGAGGGCGCTGGCGGTTCCGGGCGCGGCGATCACAGCGCTTGACCCGCGGATCGTGCGGCGGGATTTTGAACGCCCCCTGGGGCTGATGGGGCAGCCTTGGGAGAAACCGATCGGCCCTGATGGATGGCCGGAAGAGCCCGACGCCTGGGTCACGCCGCAGGGGATGGCGGCGCGGATCAACTGGGCATTGTCGGTGCCACGCCGGATGGTCGACCGCCTGCCGATGCCCATGCGGTTTGTGCCCGATGCGCTTGGCCCCGGCGCGGCACCCGCCGTGACGCAGGCCGCCCGCGAGGCGCCCAGCCGACGCGACGGGGTGGCCGTTATCCTGTGTTCCGCCGCCTTCCAGAGGAGATAGGACATGGCGCTTTCCAGACGCGACCTTTTGCTGGGGCTGGGTTGTTCGGTGGCGGCGTCGCCCCTGATGACGCCCGTGGCCTTTGCCGATGTGCCCGGCGACAACCGGCTGGTGGTGATCGTGCTGCGCGGGGCGATGGACGGGCTGGACGTGCTGCGGCCCTATGGCGACCCGTTCTATGCGGGGCTGCGGCCGACGCTCGCGGCCGGGGGCGGGCCCGACCTTGACGGGTTCTTCGGGCTGCACCCGGCCCTTGCGCCCCTGCGCCCGCTGTGGGACGCGGGCGATCTTGGCTTTGCCCACGCGACCTCGACCCCTTATCGCGATGTCCGGTCCCATTTCGATGGGCAGGATGTGCTCGAGGCCGGGGTGGCGGACCCCAAGGGCGATCTGCGGGACGGTTGGCTGAACCGGCTGGTGCAGGTCGTGCCGGGCGCGCAATCCGACACCGCCTATGCCATCGGGCGCGACAGGATGCTGATTCTGGCAGGCGCGGCAGAGGTGGCGCATTGGGCGCCCGAGGCGCAGCTGGACCTGAACCCCAGCACCCGCCGCCTGATCGAACTGGTGCATGACGGTGACCCGCTTTTTGAACAGGCCAGCGCCGAGGCGATCGAAATCGCCCAGCAGATCGACGCAGAGGCCGGGGCCGACGCGGCGCTGGAAGACATGATCTCCAGCGATCCGATGATGGAAGGGATCGCCCTGCGCGGTGACCATATCAAGCTGGCCGAATTCGCGGCCGGGCGGCTGAGGGGCACATCGCGGATCGCCAGTTTCTCGCTGTCGGGCTGGGATACCCACAATCGGCAGGGCCAATACCTGTCCCGTGCACTGGACCGGCTGGCGGCGGTTCTTCTGACGCTTCGGGCGGGGCTGGCAGACCATTGGGACCGGACCGCGATCCTCTGTCTGACGGAATTCGGGCGCACCGCGCGGGAAAACGGAACCCTAGGCACGGATCACGGCACCGGCGGGGCGATGATCTATGCCGGGGGTGCCCTGCGGGGGGGCAGGGTGCTGGGCGACTGGCCGGGACTGTCCGATTTCGACCTTTACGATGGTCGCGACCTGATGCCGACGCGTGATGTGCGGGCCTATGCCGCCTGGGTCCTGCGGGCGCTATACGGGGTCAAACCGTCCACGCTTGCGGGAATGATCTTTCCCGGGGTCGACCTTGGGGCCGATCCCGGGATCGTCAGGTAGCCCTACAGGGTCGAAATGACCGCCGCGGTCTCGTCGGCGATCCCGGTGGTCGGGCCGCCGATGGCGGTTGCCACCGCCACGCTCAGAAGCAAAAGGCCGGCAGTCAGAACCATCCAGTCGATGGTCGTATTGCCGTCTTCGGATGTCACGAAGGTTTGCAGAAAAGGGGTCATTGCTCTGTCCTCTACTCGTTACAACTCATTGTTCACGGATATTGGTCAATTCCGCTTATTCTCTGGGATCGCACCCCAATTCGACCCGGCGGTGACAGGAGATTGACCGCCGCAGATCGTTTTTTGGGCAATATTGCGTCGGTGCCGCTTGGGCCGGCTGCCTGCGACAGTGCGCTAGATCGGCCCCGACGCACCCAGCCGGGCGGTGACCAGTCTTGACAGGTCGGCGCGGGCGGCGGCGATCAAGGCAGGGTCACTGCGGGACTGGCCAAGGCGGCCTGCAGCCTCGCCAAGGTCCGTATCGTCGGCGGTCCGGGCAAGGCCGCCCACGAATTGCGACAGATAAGCGACCGTGTCGGACGACAGGGCGCCCCTGTCGGCAAGAACATCCGCGACCAAGGCCAGATCGTCGCGCAGGGCCAGCGGATCAGGTTCGACCACCTCGTCCCGGACAAGGCGCGGGCCGGGCGGCTGCCGGTCCTTGGGCAGAAGCGACAGGATTGCGTTCTGGAACGCGGACAAAGAGGCGACGGGCTTGGCAATGAACCCATCCGCCCCGGCATCCATGGCACGGTTGGCAGCATCCGGGTCGCCGCTGGTGCCAAGGACGACGTCAACCCGTGGCGTCCCGTGGGTCAGGTCATGGATCAACCCTTCGCCCGGGCCGTCGGGCAGGCCAAGATCGACGATGACGACAGAAGGACGATAGACCTTCAGGTGCTGGCGGGCGTGGGCAAGGCTGTCGGCCCGCCGGATCCGCGCGCCGGACCGCTGGCACAAAAGGCGGATCGCGTCGCAGGCAAAGCGGCTGTCTTCCACCACCAGAACCGTCAGCCCCAGCAACGGGCGGTTGGCGGTCGGCGGCCGCATCACAAGGAAGTCGTCAAGGTTGTCCATGGTCCAGTCCTCTGGAAGGCAGCAGTTGAACTGGACAGATTGATGCACAGGCTTGGTGAACGCGGGGTTAACGCCGACGCGCGCGCCCCGCGACGCTTTGCCCGTTGCGTCATCGCGCCCGCCGGGGAATAACCGGCGCAAAGTTGCGAAAGGGATATTTCCATGATCGGTCGCCTGAATCACGTCGCCATCGCTGTTCCGGACCTCGACGCCGCATCGGCCCAATATCGCACCGCGCTGGGGGCCAAGGTCGGCGCGCCGCAGGACGAACCCGATCACGGCGTCACCGTGGTGTTCATCGAGCTTCCCAACACCAAGATCGAACTTCTGTATCCGCTGGGTGACGACAGCCCGATCAAGGGGTTTCTGGACAAGAACCCCTCGGGCGGCATTCACCATGTCTGCTACGAGGTTGAGGATATCATCGCCGCCCGCGACCATCTGAAGGCAACTGGCGCCCGGGTTCTGGGCACCGGCGAACCAAAGATCGGCGCCCATGGCAAGCCGGTCCTGTTTCTGCACCCGAAAGACTTTAACGGCTGCCTGGTCGAGCTAGAACAGGTCTAGGGCCCAAGGCCCGCATCGAACCGACGAAAGGAACCCCGCAATGGCTATTACATCGGCACTAGTCCTTCTGGCCGTGATCTGGTTCATGGTGCTGTTCATCGTTCTGCCGCTGCGGCTGGAAACCCAGGGCGACCGGGGCGATGTCGTGCCGGGCACCCATTCGTCGGCCCCGGCGGATTTCAGCTTCAAGCGCAAGGCAAAGATCGTGACCCTGGTCGCGGTGCCGATCTGGGTGGTGATCGCCGGGACGATCCTGTCGGGGGTGATCAGCGTGCGCGACATCGACTGGTTCCACCGGATGTCCACGCCGCAATCGGTGCAAACGGACTGACGCTTCGTTAGGGTGGGTCAAGACCCACCCTACGTTTCAGCGCAACACCGCAAGGTGGGTTTCAACCCACCTTTGCCGCCAGCCGGTGGTAGAGATGGGTAAAGGTCGCGGCCCCAAGGATCGGGACCAGAAGGTTCACCAGCGGGATCGTCAGCGGCACGGCCATCAGGCACCCCGCAAGCCAGATTTCCCCGAAATGCCGCGACCGTAGCGCCTTGGCCCCGTCGCGCCCTTCGCGCCGCATCGCGGCCAGTTGGAAGTATTCCCGCCCCAGCAGGAACCCGTTCAACCCGTAAAAGATGACCGGCGCGGCGAAGGGCAGGATCACATAGGCGAATATCGCAAGGATATTCGCCCCGAGGAGCACGCCAAGGAAATTGACGGAGTCCTTCAATCCCTCCCAGAAGGTCACGCGTGGGGGGCGGGGCAGGTGCGGGTAATGCGCGTCCTCGACCGCCTGTGCGATGTCGTCCAGAAACAGCGAGGTGATGGCCGAGGCGACCGGGATCATCAGGAAGATTGATAGAAACAGCATGAAGAACAGCGATCCCCAGGACAGAAGGTCGCCGATCCATGTGATTTCGCCCACGCCGGGCAGGGTTATGGCCTGCGGGTCGATCAGCGAGACAAGCCACAACAGCCCTGCATAGGCCCCGTACAAGAGCGCGATGGTCAGGGCGATGCCCAGCCACAGCACCCGCTGAAACCGGCCGTCGGGCAGTTGCCCCACGGCTTTCAGGAAGTCGGACAGGATCATTCGGAAACCCGGCTGACGATCTTTGACAGGTCCGGGCGGGGCCGGTCGGGCGCGGCGGGGCCGGGGGTGCCGATATGGATCAGCCCGGCAACGGTTTCGCCGGTCCCAATGCCCAGAACCTCGGTCGCGAAGGTCCGATCATGGCTGAACCAGCCCGATAGCCAGTTCGCGCCCCAGCCCGCCGCCGTGGCCGCGTTGACCAGCCCAAGGCAAAGCGCGGCCGCCGATTGGACCTGTTCGATCTCGGGGATCTTGTCGGAGGGCACGGGGGCTGACACCACCATCACCGCCAGCGGCGATCCCCGGTAGGTGCCCGCCGATTTGGCGATCTTGTCGGGGTCGACGCCTGCAGCTGGGCCACGCGCCTCGATCTCGGCCGCGATCCGGTTCAGGGCCGCATCTTCCAGCACCACCAGCCGCCAGGGTTCCAGCTTGCCATGATCCGGCACCCGCAGCGCCGCCGTCAGAATTTCGGTCAGCGCGGCCTCGTCCGGCCCCGGCCCGGTCATCATCTTGGCCGGGTAGGACCGGCGGGTCAGCAGGAAATCGAGGGCGGGTTGGTTCCGGTCGGGCATCTGCGGTCCTTCGTTCATGTGGTCAGCCCCTAGATAGGGTCAGGCAAGCGCCGATGCCATATCGGTGATCAACCCCTTGGTGAATTCTTCAAACCGGGCGTCGGGCTGGCGAATGTCCCAGATGTCGCCAAAGGGGTCTGGCGCGTCGATGGCGCTGCCCGACAGTTCCGCCAGAACAGCATGGCCACAGAAGGGAACATAGGTTTCGGAATAGCCGCCTTCGTGGACCATGACCAACCGGCCGTCGCAGACCTCGGCGGCAAGGTCCATCACCTGCCGGGTCATGGCGCGGAAGCTGCCCATGTGGCACAGCATCCGGCCCAGCGGGTCCATCGCGGCGGCGTCAAACCCGCAGGCGATGATCAGCACATCCGGGGAGAAATCGCGGATCGCGGGCAGGGCAAGGCGGTCCATCGCGTCCAGATAGGTCGCCTGGCCCGACCCGGCGGGCAGGGGGATGTTCAGATTGGTCCCTTCACCCGCGCCTACGCCCCGGTCCTCGAACGCGCCGGTGTCCCACGGGTAGTTCCGGTCCTGATGGATCGACACGGTCAGCACATCGGCCCGGTCGTAAAAGATCGCCTCGGTCCCGTTGCCGTGGTGCACGTCCCAGTCCAGCACGGCAAAGCGTTTGGCCAGTCCCGCGGCGCGGGCGGCCTCGATCGCGATGGCGATATTGGCGAACAGGCAGAATCCGTTGGGATATTCGGGCAGGCAATGGTGCCCGGGCGGGCGCGACAGGGAATAGGCGTTGTCCAGATCGCCGCGCAGGACCGAAAACAGTGCGGCTTTGGCAAGGCCCGCCGACTGCGCCGCCATCTCGTAGCCACCGGGGCCAAAGGGGGTGCGCCGCCCAAGTTCTCCGCCGCCCGTGTCGGACAGGCGCTTGAATTCGGTCAGGTAGCGTTGGGGGTGAACCCGCAGCAGGTCTTCGGTGGTCACCGGATCGGCCCCCTGCAGGACCAGGTCGCGGGCCAGCCCCGTCACCTCGATCAGGTTCTTCAAACGGCGCTTGGATTCCGGCGTCTCGGGCAGGCCGCCATTGACGACCGGTTGCACCAGCCCGCCGACAGGCAGGTTTTCGGCATAGTTGCCGCCCGAATGCCAGAAACATTTCTCGTCCCAGAAAAACCCTGTCGCCATGATTTGCCCCTTTGATCCCGTGTCGGCGGTGACAGTTCCACCGATCCGGGATAAGGGCAAGGGATGAGCCTCCCGGACCTGTCCCACCTTGCCCAAGAGGGCGCCGAGATTGCCGTGCGCGTGACCCCGAAGGCCGCGCGCGACAGGATTGTGGCAGAGGGTGGTGCGATCCGGGTCTATGTCACCACCGTGCCCGAGGACGGCAAGGCCAACAAGGCGGTGGTCAAGCTGCTGTCCAAGGCGCTGGGCCTGCCGAAAACCCGGCTGGACCTGATCCGCGGGGCGACCGCGCGCGACAAGGTGTTTCGGATCCTCTAGGCGGGCAGGGGCTTTCAGGGGATGGCCAGAGCGGTTATAGACCGGCCAGCCGGAGGCGCAGCGCGACGGGACGACGATGGACCTAGACGATTTCATCCCGAAAGGGGCGGCCAGCCTGAACGTCAGCTATGACGGCCCTCCGCGCGACTTTCACTTCCTGCTTTTGCCCAAGCTGACGATGCTGGCGTTTTCCTCGGCGGTAGAGCCGCTGCGGGTCGCCAATCAGGTCACCAAGCGGATGCTCTATCGCTGGTATACGGTGACTGCCGATGGGGTGGCCGTGCGCTGTTCCAACGGGGTTCGGATCACGCCCGACATGGGGCTGCCGAAACTGGGGGGCAAGGACACGGTCTTTGTCTGTTCCGGGGTGGAACCGAACGAAGCGGCCCAGCCCATCGACCTTGCCTGGCTGCGGCGGCAGCGCAGTTTCGGGGCGACGATGGGCGGGATCTGTTCCGGGGCCTTTGCGCTGGCGCAAGCGGGGCTGATCGGGGACCGGGCGTTCACATTGCACTGGGAAAACCAGCCGTCGTTCCGGGAACATTTCCCCGATCTGGAACCGACCCAGAACCTCTATGAAATCGAAGACAAGCTGATGACCTGCGGCGGCGGGTCGGCGGCGACCGACATGATGCTGGAAATCATCGAAAACGACCATGGCCGGGAACTGGCGGTGATCGTGGCCGACATGTGCATCCATGCCCGCGCGTCGAACCGGAAGGCGCCGCAAAAATCGGCCCTGTCAGTGGCCATTGGTAGCCGCAATCAGCACCTCTTGAACGCCATCCAGCTGATGACGGACCGGCTGGAAGACCCGCTTCAGATCGAGGATATCTGCGACCGGCTGGACGTGTCGCGACGCCAGCTGGAGCGCCTGTTCAAGAAATACACCAACGTGTCGCCCAGCCGGTTCTACTATGACCTGCGGATCAGCCGGGCCCATGCGCTGTTGAACGAAACCAACATGTCGGTGACGGAAATCGCGGCGGCGACGGGGTTCAATTCGACCGATCACCTGTCTGTGCAATTCCGCAAGAAATTCGGGGTCTCGCCCAAGGCCTTCCGCAAGGGCTGGAGCGCGGCGCGCGCCGCCGTCCCGGATGCCTGACCGGAGGGCTATGTGCCCAGCGCCCCCAAATGCATTGGCCCGCCTCGCCAACGTGGAAAGCCAAAGGCGTTGACCATCACCACATCGATGTCATCCGGGCTTTGCGCGATGCCTTCGTCCAGAATGCGCCCGGCCTCTGCCCGCATGACGCCAAGCAGCCGGTCGATGATCCGCGCGGGCGCGATGGGCTGACGCGTAATGCCCTTGCGCGCGCTTTCCGACAGGATCAGGGCCTCGGTCTCGGGGCTGGGCAGCGGTTTGCCCGCGGCGTCGTAGGTGTAATAGCCACGGCCCGACTTGCGCCCGAAATGTCCCGCCTCGCACAAAAGGTCGCCGATATGGACATAGCGCTGATCGGCGTCGCGGGTCGCCGCGCGGCGTTTACGCATGGCCCAGGAGATATCCAGCCCGGCAAGGTCCTGCATCTGAAACAGGCCCATCGGAAACCCGAAATCTTCCATCGCGGCGTCGATCTGCCACGGCAGGGCACCATCCTCCAGCATGTATTCGGCCTCTTGCCGGTAGGCGGACATGATCCGGTTGGCGATGAACCCGTCGCAGACCCCGGCCAGCACCGGGATCTTGCCCAGCTGTTTGGCCAGCGCGACGCCGGTGGCAAGCACCCTGTCGTCCAACCCGTTCGGCACCACGATTTCCAGAAGCTTCATGATGTGCGCAGGCGAAAAGAAATGAAGCCCGATCACCCGGCCCGGATCGGCAGACGCGGCGGCAAGGGCGCCCACGTCAAGGTAGGATGTATTGGTTGCCAGAACCGCGTCTGGCCGCACCACCCTATCAAGCTGAGCAAAGACCGTCTGTTTTACCGATATGTCTTCGAACACCGCTTCGATCACAAGATCGGCGTCGGACAGCGCGGCATAGGTATCGGTCGCGGCAAAGGCGGCAAGCCGGTCGGCGTGGGTCGCCGGGGTCAGCTTGCCACGCTTCAGGCTGTCGTCGAGGATGGTCTGGACACGGTCCCGCCCGGCACTGGCGGCAATGACGTCCCGTTCGATCATCGTGACGGTCAGCCCGGCCAGAAGGCAGGCCGCTGCGATCCCGGCGCCCATCGTGCCGCCGCCGATGATGCCCACATGGAACAGAGGCAGGGGGGTGACGCCCTTTAGCCGGTCCAGTCGCGTGGTTGCCCGTTCGGCAAAGAAGATGTGGCGCAAAGCTTTCGACTGGTCGCTGTCGCGCAGGGACTGGAACGTCGCCGCTTCCCGCAACAACGCCTGTTCAACAGGAAGGGCGATGGCATTGCGCAATGCCTCCACCGCTGCCTCTGGGGCAATCTGCCCACGCGCCCGCGACTGTATCCTTTCCGCCGCTGCATCGAATGCCCCCGGCGCGGTTTCAGACCTTACAGGCCGTGCAAGTGTCGGGGCAGGGGAAGTGCCGCTCCGCGCCATGTCGATGGCGGCTTCTAGCAGGTCGCTCGTTGCCACCGCATCGATCAGCCCGGTTTCGAACGCGCGGCGGGCGTTGACGGGTTTTCCTGTGGCGATCATGTCCAGCGCGACGTCCACGGCCACCAGCCGGGGCAGGCGCACGGTTCCGCCCGCGCCGGGGATAAGGCCCAGTGTCACCTCGGGCAGGCCAAGCCTGGCATCGGCACGCGCCACGCGCCGGCGGCAGGCCATGGCCAGTTCCAGCCCGCCCCCCAACGCCGTGCCGTGGATCGCGGCAACCCAGGGCTTGGTTGCCGCTTCGATCCGGCGCAGCACATCAGGCAGACGCGGGTCGCGCGGGGGGTGGCCAAATTCGCGAATGTCGGCACCCGCAACAAATGTGCGCCCGGAGCAGGCCAGCACGACCGCCGAAACCTCGGGGTCTGCCTCTGTCGCCGCCACGGCATCCCATAGTCCTTGGCGGACGGCCTGCCCGGTCGCGTTGACCGGCGGATTGTCGATCGTGACCACGGCGACCGTGCCGTTTCTTTCGATGCTGACGACCATTAGTGCCCTGCTGCCAAGAAACTGCACAGCGGGCGATCCGGCGCGATGGCCTGGAGATGGTTGTCGGGTTGGATCATGAGGGCCCGTTGCAGATTGCCGTATTCGCCAGATTCAATATCATTTAGGTCTAGATATTTCAAGCTTGAAGTAAATTCCGACTCTGGCTAGGCTGCTTCCACAGTCCGGGCGAAAGCCGCCTGCACTGGGCGTCACTGTGGAGGGCCGGAAATGCGTGTTGCATGTCTTGGTGGGGGTCCGGCGGGCCTGTATTTCGCCATCTCGATGAAGCTGCGCGACCCGTCACACGAGGTGGTGGTCGTCGAACGCAACCGCGCAAACGATACATTCGGCTGGGGCGTGGTCCTTTCCGACGATGCGCTGGAAAACCTTGAAATCAACGACCCGGTCAGCGCCCGCGCGATCCGCGATCATTTTGCCTATTGGGACGATATCGCTGTCATCCATGACGGGGTGCGTACGGTGTCAGGCGGGCACGGCTTTGCCGGGATCGGGCGTAGGCAGATGCTGATCCTGTTGCAGGAACGCGCCCGTGATCTGGGTGTGGACATGCGGTTTGAAACCGAATTCACCAGCGCCGAAGACTACCGCAAGGATTTTGATCTGGTGGTCGCGACCGATGGGATCAATTCGCGCGTCCGCGCCGAATACATTGATCAGTTCCGCCCGGATATTGACGTGCGCGAGTGCAAGTTTGTCTGGCTTGGCACCAACCAGAAATTCGACGACGCCTTTACCTTCATCTTTGAAAAGACGGAACACGGCTGGGTCTGGGCCCATGTCTATCAGTTCGACGAAAACACCGCGACATTCATCGTCGAATGCCAGCAGGACACCTGGGATCGCTGGGGGTTCGAAGGCATGTCCAAGGAAGAAACGGTCGAGACATGCCGCCGGATATTCGAGTCGCATCTGGGTGGGCATGAGCTGCGCTCGAACGCGGCCCATCTGCGCGGTTCCGCCGTCTGGATGAACTTCCCGCGCGTGATCTGCGAAACATGGCATTACGAAAACGTGGTGCTGATGGGCGACGCAGCGGCGACCGGACATTTCTCCATCGGTTCTGGGTCGCGTCTGGCCTTTGACAGCGCGATTTCGCTGGCCACCTACCTGCATTCGGAACCGACGATGGAAGCGGCGTTCGAACGCTATCAGGCAGAGCGCCGGCTGGAGGTTCTGCGCCTGCAATCGGCGGCGCGTAACTCGCTGGAATGGTTTGAACAGGTCGAACGCTATCTGGACCTTGACCCGGTGCAGTTCGCCTATTCCCTGCTTACCCGGTCGCAGCGGATCAGCCACGAAAACCTGCGCCTGCGCGATCCGAAGTGGCTGGAAAGCGCAGAACGCTGGTTCCAGACCCGGGCGGGGGTCGCAATGGACGCCCCGGTGCGCGCGCCGATGTTCGCGCCCTTTGCCCTACGCGACATGGCGCTGAAGAACCGGATCGTCGTGTCCCCCATGGCGCAATACAAGGCAGTCGACGGTTGCCCGACCGATTGGCATCTTGTCCATTACGGCGAACGGGCCAAGGGCGGGGCGGGTCTGGTCTATACCGAAATGACCTGTGTGTCGGCCGAAGGGCGGATCACGCCGGGCTGTCCGGGCCTTTATGCGTTGGAACACGAAACCGCATGGCGGCGGCTGACGGATTTCGTTCACGCCGAAACGGACGCGAAGATCTGCTGCCAGATCGGGCATTCGGGGCGCAAAGGGTCCACCCAACTGGGGTGGGAGGAGATGGACGCACCGCTGAAGGGCGGGAACTGGGAGGTCATGTCGGCCTCGGCCATTCCATGGTCTGACCGCAACGCAATCCCGCGCGAAATGACCCGCGCGGATATGGACATGGTTCGGGATCAGTTCGTCGCGGCGGCGCAGATGGCCGATCGGGCCGGGTTCGACATGATCGAACTGCATGCGGCGCATGGCTATCTACTGTCGTCCTTCATCTCACCCATGTCGAACAGGCGCGGCGACGAATATGGCGGGAGCCTTGAGAACCGGATGCGCTATCCGCTGGAGGTTTTTGCCGCCATGCGCGCGGTCTGGCCCGAGGCCAAGCCGATGTCGGTGCGAATATCCGCCAATGACTGGGTGGGAGAGGATGGCGTGACGCCGGAAGAGGCCGTTGAAATCGCAGGCGCCTTCAGCGCGGCAGGCGCCGACATCATAGACGTCAGCGCGGGCCAGACCAGCAGCCAGGCAAGGCCCGTCTATGGCCGCATGTTCCAGACCCCGTTCAGCGACCGGATACGCAACGAGGCGGGGATCGCCACGATGGCCGTCGGCAATATCTACGAGGCCGACCACGCCAATTCGATCCTCATGGCGGGCCGGGCCGATCTGGTCGCCGTGGGCCGCCCGCATCTGGCCGATCCCTTCTGGACCCTGCACGAGGCCGCCCGCATCGGGGACCGCGCGGCTCCGGATTGGCCGCTGCCCTATCTGGCGGGCCGCGATCAGGCGTGGCGGCTGGCTGACCGCGAAGCAGAGGCGATCCGGGTATGAGTGTCGACGGGCGTCATATCGTTGTGACCGGTGGCGGCACTGGCGTTGGCCGGGCCATGGCCGAGGCCTTTGCACATGCGGGCGCAAAGGTCACGATCTTGGGCCGCCGCGAAGGCCCCCTGCGCGAGGTGGCAAAGCAACATAAATTCATCGGTTGGGTGACCTGCGATGTGACAGACCCCGACACCGTACGCGCCGCGTTCCGGCAGGCGCGCGGGTTGAACGGGCCGGTTTCGGTGGTCGTGGCCAATGCCGGGGCCGCCGAAAGCACCCCGTTCCACCGGATGACCCCCGATCAGCTTCACGCGATGTTGGCCGTCAATCTGGGCGGGGTGGTCAACGCATGGCAGGCGGCCCTGCCCGACATGAAGACGGACGGATGGGGGCGGCTAATCGCCGTCGCCTCGACTGCCGGGCTGAAGGGCTATGCCTATGTGTCGGGCTATGCGGCGGCAAAACATGCGGTGGTCGGGCTAACCCGGTCGCTGGCGCTGGAACTGGGCAACAGCGGCGTCACCGCCAACGCGATTTGCCCCGGTTTCATCGAAACCCCGCTGCTGGACCGATCCATCGCCAATATCATCGAAAAGACCGGCATGGACGAATCCGCCGCCCGCGCCAGCCTTTTGGCCGGTAACCCGCAAGGGCGGTTCATCCAGCCCGAAGAGGTCGCGGGAACCGCGCTGTGGCTTTGTTCGGACGCGGCGCGCTCGGTCAATGGCCATGCGCTGACCCTGTCAGGAGGCGAGATATGACACCCAAACCGGCGGACGCCCGCAAATCCGAACCGATGTCGAAATCACGGCTGCGGCTGTGGCTGAAGCTGCTCAAGACCTCGGGCCTGATCGAAGAGGAACTGCGCCGCCGGTTGCGGTCGGAACTGGGCACGACCCTGCCGCGGTTCGATGTGATGTCGGCCCTGTCGCGGGTGCCCGAGGGGCTCAAGATGAGCGAGATTTCCCGCAGGCTGCGAGTGTCGAACGGCAACATCACCGGCATCGTCGACAAGCTGACAGAGGACGGGCTGGCGCTGCGGGTGTCGGTCCCGGGCGACCGGCGGGCCAACCTTGTGCGGCTGACACCCAAGGGCAACGCGGCCTTTGCCGAGCATGCCGCCCGCCACGAAGAGTGGATCGACGAAATTCTGGCCGGGCTGAATGCCGATGACGTGGCGGGCATGGTTCTTCGCCTCGACCATTTGCTGGACACGCTGGAGGACGACTGACATGCGCAGCGACGTGACCCATTTCCAGTGCCGCATCGAGGGCGGAATCGCGCATGTCGCGCTGGACCGTCCGGACCGAAAGAACCCCCTGACCTTCGACAGCTACGCCGAATTGCGCGACTGGTTTCGCGACCTGCACTACGACGAAGAGGTGAAGGCCGTGGTCTTCGGCCCAAATGGCGGGAATTTCAGTTCAGGCGGGGACGTGCACGATATCATCGGGCCGCTGACCAAGATGAACATGAAGGATCTGTTGGCCTTTACCCGTATGACCGGAGACCTGGTCAAGGCGATGATCGGCTGCGGCAAACCCATCATCGCGGCGGTTGATGGGGTCTGCGCCGGGGCCGGGGCGATCATTGCAATGGCGTCGGACCTGCGGGTGGCGACGCCAGAGGCAAAGGTCGCCTTTCTGTTCAACCGCGTCGGGCTGGCGGGCTGTGACATGGGCGCCTGCGCCATCCTTCCCCGGATCATCGGGCAGGGGCGGGCGGCAGAGCTTTTGTATCTGGGCCGGTCGATGACCGCCGAAGAAGGCGCCGCATGGGGGTTCTTCAACCGCGTCGTGCCGCAAGCCGACCTGATGGACACCGCCGGGGACATGGCGGCGCGCATCGCCGCCGGGCCAGGCTTTGCCAATATGATGACCAAGACGATGCTGGCGCAGGAATGGTCCATGGGCCTTGATCAGGCGATCGAGGCCGAGGCGCAGGCACAGGCGATCTGCATGCAGGGGCAGGATTTCCACCGCGCCTACCATGCGTTCGTTGCTAAAAAGAAACCTGTGTTCGAGGGCGACTGATGGCTGACCGGAGCTTTCTTGACTGGCCGTTTTTCGACGATCGCCACAGGCGTCTGGCGCAGGATCTGGATGAGTGGTCCACGCACACCCTGCAAGGCGTTGACCACGGGTGCACCGATTCCGCCTGCCACATCCTTGTCAGCAAGTTGGGTAAGGCCGGCTGGCTGGATCACACGGCCGCCGCAGACGGTGAAACACTGGACGTTCGCAGCCTGTGCCTGACCCGCGAAACCCTTGCCCGCCACGATGGTCTGGCCGATTTCGCCTTTGCCATGCAAGGGTTGGGTACGGGCGCGATTTCCCTGTTTGGCAGTCGTGCGCAGAAATCCGAATGGCTGCCCCTGACGCGGACCGGCCAGGCGATCGCTGCCTTTGCCCTGACCGAACCGGGGTCGGGGTCGGATGTGGCGAACAACACGATGACGGCCCGGCGGGACGGGAACCACTATGTCCTGAACGGCGAAAAGACATGGATATCCAACGGCGGGATCGCTGACGTCTATACGCTTTTTGCGCGGACGGGCGAAGCGCCTGGCGCGAAGGGCATGTCGGCCTTTGTCGTGCCTGCGGGTCTGCGGGGGTTCGAAGTGGTCGAACGGCTGGAGACCATTGCGCCGCATCCGCTGGCCACCCTGAGGTTCACCGATTGTCGCATTCCCGCGTCTTCCCTTATCGGCACGCCGGGGCAGGGGTTCAAGATCGCCATGTCCGTGCTGGACGTGTTCCGTTCTACCGTCGCGGCGGCCGCGCTGGGCTTTGCCCGTCGCGCGCTGGACGAGGCCCTTGCGCGTGTCACCTCCCGACATGTGCAAGGTGCCCCGCTGATCGACCTGCAAATGGTGCAGGGTCATATCGCGGATATGGCGCTGGACGTGGATGCATCGGCCCTGCTGACCTATCGCGCGGCATGGGCCAAGGACATGGGTGCGCCGCGTGTGACGCGCGAGGCAGCGATGGCCAAGCTGTTTTCGACCGAAGCCGCGCAAAAGGTCATCGACCGGGCGGTGCAGCTACATGGTGGGGACGGGGTCAGGTCGGGCGAAACCGTCGAACGGCTTTATCGCGAAATCCGGGCGCTGCGTATCTACGAAGGCGCGTCGGACGTGCAGCGCGTGGTGATCGCGCGGCAAACGCAGGCCAACATGGGAGAGGCATGAGATGCTCGGACAGACGGCGCATGTGGACAGTTTCGCTCGGGACAACCTGCCGCCACAGGACAGTTGGCCGGACCTGCTGCTGGACGGGTTCGACTACCCGGACCGGCTGAATGCGGCGGTCGAACTGACCGATGCGATGGTCGCGCGGGGCTTCGGCGATCATACCGCCCTGATCGGCAACGGGCGGCGGCGCACCTATAAGGAACTGACCGATTGGACCAACCGGCTGGCCCATGTGCTGGTCGATGATCTGGGGATAAAACCGGGCAACCGCGTTCTGATCCGGTCCGCCAATAACCCGGCGATGGTGGCCTGCTGGCTGGCCGCGACCAAGGCGGGCGCGGTAGTTGTCAACACCATGCCCATGCTGCGTGCCGCCGAACTGGCGAAATACGTCGAAAAGGCGCAGATCACCCACGCCCTGTGCGACATGCGTCTGATGGAGGAAATGACCGCCTGCGCCGCGCTTTGTGATGGGCTGACCTCGGTCACGGCATTTGATGGAACCTCGAACCATGACGCGGACCTTGACCGTCTGGCGCTGGAAAAGCCCGTCCGCTTTGACGCGGTGCAGACCAGTCAGGACGATGTGGCGCTGATCGGCTTCACTTCCGGCTCTACCGGCGATCCGAAGGGGACGATGCATTTCCACCGCGACCTGATGATCATCGCGGATGGCTACGCGCGCGAGGTGCTGGGCGTGACGCCAGACGATGTATTCGTCGGATCGCCCCCCTTGGCCTTTACCTTCGGGCTGGGCGGGCTGGCTGTGTTCCCGTTGCGGTTCGGGGCCGCAGCGACGCTTTTGGAAAATGCCTCGCCCCCCAATATGGTCGAAATCATCGAAAAATACCGCGCCACCGTCTGTTTCACCGCGCCGACCGCCTATCGGGCGATGATGCGGGCGATGGACGAAGGCGCGGACCTGTCCAGCCTGCGGGCGGCGGTTTCGGCGGGCGAAACCCTGCCCGGCCCGGTCTATAACGAATGGATGGCCAAGACGGGCAAGCCGATGCTGGATGGAATCGGTGCGACCGAGATGCTGCATATCTTCGTCACCAATCGGTTCGAAGACCACCGCCCCGCCAGCACCGGCAAACCGGTCGCGGGATACGAGGCAAAGGTCGTTGGCCCCGACGGTGCGGAACTGCCGCGCGGAGAGCCGGGGCGCATGGCCGTGCGTGGCCCAACCGGCTGCCGCTACCTGTTCGGGGAACGGCAGGCGGAATATGTGCAGGACGGTTGGAACATCACCGGCGATACTTTCGTGCAGGACGAAGAAGGGTATTTCCACTTTGCCGCCCGCAATGACGACATAATCCTGTCGTCCGGCTACAACATCGCCGGGCCCGAGGTGGAAGCGGCGCTGTTGTCCCATGACGCGGTGGCCGAATGCGCGGTGATCGGCGTGCCCGACGATGACCGCGGCCAGATCGTGCAGGCGCATGTGGTTTTGGGCGCGGACGCGGTGCCCGGCGACGCCATGGCAAAGATGCTTCAGGATCACGTCAAGGCGGTGATCGCCCCCTATAAATACCCCCGCTCGGTCGTATTCGCCAAATCGCTCCCCAAGACAGCGACCGGCAAGATCCAGCGTTTCAAACTCAGGACCCCGTCATGACCAGCCAACCCTATAACCCGGAAACCGATGGCGCCCGGATGAGTTTCGACGGGGCCATGTCCTATGGCGATTACCTGAAGATCGACGACATCCTGTCGCTGCAATCCCCGCTCAGCCCCGCGCATGATGAAATGCTGTTCATCATCCAACATCAGACCAGCGAGCTGTGGATGAAGCTGGCAATCCACGAACTTTCGGCGGCCCGCGCCGCGCTGGAGGCCGGGGAAATGCCCGCGATGTTCAAGATGCTGGCCCGTGTCAGCCGGATCTTCGAACAGCTTAACAGCGCATGGGACGTGCTGCGCACCATGACCCCGGCCGACTATACGCGGTTCCGCAAGACGCTTGGCAATTCATCCGGGTTCCAGTCCTACCAATACCGCATGATCGAATTCGTTCTTGGCAACCGCAATGCCAATATGCTGCGCCCCCATGCGCATGTGCCGGAGGTGCACGACTGGCTGTCTGCCGAGCTTGCCCGTCCAAGTTTCTATGACGACGTGGTTGCCCTCCTGTTCCGGGGGGTGCACGGCACCCTTGACGCCATGCCCGCGCCCAAGCTTGATGCCCCGCACGAAGCCCATCCCGCCATCCAGGCCGCGTGGACGACGGTCTATAGCGACGTAGATCGTTATTGGACGCTGTATGAACTGGGTGAAAAACTGGTTGATCTGGAAGATTACTTTCGCCGTTGGCGGTTCAACCATGTCACGACCGTGGAACGGGTGATCGGGTTCAAGCGTGGAACTGGCGGGACGTCCGGTGTGCAATACTTGCGTCGGATGCTGGGTGTGGAATTGTTCCCCGAACTGTGGAACGTCCGAGGAGAATTGTAAGATGGCTGCAAGCCTGCCGAGAAAAGACCTGTTCGATATTCCTGAAGGTGTCATCTATCTGGATGGCAATTCGCTGGGCGTCTTGCCCAAGGGGGCCGCAGCCCGGGCGACGGCTGTGATCGAACAGGAATGGGGCCAGCAGTTGATCCGCGCGTGGAACACGGCGGGCTGGATGGACCTTCCCCGCGTGGTGGGCGACCGGATTGCCGGTCTGATCGGCGCGCCCGAAGGGTCGGTTGCAACCGGCGATACCCTGTCGATCAAGGTCTATCAGGCATTGGATGCGGCCCTGAAGATGCGCCCGGACCGTCGGGTGATCCTGTCCGACAACGGCAATTTTCCAACGGACCTGTATATGGCGCAGGGACTGGCGGGCACCATCGGCAAGGGGCACGAGTTGCGCACTCCCGCGCCCGAAGCGGTGGCGGATGCGATCACCGAAGAGGTGGCCGTGGTCATGCTGACCCATGTCGATTACCGCTCTGGCCGGATGCACGACATGAAAGCCATTACCGAGGCCGCCCATGCCGCCGGCGCGGTCATGATCTGGGACCTTGCCCATTCCGCTGGCGCGGTAGAGTTGGACATCGCCGGGTCAGGCGCCGAATTCGCGGTTGGCTGCACCTATAAATACCTCAACGGCGGACCGGGTGCGCCTGCCTTCATCTATGCCCGTCCTGATGTCGTGGCTGGGATCGACCCGGCCCTGTCCGGGTGGCTTGGCCATGATGCGCCCTTTGCGATGGAACTGGGATATCGCCCGGCCATGTCCACCGAAAGGCTGCGGGTGGGCACCCCGCCGATCCTGCAACTGTCGGTCCTGCAAGAGGCGCTGACGGTTTGGGACGGGGTCGATATGGGCGACCTGCGGGCTGCGTCGATGCGGCTGGGCGACCTGTTCATCGCCGAAGTCGAGGCGCGCTGCCCGTCGCTGACCCTCGCTTCACCGCGCGACGCGACGCAGCGGGGCAGCCAGGTGTCTTTCGCCTTCGACCATGGCTATGCCGCTATGCAGGCGCTGATCGACCGGGGCGTGATCGGGGACTTCAGGGCACCTGACATCATGCGGTTCGGTTTTACCCCGCTCTATATCGACGAAGCCGATGTAATCGCCGCCGCCAAGATCCTGCAAGAGGTGCTGGATACCGAGGCCTGGCGTGACCCGAAATACCAGACCCGGTCACGGGTAACCTGACCTATGGGGGTTGGGTTCACCCATGATCAAAAGGTGCTGTTCCGGCATTGTGATCCGGCGGGGATCGTATTCTTTCCGCGCTACTTCGAGATGATCAACGATTGTGTCGAACATTTCTTCGCCGAATGCCTGGGCTGGCCGTTCGAGGAAATCCACAAGGTCGAAGCGGTTCCGACCGCCGAAATCTCGACCCGGTTCGTCGCGCCCAGCCGCCACGGGGATCGACTGCGCCTGACGTTGACGGTCACGCGGGTTGGCCGCAGTTCACTGGGCTACCGGATTGAAGGAACCTGTGACGACGCGCCCCGGTTCACGGCCGAGGCCACGCTGGTCTACGTCGACGGCAGCGGGAAACCAACGCCCTGGACCCAGGACATTCGCGACAAATTGACAAAGGAGGCGTCATGACCCACCGGATCGTTCAACCCGAAGGATGGCTGCCCGCCAAAGGCTATGCAAACGGGGTTCTGACCCGCGACGGAACGCTGCACATCGGGGGGCAGATCGGCTGGGACGGGGACCAGCGGTTTGTCGCGAATGATTTCGTCGGCCAGATGCGTCAAGCGTTAAGGAACATCGCCGACATCGTCGAAGCGGCGGGCGGGCAGGTGTCGGACGTCACCCGCCTGACATGGTTCGTGACGGACAAACGCGACTACCTTGCCCGTCAGGCCGAGGTCGGGGCCGCCTACCGCGAGGTGTTCGGCAAGCATTTCCCGGCCATGTCCATGGTCGTTGTGGCCGGGCTGGTCGAAGACGACGCGCTGGTCGAAATCGAAGCGACGGCGCATTTGTCATGACCCGCCGGGTCTTTGTCTGCGATTATCAACGCACGCCCATCGGGCGCTATGGCGGGGCACTGGCGCAGGTCCGGGCCGATGATCTGGCCACGGTCCCGGTCGATGCGCTGATGGCGCGCAACCCATCCGTCGATTGGTCGCAGCTGGATCAGGTCATCTTTGGCGCTGCCAATCAGGCGGGCGAGGACAACCGCAACCTTGCGCGGATGATCGTGCTTTTGTCCGGCCTGCCCGAAACCGTCCCCGCCCATACGGTAAACCGGCTGTGTGCCTCGGGCATGGATGCGGTGATCGCGGGCGCCCGGCAGATACAATGCGGAGAGGGCGAACTGGTGATTGCGGGCGGGTCCGAAAGCATGAGCCGTGCACCCTTTGTCATGCCCAAGGCCGGGGCCGCCTTTGATCGCGCAGCGGAAATTCACGACACGACGATCGGCTGGCGGTTCGTCAATAGGGCCATCGCCGATCAATACGGTATCGACAGCATGCCGGAAACCGCGGAAAACGTGGCGGCGGAATTCGGGGTGTCGCGCGCGGATCAGGATGCATTCGCATTGGCCAGCCAGGACAAAGCCGCGCGGGCGATCGCATCTGGAAGGCTGGCCGAGGAAATCGCGCCGGTGTTCATTCGCCATCGCAAAGGCGACCCGGTGACCGTTGGCACGGACGAGCACCCCCGGCCCACCAGCCTGGAAAAGCTGTCGGCGCTGCGGGCGCCCTTCCGCGATGGTGGCAGCGTCACCGCGGGCAATGCATCGGGCGTCAATGATGGGGCGGCGGCAGTCCTGCTGGCCTCGGAAGATGCGGTCCGGCGCCATGGTCTATCGCCCCTGGCGGAATACTTGGGCACGGCTAGCGCAGGCGTGCCGCCCCGTATCATGGGGATCGGGCCGGTGCCCGCGACCCGCCTGCTGGTGGACCGGCTGGGTCTATCCATCGCTGACTTCAACGTGATCGAATTGAACGAGGCGTTTGCCGCGCAGGCGCTTGCGGTCTGCCGTGAACTGGGGATCGACCCGTTGGCGAACGGGGTCAACCCCAATGGCGGGGCGATCGCGCTGGGCCATCCGCTGGGAATGACCGGGGCGCGTTTGATCGGAACCGCGGCACTGGAACTGTCTAAGTCCGGCATGGGGCATGCCCTGTGCACCCTGTGCGTTGGGGTGGGGCAAGGCGTGTCGGTGGCGCTGCGGGCGGCGGATTAAAGCACTTCCAGATTTCATTGATGCAAGACCATCGATTTTCTGCGTTGAAGCCAAAGGCGAGAGGCAGCGAAAACCGATTCAGTGTGACCTGAAAGTGCTCTAGGGATAATCAGACGTATTGAACCCGCGCGTCCATCTATGATGCTCGGGTCCGGCACGGTGCCGCCGGTTTCGGTGTCAGGCGGGAACGCAGGTCTGGCGTTGCCGGCCCAGTCCTTCGACCTCCAGTTCGATCACGTCGCCCGCTCTTAGAAAGACCGGGGGCTTCTTGCCTGACCCGACGCCCGGCGGGGTGCCGGTAGCGATCACGTCGCCGGGTTCCAGGGTCATGAATTGCGACAGGTGCGAAATGATCGTGGCAACGCCGAAATACATCGTTGCGGTCGTGCCGTCCTGCATCACCTGACCGTTCACACTCAGGCGCAGATTCAGGTTCTGCGGGTCCGCGACCTCGTCCCGCGTGACAAGCCAGGGGCCAAGCGGGCAGAAGGTGTCGTGCGATTTGCCCTTTACCCATTGGCCCGACCGTTTCATCTGGTAGTCGCGTTCGGACAGGTCGTTAAGCGTGCAATAGCCCGCAACATGGCTCAGCGCTTCTGCCTCGTTCACGTATTTGGCACGGGTGCCGATCACCACGCCCAGTTCCACCTCCCAGTCGGTGGCGACGGACCCGCGCGGGATTTCCACGCTGTCATCCGGACCGCAGACCGAACTTGTTGCCTTCATGAAGGTGATCGGTTCGGCGGGAAGGTCCATGCCCATTTCCTCGGCATGGTCGGAATAGTTCAGCCCAATCCCGATCACCTTGCCGATCCCGGCGACACAGGCCCCGATGCGGGCATCGGCGGGCAGAGCGGGGAGGCTGGCGGGGTCTATCGCGCGCAGCCGGTCCAGGCCTGCGTCCGACAGGGCATCGCCCGCGATGTCGCCGATCACGGCGGACAGGTCACGGGCCACGCCGGAAGCATCCAGCATGGCCGGTTTTTCGCCCCCCGCAGGGCCAACGCGCAGCAGTTTCATTCGGGGTTTCCCTTGTCATCGCGACGCAGCCGGTACACCCCTTCGGGCAGGTCCAGCGCCGCTTCCAAATCGGTCAGTTGGGTTAGCGACAGGGTGACGGTGACTACCTTGTCCTGCCGCGGGTCATATTGTTCGATGGTCACGCAATCGTCGAAGGCGTTGATCACAACGTCTTCCTTCAGGGGGGCGGGTCCTTCGTCGACAAGTGTGACGACGGTCGCGTCGAAGTCGTGCTCGATACTGAACATGGGGGAAGCGTAGCGGAGTCGCGCGGGGTTGCAAGGCGGCAATTCGCGCAAGCGGTGCAGAGGTGTTGCGCCGCCTTTGGCGTCGCGAGGGGGCGCTGCCCCTCTGGCCCGTTCCGGGCCATTCACCCCGGGATATTTATTGACCCAAAGAAGATAGGACGTGATGCAAGCAGGCCAAATCGCGAATAAGGTCAGGCGGAGACGAAGACGCCCAGCGCGATTGCCGCGAAAAAGCAGGCCGAGGCCGCCAGCACGAACCCGTGCCAGATCGCCAGCGAGAATTTCAAGCCTTCCCAGTTGAAGAAGATCACCCCCGCTGAATAGAGCAGCCCGCCGACACCGATCAGCACAGAGGCCGACAACGGCAGAAGGGGAAACAGCGACCAGACCAGAAAGACGCTCATCCAGCCGAGCGCGAGGTAGAGAAGCGGCCCGCCCTTGCCCGGTTTGCGCCAGAAGAAGAGTTTCATCACCGCGCCCGCCATCGCCAGCCCCCAGACAACCCCAAGAACCACATAGCCGAACCCGGTTCCCAAGAGGACCACAAGCGGCGTGTAGGTGCCTGCGATCTTGACGTAGATCGCCGCGTGGTCGACCCTGCGCAGCGCCGGGCGGGCGGCTTCCCACGGGGTGAAATGATAGATCGCCGAGGCGGCAAAGGACAGGATCAGGGCCCCACCGTAGATCGACAGCGCGGCAACCTTTCCCGCGCCTAGCCATTGGGCGCCGAAAACCACCAACAGGATTGTGCCGGTCAGGGCAAAGCCGACCCCGATCGCATGGATGACCGCATCCGCGATCCGTTCAGATCTGGCATAGGCGGGGTAGTCCGACATGGTGCGCCACCGGTGCTGAGCGTACATCTGGATGTGATCCTGACAGTTGTGGGTAACGGTCAGGTTAAGGCGCGGGCCGCGCCTGTCGAGGCTCACCCAACGTCAGCTTTGTCTTGCATCGGCGGGGATTTGCCGGGTTCACTGCATCCAAGCTGAAAAGGGGGCGGATCATGATCCTGCGGCAGATTGAAAAGGTGAAATGGCGGGTCGTCTGGTCATGGCAAGGTGCTGCCCATGTCTGGAAGACCGAAGGGTCGTTTCACCAGTGGATCTGGCTGAATGTGATTTTCGGGGTGCTGGCCTTTGTTCTGCCGCTATCCCTGACCACGCGGGGGTTCCTGCTGATGGGTGGGATCATGATCCTCGCGATGGAATGCGTGAACACGGCGCTGGAGCGGATCGTCGACGACATTTCCACGGAGAAACGCGATGCCGCCCGGCAGGCCAAGGACGCGGGATCAGCGGCCGTGGCAATCTGCGGGATCGGGGTCGGGGTAGCATGGGTATTCGTTTTGATCGCCTGGTGGACCGGCGCGCCGGTTTGATCTGGCGCAAGGACCGGCGCGCGGGACCGGTGCAGGGTCGGCCCGTTCAAGACCGGAGAGAGACATGCAAACCCTTGGCGACCTGCGCACCCATTTCTGGAAGACCGTTTCAATGGGCAAGACCTGCGGCGTCGATCTTCAGGCCGCGATCCGCGAAGGCATCCTGACCGAGGCGGATTACGCAGATGCGATCACCCGTTGCCGGGGCTGCCCCGAGCCGGAAAGCTGCCGCAAGTGGCTGCTGGACCATGACCGCGCCGATGCGCCGCCGGAGTTCTGCACCAACCGCGCGCTCTGGACCGAGCTGATGGCGGGCTGAGGAGGCCGCCACCGGCAGGAGGAGGACAGGCGCCCGGCCACCCGGGCGCCTGTTTTCATTCAGTCCCGCGCGTGGCGTGTTTCAGGGTGCAGCGCCTTGCCCAGAATGTGGCCGTCCTTATGGATCACCTTGGCGGCCGGACCGACGATGTCGCGGTCGGGGGCGCGGGCGATTTCGGGATCTTTGCCGGGGTAATCCAGCGTCGACAGGAAGTGGCGCATACAGTTGATCCGGGCGCGCTTCTTGTCGTTCGACTTCACCACGGTCCAGGGCGCATCGGCGGTATCGGTATAGAAGAACATCGCCTCTTTCGCCTCGGTATAGTCGGGCCACATGTTCAGGCTGGCCTTGTCGATCGGGGACAGTTTCCACTGTTTCAGAGGGTCGGTAGCGCGGCTGTCGAACCGGCGCTTCTGTTCGTCCTGCGTCACCGAGAACCAGTATTTGTAAAGCCGGATACCCGACCGGACCAGCATCCGTTCCAGTTCCGGGGTCTGGCGCATGAATTCGAGGTATTCGTTGGGCTCGCAGAACCCCATCACCCGTTCAACGCCCGCCCGGTTGTACCAACTGCGGTCATAGAACACCATTTCGCCCGAGGTCGGCAGGTGCTCGATATAGCGTTGAAAGAACCACTGCCCCTTTTCGCCGTCCGACGGTTTGTTCAGGGCCACCACCCGCGCGGCCCGCGGGTTCAGGTGTTCGGTAAACCGCTTGATCGTGCCGCCCTTGCCCGCGGCATCACGGCCCTCGAACAGCAGCACGAATTTCTGGCCGGTTTCCTGCGCCCAATGCTGGACCTTCAGAAGCTCGGCCTGCAGCTTGGCCTTTTCGTCCTCATAGGGTTTGCGGGCCATCTTGGCGCGGCGGGTTGTGGCGGGTTTCGGGGCGGCGGCGGGCTTGGCCGGGGCGGGTTTGGCGGTTGTCGTCATGCGGGGTCCTCTCTGTTCAGCGATCCCGAACCCCTACCAGCAACGGGGCGTTTTCGCCTTGATGTGGGTCAAGGGTCCGGGGCAGGGTCCGGCCATGCGGATTATGGACAACATCATTAGCGACCGGGGGTCGAAATACGCCGCGTCGGGGGCGCCATGTGCATCGGCCGAGGACGCGCGGGCGCTGATCAAGGAGCTGTGCCGCAAGAAGAAATTCGCGCGTGCCACCCACAACACATGGGCGGTGCTGCTGCCCGAAGGCCCGTTGAAGAACGATGACGGCGAGGCCGGGGCGGGGATGGTGATTGTCCGGATGCTGGAACGCGAGGGGCTGGAGGGGCACCTTATCTGCGTCACCCGCTGGTTCGGGGGCAAGCATCTGGGCGGCGACCGGTTCCGCCACGTGCAGGACGCCGTGCGGATCTATCTGGAGGGGCTTTAGTCCCGCTTGCGCGACGCCGCGGCCCCGCCCCCGGCCCAGCAGGTCAGGCCCAGAAGAAAGCCGAAGTCATACCAGCCGCCGGAATTGGGCACGGCGTAGATGCCGACCGTGTCGGAAAACCAGCTGACGACAAAGGCGATGGGGGCCACGGCCCCGTCGAACAGCCCCCAGAAGAACCCGCGCGACCCTTCCACCGCAGGCGGCACCGTGGCGCAGGCCGCAAGGAGGAGGAGGGCGGAGAGGGGCAGGATCAGCTTTTTCATGGGAGGAAGTCTGCGGCAGAACGCCAGATCGGGCAAGTGGCATGAACCGTTATCTGACCTCGTCTGCCCCTCAAAGCATCCCATGGCACGGGCGACCAGCCCGGGCCGCGCCCGTCCCGCCCCATGGGCGAGCGCATTGAAACGGATCAAGTCGCGGAACATTCAGGAGGTGCGGCACCGTGGGACATCCGAACTCACTCTGGACCAACTCCGAACTGGAAGGGGAGCGATCCATTGTGAGGTCTTATCAACAGAAATAACTGGTTGTAGGGAGGGCTCTTTACAAAGCTGGGCACGAATGGTTGCACTTTGGCGCAACAGTTTTTTGGGCAAGCTTTGTATCTATCTATTCGATTGTATCTGGTCGATTGCATCTGGATATTGAGTGCGCTGCGTGATTGGTTTGCCAAAATGGCAATCTCAAGATAAGTTTTCATATCAAGAGCTTACGGCCTGTTATAGGCTCAATTGAGCTGCCAAAGAATAGCCAAAGTTGTCGCAATAACAGCCGCGGTTGCGGCAGTTGAAGCCACCAAACCCTCTATCACAGCGGCTATCTTTCTACGGCTACTCTTTCTCAGAAATGCATTTGTCTGATATGTCTTGATGCTCATTGTATCGAAAGTGTCTACCACTTCGTGGACCGCATCATCAATCTCTCTTGCAGGCATAGCGTGATCTCGCAGCACTCGAGCGATACGGCGTTCAGTCCGCGCTTTGTCAGGTGCATCAATCATTTTGAAACTTCCCGAATCATCACGGAGCTAAAGGCCAATGCCACCAAGCTAAGTATGAGGGGTAAATAAACCGTAGTCCAGTCGTTCGCCCAATCAAGCTTTGGTGCTCCCAGTCGCAATACAATGCAGACAATCAATGCAATGAGAGGTGCCACCACAACAATGATCAGCTCTTGTCCGAGCTGTCTTTCATGGCCGGCACTAGCGTACGCCCAAGCAATAGCGCCAACCATTGAGATTGAAATAACTTCGATCCATGCACCGACGATATACGAATCAAAAAGGTGCAAGAAGGGATCGCCATTAGGCTCGTCAATTACCGCAAATTTGAAGGCCGCCCCCATTACCAAGGGTATCAACGGTAAGAGTGCAGCAGCAAGCTTATTGTCAAATAGTCGTCCCATTTGCGGAGTGTATTCCCACAAACAAAAACAATGTCAAGGAGAGTGGCTTCGGCCCTTGCCAGCTACCGAGCTCTCCCCCACAAATCATACTCCCCCGCCTCGTCAACTTCGACCTGAACGATCTCCCCGACGGACAGCCCCTCTGTCCCCTCGTCGATGAACAGGTTGCCGTCGATCTCGGGCGCGTCGCCCTTGGTTCGGCAGGTGGCGATGCCGTCTACGTCGATCTCGTCAACGATCACGTCTATGGTTTTTCCAACCTTGGCGGCCAGTTTCGCCTCGGAAATCGCCTGTGATTTTTCCATGAACCGATCCCAGCGGTCTTGTTTGACCTCGTCCGGCACATGGTCGGGCAGGTCGTTGGACCGGGCCCCGGCGACGTTTTCGTATTGGAAGCAGCCGACCCGATCCAGCTGCGCCTCGTCCAGCCAGTCCAGCAGGGTCTGGAACTCCTCCTCGGTCTCGCCGGGGTAGCCGACGATGAAGGTGGACCGCAGGGTGATGTCGGGGCAATCCCGCCGCCACGCCGCAATCTCGTCCAGCGTTTTCGCCGCCGCCGCGGGCCGCGCCATCCGCCGCAACGTCTCGGGGTGGGCATGCTGGAACGGGATGTCCAGATAGGGCAGCACCAGCCCCTCGGCCATCAGGGGGATCAGGTTGCGCACATGCGGATAGGGATAGACGTAGTGCAGCCGCACCCAAGCCCCTAGCGACCCCAGATCGCGGGCCAGATCGGTGATATGGGCCCGGTGCCCCCGGTCCTCGGCATGTTTGATATCCACCCCATAGGCCGAGGTGTCCTGGCTGATCACCAGAAGTTCCTTCACCCCCGCCTCGACCAGTTTTTCCGCCTCGCGGATCACCGCATGGGCTGGACGCGACGCCAGCCGCCCGCGCATGTCGGGGATGATGCAGAACTTGCACTTGTGGTTACAGCCTTCAGAAATCTTCAGATAGCTGTAGTGGCGCGGGGTCAATTTGACCCCCGATGCGGGCAGCAGGTCGATGAACGGGTCCGGGTCGGGCGGCACGGCCCCGTGTACCGCGTCCAGCACCTGTTCGTATTGATGCGGCCCGGTCACGGCCAGAACGCGCGGATGCACCCCGGTGATATACTCTGGTTCCGCCCCCAGGCAGCCGGTGACAATCACCTTGCCATTCTCCGTCAGCGCCTCGCCGATCGCCTCAAGGCTTTCCGCCTTGGCGCTGTCCAGAAACCCGCAGGTGTTCACGATCACCGCGTCGGCCCCGGCGTAATCGGGGCTGATCGCGTAACCTTCGGCGCGCAGCCGGGTCAGGATGCGTTCGCTGTCCACCAGCGCCTTGGGGCAGCCAAGGCTGACCATGCCGATGGTCGGTTGGCCGGGGCGGGCGGTTTCGGTGATCCGGGCGCGGGGCGCGAGGTCGGGGCGTAGATTAGGCGGGTTCTGGGACATGGCCGCCCTATAGTGCAGCGCGGGCCATCGGGGAAGGGGCGAAAGCGCTTGCGCCCGCGCGCGCGCTCGGTCCAGATCAGCGCATGGCGCAATTCAACTTCAAGCATGTGCAGGCCTTCGTCACCGTCGCGGACCTTGGCAATTTCCGCCGCGCGGCAGAACGGCTGAACACCACGCAACCGAATATCTCGAACCGGATATCGCAGTTGGAACATCAATTGGGCGACCGGCTGTTCGATCGCGATGCGGGGTCCGTTCTGCTGACCCGCAAGGGGGCGGCCCTGTTGCCCCATGCCCGCGCGATCCTGCGGGCGGTGGATGACATGGTGCAGGCCAACGGACGGGCCGATCTGTTCGATGGTGTCCTGCGCCTTGGGGTCAGCGAATTGGTCGCCCAGACCTGGCTGCGCCCCTTCCTGATGCGCTTCAAAGAAGCGTTCCCGGCGGTCGATGTGGAACTGACCGTGGACCTGAGCGCGAACCTGACCCGCGCGCTGGCCGAGCGGGACCTGGACCTGACCTTCCAAAGCGGCCCCTTCGACATCGCCGCCCGGCGCGAGCTGCCGTTGGGCCAATCCCCCTATGTCTGGGTCGTGGCCGCCGGTCAGCCCGCCCTGCCAGACCCGCTGACCGCGCGGGATTTGGCCGCGCAGCCGATCCTGACCCACGCGCGGGGCACCGCCCCGTTTCTGCAGTTGGAACAGCATTTCCGCGGCGCAGGCTGTCCGGCCCGTCTGGTCCCCTCGTCCAATATCGCCGCCTGCCTGCATCTGGCGATGGATGGGCTGGGTCTGGCCTGCCTGCCCGCCGCCATGGTGGCCGATCCGATCGCGGCGGGCCGTTTGCGCCGGATCGACTATGGCTGGACCCCCGAAAACCTGGCGTTTGCCGCCCGGTGGAACAGTGACCCGACGCCGCCCTACATCCGCACTGCTGCCGACATCGCGCAGGGGCTGTTTCCGCCGGAAGGATAAGCATTCCTGATTGCGGCAATCTGCAATGTGGATTTTTCCTGATCGGCCGAAGCGGCTACTCTGCCCCGGAAACGAATTGCGAGGGCGACAATGGCACGGGACGGAATACGGCTGGGCGCGGATATCGGCGGAACCTTTACGGACGTGGTTCTGGACGTGGGCGCGGACAGGTTTTCCACCAAGGTGCTGACGACCTATTCCGCGCCCGAAGATGCGATCATCGAAGGGATGCACCGGGTTTGCGGCAAGGCCGGGATCAGCCCCGACCAGATCGGCCAGATCATCCACGGGACGACCCTTGCCACCAACGCGCTGATCGAACGGCGCGGGGCAAAGACGGCGCTGATCACCACCCAAGGGTTCCGCGACGTGATCGAGATGCGGACCGAAAGCCGGTTTGAACAATACGACCTGAACCTGACCCTGCCAGAGCCGCTTTTGCCCCGGAACCGCCGCTATACCGTGGCCGAGAGGATGGATGCGCAGGGCAATGTCCTGATCCCGCTGGACCGGACCGAGGTCGAGGCGCTGGCCGATGATCTGGCCGCTGCCGGCTATGACAGCGTCGCGGTGGGCCTGTTGCATTCCTATGTGAACGACGCCCATGAACGGATGGTGGCCGAGGTTCTGGCGGAAAAGCTGCCCGGCGTGATGGTGTCCCTGTCGTCGCAGGTCAGCCCGCAGATGCGGGAATACGAACGGTTCAACACGACCATCGCCAACGCCTATATCAAGCCGCTGATGAAGTCCTACCTTGGGCGGTTGAAGGGGCGGCTGGCAGCGGAGGGGGCCGATTGCCCGGTGTTCCTGATGCACTCCGGTGGCGGGATCATCGACATCGACACCGCCGCCGATTTCCCGGTGCGGCTGGTGGAAAGCGGTCCGGCGGGCGGCGCGGTCTTTGCCGCCGACATCGCCGCGCGGCACGGGTTGGACAAGGTCCTTTCCTTCGACATGGGCGGCACCACCGCCAAGATCTGCCTGATCAAGAACCGCGCCCCGAAAACCGCCCGCGTGTTCGAGGTGGCCCGCACCTACCGGTTCAAGAAAGGGTCGGGGATGCCCATTTCGATCCCGGTGATCGACATGGTGGAAATCGGTGCGGGCGGCGGGTCGCTGGCCCATGTGGACCTGTTGGGTCAGATCCGGGTCGGCCCGGAAAGCGCTGGGTCCGAACCGGGGCCCGCCTGTTATGGCCGGGGCGGGGAAAAGCCCGCCGTGACCGACGCCGATCTAGTTCTCGGCAAACTGGACCCTGACAATTTCGCGGGCGGGACGATCCCGCTCTATCCCGACAGGTCGCGTGCCGCGCTGACGGCCCATCTGGGCGATCGTCTGGACATGGACCCGGTCGAAGCGGCCTGGGGCCTGGCCGAAGTGGTCGACGAAAACATGGCCAATGCCGCCCGCGTGCATGCCGTCGAAAACGGCGAGGATCTGAGCGAATATACGATGATCGCCTTCGGCGGCGCCGCCCCCCTGCACGCCGCCCGCCTGTGCGAAAAGCTGGGCATCGACCGCTGCCTGATCCCGCAGGGGGCCGGGGTAGGTTCCGCCATCGGGTTCCTGCGCGCGCCCTTCAGTTTCGAGGCGAACCGTTCTGTCTTCATGAAGATCGGCGCCTTCGATCAGGATCGGGTCAAGGCGCTGTTCGCCGAGATGGAGGAGGAAGCGCAGGGCTTTGTCCGGTCCTGCGACGCCAAGGCCGAGATCCTGACCGAACATAAGGTCTATATGCGCTATTCCGGGCAGGGCTGGGAAATCCCCGTGCCGCTGACCCCGGAACAGGCGCATGCCCCGGACGCCGCCACCTTCCTGCGGCTGTTCGAGGAGGATTATGCCAAGCTGTTCGGGCGGTCCGTGGATGGGATGGAGGCCGAGATCACCGTCTGGTCGGTCAACGCCACCACGCCATTGCCCCCGGTCGATCCGGCCGCCGATGTGGTCGACGCGGGCCAGCCCGCCGCCGTGGGGCAGCGCGAGTTGTTCGATGCGGCGCTGGGCCGGGCGAAACCTGCCGCGATCTACCTCCGCGCCGGACTGCAGCCGGGCAGCCGCGCAGACGGTCCCGCGCTGATCACCGAAGATGAAACGACCGTGGTCGTGCCCTCCAGCCGCCGGGCGCGCGCCCTGTCGGACGGCACCATCGACCTGAACGTGAAAGGGGCCTGAGCTATGACCCAACCGTCCAAAGTTGCCTATCAGGTCATGTGGAACCGCCTGATTTCTGTCGTCGAAGAACAGGCGCAGGCGCTGGTGCGCACCGCCTTCTCCACCTCGGTCCGCGAGGCGGGCGACCTGTCCGCCGGGGTCTATAACGAGGCGGGCCAGATGCTGGCGCAGGCGGTGACCGGCACCCCCGGTCACGTCAACGCCATGGCCGATGCGGTGCCGCATTTCATCCGCCGGATCGGGGCCGAGAACATGGTCGAGGGCGATATCTATATCACCAACGATCCGTGGGAAGGCACCGGCCACCTGCATGATATCACCGTGGTCACGCCCTCCTTCCATCAGGGCCGGCACGTCGGGTTCTTTGCCTGCACCGCCCATATCGTCGATATCGGCGGGCGCGGGTTTGGCGCCGACGCGAACTCGGTCTACGAGGAAGGCCTATATATCCCGATCATGAAATTCGCGGACCGGGGCAAGGTGGACCAGACCCTGATCCGGATCATCCGGGGCAACGTGCGCGAACCCGACCAACTTGTCGGGGATATCTACGCGCTGGCGACCTGTAACGACATCGGCCACCGACGGTTGATTGACATGATGCAGGAATTCGGGCTGGCCGATTTGGCCGGGATTTCCGACTTTATCCTGACCAATTCGCGCCGCGCAACGCTGGACCGGATCAACGCTCTGAAACCGGGCGTGGCCGACGGGCATATGCGGATCGACGGCTATTCCAACCCGGTGGACCTGAAGGTGCGATTGACCATCGAAAAGGATCGCATCCTGTGCGACTGGGACGGGACAAGCGGGCTGGATAAGAAGGGCATCAACGTGCCGCTGGTCTATACCAAGGCCTACGCCTGCTACGCGCTGAAATGCGCCATCGCCCCGGAGATCCCCAACAACGCGGCCTCCCTCGCCCCGTTCGAAGTGGTCGCGCCCGAGGACAGCATCGTGAACGCCCGGCATCCGGCCCCGGTGGCGCTGCGCCACGTGATCGGTCACATGGTGCCCGACACGGTCTATGACGCGCTGGACAAGCTGCTGCCCGATACGGTGCCCGCCGAAGGGGCCGGGTGCCTGTGCAACTTCCAGGTCTCGCTGCGCCCGCGCACCGACGCGCCCGCACCGAAATCGGCCGTCCGGGCCGAGGTGCTGACCTTCAACTCTGGCGGATCGGGGGCGCGGCCCGCACTGGACGGGATGAACGCCACCGCCTTCCCCTCGGGCGTGATGACCATGCCGGTCGAGGCGACGGAACAGGTCGGTCCGGTCATCATCTGGCGCAAGGAACTGCGGCCCGACAGCGGCGGTGCAGGTAAATCACGCGGCGGCTTGGGCCAGTTCATGGAGGTCGGCGCCCGCGACGGCCACGAGTTCGACTTTCAGGCGATGTTCGACCGGGTCAACCATCCGGCCCGGGGCCGGCGCGGCGGGTCCGAAGGCGCCCCCACGACAATCGGTCAGGACGACGGAACCCCGATGAAGGGCAAGGGCAAGCAATTCGTGCCGCATGGCCGCCGCGTCCTGATGGCCTTTCCCGGTGGGGCGGGCTATGGCCCCGCGTCCGAACGCGACCCGGCGCAAGTGCGCCGCGACCTTGCGCTGGGCTATATCAGTGCCGAGGTGGCCGCCCGTGATTACGGGCTTGATCGGGCCGAAATTGACGCCATTCTGGCCCGCGCGCGTATGGGAGAGGTGTTCTGATGGCGGCAAAGGGTTTCGGGGCGTCGCCCCGCCGGTCGTCCTATGACGTGGTGATCATTGGCGGCGCGATCATGGGGTCGTCGACCGCTTGGTGGCTGACGCAAAATCCGGATTTCGACGGGTCGATCCTCGTCCTTGAACGCGACCCCAGCTATGCGTGGTGTTCCACGGCCCACACGAACTCCTGCATCCGGCAGCAGTTCTCGATGGAGCTGAACATCCGCATGTCGCAGTTCACTGCCGATTTCATCCGTGACCTGCGCGCCAATATGGGTGGCGACGATCGGGTGCCGAACCTGACGGTGCAGAATTACGGCTACCTTTACCTTGCCGATAGCGAAGGCTTTGCCGATGTGCTGCGCGCCAACCAGCAGGTGCAGCTGGCCGCGGGGGCGGAAACCGAACTGTTGACGGCTGACGAGATCGCCACACGCTATCCGTTCTACCAGTTGGACGATATTGTCCTTGGCTCCATCAACACCCGCGACGAAGGGTATTGGGATGGGGGCACCCTGTTCGAATGGTTCCGGCGCAAGGCGATGGAACAGGGCGCGGAATATGTCGCGGCCGAGGTGACGGGCATGACCCTGAACGCTGCCGGGACGCGGGTGGAGAGCGTGACGCTCGCCAGCGGAGAGGTCGTGTCTTGCGGTCATTTGGTCAACGCCTCGGGCCCACGCGCGGCCCGCACCGCCGCAATGGCCGGGATCGACATCCCGGTAGAGCCGCGCAAGCGCTACACCTGGGTCTTCACCGCCGAAAACCCGATTAACATGGACCTGCCGCTGACGATCGACCCCTCGGGCGTTCATGTGCGGCAGGACGGACCGACAACCTATCTGGCGGGCAGCAAGGGCGACCCGGACCCGGCGGCGGACCCGTCCGATTTCACCATGGATCACGGGTTGTGGGAAAATACCGCGTGGCCCGCCATCGCCAGCCGTATCCCGCAGTTCGAAGCGATCCGCGTGATCAACGAATGGACCGGGCAATATGCCTATAACCTGCTGGATCAGAACGCCATTCTCGGGCCGCACACCCAGGTTGAAAACTTCCTGTTCCAGAACGGATTTTCCGGGCACGGTTTACAGCAGTCCCCCGCCATGGGGCGCGGCATGTCAGAGCTGATCACCTATGGCAAATATCGCACCTTCGATCTGTCGCCGTTCGCCTATGACCGGATCGCCGAGGGCCGTCCGATCCTTGAACGCGCCGTGATCTGACTCGATCCCACCCTATGCGTATGGCGCAAAGCGGGTTTCCGGTAGGGGGGCTATCGCGCTATCCTTTCAGTCTATATTGACTCCTAAAATCATGTTAACGCTAACAGTGGCGACATGGTACATGCTGTGACGCAATGGGAGGAAATCAATAATGGCCGATAAAAACGGGCCCGCATTCCTGACGCAGGAAGATATCGACCGGCTGTCTGCCGGGCGGCATGACCGGCCGTTCGACGTGCTGGGTCTGCACCGCGATGGCGGGGCCAATTGGGTCACGGCCTATCTGCCCGGCGCAACCGCGGTTAGTGCGATCTGCGGCAAGACAAAATCGACCCTTTCTTCAATGGGCGGCGACGTGTTTTCCGGAAAGATCAGGGGTAAGAACTACAGCCTTGTTGCCACCTACGCGGATGGGTCCGAGCATGGGTTTGAAGACCCCTACCGGTTCGGCCCGGTCATGGGCGAGTTGGATCAATACCTGATCGGCGAAGGCACGCACTACCGTCTGTGGGAGGCGCTGGGCGCCCATGTCATGACCCATGAAAAGGTTGCGGGCACCCATTTCGCCGTCTGGGCGCCGAACGCCGCCCGGGTATCTATTGTAGGCGACTTCAACGGCTGGGACGGACGCGGCAACCCAATGCGCCGGGTCGGCAACACCGGGGTCTGGGAAATCTTCCTGCCGGGCGTGGGCGATGGGGCGACCTATAAATATGAAATCATCGATCCCCACGGCGGTCTGCACCTGAAAGCGGACCCAACTGGGTTTGGCGCGCAACATCCGCCCGAAACCGCCTCGGTCGTGCGGGACATCGCGGGCTATGGCTGGAAAGACGCCAAATGGATGGAAACCCGCGCCGCCGCGAACGACCGCCGCGCCCCGATTTCGATCTACGAGGTGCACCTCGGGTCGTGGAAGCGGCGCTATGACGATGGTGGCCGCCCGTTGTCCTACAAGGAGTTGGCCAAGGAACTTGTGGCCTACGCCAAGGACATGGGATTTACCCACCTTGAATTCCTGCCGGTTTCGGAATTCCCGTTCGACGGGTCATGGGGCTATCAGCCGGTGGGCATGTATGCCCCAACCATCCGCTTTGGCCCGCCGCACGAATTCCGCGACCTGATCGAGGCCGCCCATGCCGAAGGCCTTGGGGTGCTGATTGACTGGGTGCCGGGGCATTTTCCCGCCGACGCGCATGGGTTGGGCCGGTTCGACGGAACCGCGCTTTATGAACACGCCGATCCGCGTGAAGGGTTCCATCAGGACTGGAACACGCTGATCTACAACTATGGCCGGACCGAGGTGAAGAACTACCTTGTGGCCAACGCCTTGTATTGGCTGGAAGAATACCACATCGACGGGCTGCGGGTGGACGCGGTGGCCTCCATGCTCTACCGCGACTATTCCCGCGACGATGGGCAATGGATTCCGAACAAGGACGGTGGCCGCGAAAACTACGAAGCCATCGACTTCATGAAGGCGATGAACGTCGAAGCCTATGGCCGCCACGACGGGATCATGACCGTGGCCGAGGAAAGCACCAGCTTTCCGGGCGTGTCGCGGCCGGTGGATCTGGGCGGCCTCGGGTTCGGGTTCAAATGGAACATGGGGTGGATGAACGATACCCTGCGCTACATCGAAAAGGACCCGATCTATCGCAAGTATGATCACCATCTGCTGACTTTCCCGATCGACTGGGCATTCAGCGAAAACTTCATCCTGCCGATCAGCCATGACGAAGTGGTGCATGGCAAAGGGTCGATGCTGGAAAAGATGCCCGGAAACGGTTGGGAGAAATTTGCCAACCTGCGGGCCTACTACGGCTACATGTGGACCTTCCCCGGCAAGAAGCTGCTGTTCATGGGCTGCGAGATCGCCCAGGCCCATGAATGGAAACATGACGAGCAGATTGATTGGGCCAGTTTGGCCGATCCGGCCCATGCCGGCATCCAGCGCCTGATCCGTGATCTGAACCAGCTTTATCGCGATGTTCCGGCGCTGCATGTGAACGATTGCGATCCGGCCGGATTCGAATGGATCGACGGTGGAAACAGCGAAGAGTCGGTCCTGACCTTCCTGCGCAAGGGCGATGCCGGCGATCCGCCGGTGCTGGTCGCCCTGAATCTGACGCCCGTTGAACGCAGCAGTTTCCGGATTGGGGCGCCCCACACCGGACAATGGGACGAAATCATGAATACCGACGCCAGCATCTATGGCGGCGGCAACCGGGGCAATCTGGGCGGTGTCGTTGCGACAGACACGCCCGCAAATGGCCGCCCCGCATCCATCGAAGTCACCTTGCCGCCCCTGTCGGCGGTTGTTTTCCGGGCCGCACAAGGCTGAAGAAGGGGAGAGAGACATGCAACCTACCACACGACGTCTGAGCCAACGGTCGATGGCCTTTGTTCTTGCCGGGGGGCGCGGCAGCCGACTTCATGAACTGACCGACCGCCGGGTGAAACCGGCCGTCTATTTCGGCGGCAAGACTCGGATCATCGACTTTGCCCTGTCGAACGCGATGAACTCCGGCATCCGCAAGATCGCGCTGGCGACCCAGTACAAGGCCCACAGCCTGATCCGCCACGTGCAGCGCGGCTGGAGCTTTTTCCGGGCGGAACGCAATGAATTCCTGGACATCCTGCCCGCCTCGCAGCGGGTGGACGAGGGCATGTGGTATCGCGGCACGGCCGATGCCGTGGCCCAGAACATCGACATCGTCGACAGCTACAACATCGACTACATCGTGATCCTTGCGGGCGACCACATCTACAAGATGGACTACGAACTGATGCTGCAACAGCATGTCGAGTCCAAGGCCGACGTGACCATCGGCTGCCTGACTGTTCCGCGAATGGAGGCCACCGCCTTTGGCGTGATGGCGACCGATGCAACGGGGCAGATCACCTCTTTCCTCGAAAAACCCAAAGACCCGCCCGCAACCCCGGAAGACCCGGATCAGGCGCTGGCCTCGATGGGGATCTATGTCTTCAACTGGAAATTCCTGCGTGAACTGCTGTTGAAAGACGCCGAAGACCCGAATTCCAGCCATGATTTCGGCAACGACCTGATCCCCGAGATCGTCAAGAACGGTAAGGCCGTGGCCCACCGGTTCACCGAAAGCTGCGTGCGCCACCCCGAGGCCAGCGCCTATTGGAAGGACGTGGGGACCGTCGATGCCTTCTGGGAGGCGAACATCGACCTGACCAACTTCACCCCGGAACTGAACCTCTGGGACCCGGAATGGCCGATCTGGACCTATGCCGAAAGCGTTCCGCCCGCGAAATTCATCCACGACGAAAAAGACCGCCGTGGGGTCGCGATATCGTCGATGGTGTCGGGCGGCTGCATCATTTCAGGGACCGAGGTGCGCAATTCGCTTCTGTTCACCGAGGTGCACACCAATTCCTACGCCGTCCTCGATCACGCGGTCGTCCTGCCCTATGTGACCGTGAACCGGCACGCCCGGCTGCGGAAATGCGTGATTGACCGGGGGGTTATCATCCCCGAAGGGCTTGTGGTGGGCGAGGACCCGGAAGAAGATGCAAAGTGGTTCCGCGTGACGCCCAAGGGCACCACGCTGATCACCCAAGACATGCTGGATAAGAGAGCAGCCGCCAAATGATCGACGTCCTTTCTGTCGTTTCGGAATGTGCGCCACTGGTAAAGACCGGGGGGCTGGCCGATGTGGCCGGCGCCCTGCCGGGGGCCCTGACATCCGAAGGGGTGCGGATGCGCACCCTTCTGCCCGGATACCCGGCGGTCATGGCCGCCGCGGCCGGGGCTGAAGCGGCGATGGAAATCGACGATCTGTTTGGCGGCCCGGCCAAAGTGCGCGCGGCAACGGTGGCGGGGCTTGACCTGCTGATCCTTGACGCGCCCCACCTGTATGACCGGCCCGGCAGCATCTATCTTGCGCCCCACGGTGGTGACTGGTCGGACAACCCTGAACGCTTCGCCGCCCTGTCCTGGGTCGCGGCCCGGATCGCCGCCCATGGCATCGGCGGCTGGCACCCGGCCATCCTGCATGGCCACGACTGGCAGGCGGGGCTGATGTGCGAATACCTGCACGACGCCGGGACCAAGGGCGTCCGCACGGTGATGACCATTCACAACATTGCCTTCCACGGCATCGCGCCGGCGGCCAAGCTGCGCCAGCTTCGGCTGGACCCGGCCCGGTTTACGCCGGAAGGGTTTGAATACTGGGGCAATATCTCGGCCCTGAAGGCGGGGTTGATGGGGGCGGACCGGCTGACCACGGTGTCCCCCACCTATGCCGAAGAACTGATGACGCCCGAATTCGGAATGGGACTGGATGGGGTGATGCGCGACCGCCGCGCCGATCTGTCGGGTATCCTGAATGGCATCGACGAAGATGTCTGGAACCCCGCGACCGACGATCAGATTGCCCCCTACAAAACCCCCAAAGGCAAGGCCAAGGCCAAGGCGGCGCTGCGCGAAGAGTTCTGCCTGCCCGACGCTGAAGGCCCCCTGTGCTGCGTCGTCTCGCGGCTGACCGAACAGAAGGGCCTCGACCTGCTGATCGAGGCGCTGCCAGCGCTGTTGGAACGCGGCGGACAGTTGGCGCTGTTGGGCAGCGGTGACGCCGCGTTGGAAGAGGCGTTCCGCCAGGCCGCCAATCACGAAAACGTCGCGGTGCGGATCGGCTATGATGAAGGCCTGTCGCATCGGCTGATCGCCGGGTCGGACGCAATCCTTGTGCCGTCCCGGTTCGAACCCTGCGGACTGACCCAGCTGTATGGGCTGCGCTATGGCACGGTGCCGCTGGTCGCCCTGACTGGCGGGCTGGCCGATACGGTGATCAATGCCTCGCCCGCCGCAATGGCCATGGGTGTGGCGACCGGGGTGCAGTTCCACCCGATCACCGCAGGCGCGCTGACCAATGCGCTGACTCGCCTCTGCGATCTGTATGCAGACCCGGACACATGGGATGCGCTGCAAAAGAACGCGATGGCGCAACCGGTCGGCTGGGGCACCTCGGCGGCGCGGTATGCGGCCCTCTACAAGGATCTGTTGGCCTGACCATGGCAGGAAATTACGCAATCCGGGCCGGAGAGCCGTACCCCCTTGGCGCGACCTTCGATGGTGAGGGCGTAAATTTCGCGGTGTTTTCAAAACACGCAACCCGAATGACCCTGTGCCTGTTCGACGACGACGGGCACGAGGTGTTCCTGATCGACCTGCCGGAACGGTCGGGCCATGTCTGGCATGGCTATTTCCCCGGAATGCGGCCCGGGCAGCTTTACGGCTACCGGGCGCATGGCCCCTATCGGCCGGACGAAGGGCATCGGTTCAACCACCACAAGCTGTTGATGGACCCCTACGCCAAGAAGGTGACGGGCCATCCGATCTGGCACGATGCGCTGCACGGCTACGATGTGACCTCGAACGCGGCGGACCTGTCCAAGGATCTGCGCGACAGCGCCCCCTACATGCCCAAATGCGTGGTCGTCGACCCGTCGTTCGGCTGGGGCAAAGACGCACCGCCACGAACGCCCATGTCCGATACGGTGATTTACGAGGCGCATGTAAAGGGGCAGACCGCGACACGCCGCGACATCCAGCATTCCGGCACCTTCCTTGGGATGGCGTCGAACCAGATGCTGGACCACCTGACCGACCTTGGGGTCACGGCGGTGGAATTGCTGCCGGTGCAGGCCTTTCTGAACGATCGGTTTCAGGTGGACAGGGGCCTGACCAATTACTGGGGCTACATGACCTATGGGTTCTTTGCCCCCGACCCGCGCTACATGTCCTATGGCGATATCGCCGAATTTCAGCAGATGGTCGCCCGGTTCCATTCCGCCGGGATCGAGGTGATCCTTGACGTGGTCTATAACCACACCGCCGAAGGCAGCGAGCTGGGGCCGACCCTGTCGTTCCGCGGGCTGGACAATGCCAGCTACTATAGGCTGGCCGAAGACCCGCGCTACTATGTCAATGACAGTGGCACGGGCAATGCGCTGAACCTCGACAACCCGTTCACCCTGCGTTTGGTGATGGACAGCCTGCGTTATTGGGTCGAGGCGATGCATGTGGACGGCTTCCGGTTCGACCTCTGTTCGACGCTTGGGCGGACGCGCGGGGCCTTTGACCGGGACGGGCCGTTCTTCCGGGCGATCCAGCAGGATCCGGTTCTGAACCGGGTCAAGATGATTGCTGAGCCGTGGGACGTCGGGCCGGGGGGCTATCAGCTTGGGGCCTATCCGGTGCCGTTCCACGAATGGAACGACAAGTATCGCGATCAGGTGCGCCGGTTCTGGCGCGGGGATGCGGGGATGGCATCCAAACTGGCCAGCCGGGTGGCTGGCTCTGCCCTGCGGTTCGACCATGACGGGCGGCCCGCGACATCCTCGGTCAATTTCTTGACAGCCCATGACGGGTTCACCCTGATGGACCTTGTCAGCTACAACCACAAACACAACGAGGCGAATGGCGAGGACGGCAAGGACGGCCATTCCAACAACTGTTCCGACAATTGCGGTGTCGAAGGGCCGACCGATGATCCCGATATCATCGCCCTGCGCGCCCGCCGCCGCCGCGCCATGATCGCCACCCTGATGCTCAGTCAGGGGACGCCGATGATCCTTGCGGGCGACGAATTCGGCAACAGCCAGTCCGGCAACAACAACGCCTATTGTCAGGACAACGAGATCGGCTGGCTGGACTGGGCTGGCGCGGACAAGGAGATGCAGGCCTTCTGCAAATCCGCCATCGCGTTTCGCAAGATGACCCCGATCCTCGGTCAACCCCGGTTCTTGCATGCGACAACCCGGCTTGTCGATGGCGCGCCGGACCTTTTCTGGCGCAAGGCGGATGGATCGGCCCTGATGGATGGCGATTGGTCCGACCCGGACCTGCGGCACCTGACGGTGGAAATGCGCATGGCGTCTGGCTCGCCCGAATACACGAAACGCGAAGGCGCGGTCTTTGCGGTCTTCAACGTGGGCGAGGCATTGGACGTGACCATGCCGGACAGCCCCAAGGGGCAACGCTGGATGCGGCGCTTGGATTCGTCCACCGCCAGCCAGACTGCCCGCCCGGCCATGGACGAAGAGAAGGTTGCGGCGCATAGTGTCGTGGCCTTCACCCTTGAACGCGATCAGTGACAGGAAGGGCCCCGGAAATGACCATCGTTCAGACTCAACCGATCGCCGGGCAGAAACCCGGAACCAGCGGGCTGCGCAAGAAGACCCGTGTTTTCATGGGTCCGCACTTCCTTGAAAACTACGTGCAGTCGATCTTTGACGGGATCGGCGGGGTCGCGGGAAAGACACTCGTCGTCGGGGGGGACGGTCGGTATTTCAACGACCGCGCCATTCAGGTGATCCTGCGGATGGCGGCGGCGAATGGCGCGGCGCGCTGCATTGTCGGGCAGGGGGGCATCCTGTCCACGCCTGCCGCGTCGCACCTGATCCGCAAGCGTGGAACGGACGGCGGGTTGATCCTCTCGGCCAGCCACAATCCCGGCGGCCCGGACGAGGATTTCGGCCTGAAATACAACGGCCCCAACGGCGGCCCCGCCAGCGAAGGCGTGACCGACAAGATCTTTGACCGAACCCTGAGCATCACCGAATACCGGATCGCCGAGGCCCATGACGCCGATCTGGCGACCCTTGGCGAAAGCGAACTGGCCGGCATGGTGGTCGAGGTGGTGGACCCGGTGAGTGACTATGCCGCCCTGATGGAGAGCCTGTTTGACTTCGACGCGATCCGTGCCCTGTTCGCGGGTGGGTTCCGGATGCGGTTCGACGCGATGCACGCTGTGACCGGCCCCTATGCGACCGAGATCCTTGAACGCCGCCTTGGCGCGGCCCCGGGAACCGTGGTCAACGGCACGCCGCTGCCCGACTTCGGTGGCGGGCATCCCGACCCGAACCCGATCTGGGCCAAGGATCTGATGGACGTGATGATGGGCCCGGACGCACCGGATTTCGGCGCCGCCTCGGACGGGGACGGCGACCGCAACATGATCGTCGGTCGGGGCTGCTATGTGACCCCGTCCGACAGTCTGGCCCTGCTTGCCGCCAAGGCGACGCTCGCCCCCGGCTATGCGACGGGGCTTTCGGGTGTGGCCCGGTCGATGCCGACTTCCGCGGCGGTGGACCGGGTGGCGGAAAAGCTGGGGATCGACTGCTTTGAAACCCCCACGGGCTGGAAGTTCTTCGGCAACCTGCTGGACGCGGGCCGGGCGACCCTGTGTGGCGAGGAAAGCGCCGGCACCGGATCGAACCACGTGCGGGAAAAGGATGGCCTCTGGGCGGTGTTGCTGTGGCTGAACATCCTTGCCGCGACGGGCAGGTCGGTGTCGGACCTCATGGCGGACCATTGGGCCGAGTTTGGGCGGAACTATTACAGCCGCCACGATTACGAGGCGGTCGTGACCGAGAAGGCAAACGCGCTGATGGACGGGCTGCGCGCCCGGTTTGCGGAACTGCCGGGGCGGTCGGTCGGGCCGGTCACCGTCGCGGCGGTGGACGAGTTTTCCTACGACGATCCGGTGGACGGGTCCCATTCTGCGGGGCAGGGGGTGCGGATCACTTTCACCTCGGGCGGACGGGTTGTGTTCCGGCTGTCGGGCACCGGCACCGAAGGGGCGACACTGCGGGTCTATCTGGAAGACAGGGAAACCGACCCCGCCCGCATGGACCGTGACCCGCAGGAAGCGCTGGCCCCGATCATCGCTGCGGCAGATGAAATCGCGGGGATATCGGCCCATACGGGGCGCAACGCGCCCGATGTTGTGACCTGAAGAGGGTTTGCGCCGCGCCCGCAGATATCCGCGGGCGGTGGGTCAGGTTGCTTGGCACTCCGCCAGTTCAGTACGGGCTTGGGGCAGGTGCCGACTTGACAGTGCCACCTTGCCTGCCGGACTCTGCCGTAGACGTGATTTGCGTTTCGGTTTGCAGGTGAGGCAGTCAGAATGACAGGACCACGGGCCATCGTGGCGAGCACGGGCGGTGAAGCACCGTTCCTTCTGGAGTGGGTCGCCTATCACCGGATGATCGGGTTCGATACGGTTGTCTTGTTCACACATGGGCCGGACGACGGAACCGCCCCCCTGTGCGACGCGATGCAGGCCGCCGGGCTGGTGCATCACGTCCCCAACGCCCACCTGATGAAGGGCTTGCCGGACGACCCCCAAGCACGGGCGTTTCGCCGCGCCTGGGGCATGGCCGAGGTCACGGGGGCCGAATGGGTTCTGGTCGCGGACACTTCTGAATTTCTTGCCGTTCATGCGGGGGAAGGGCGGCTGAACGACCTGTTCACCGCCGCGGGTCCGACCGAACTGATCTCGGCCACGTGGCGGGTGTTCGGGAACGGCGGGGAAGGGGTCTTTGACGATCGGCTGGTCACGCAGGCGTTTACCCGTGCGGCCCCGTTGTCACCGCCGCCGTCCCCGCGCCACTATGCCCTGCGGACCCTGTTTCGCCCGTCCGTCGCGCAGCGCCCGGGCGTGCACCGCCCCATCCTCCCGCCCGACCTGATCGCCGCCGAAATTCCGCCCCGTTGGCTGAACGGTTCGGGCAAAGAGGTGACCGAGCATTTCCTTGAAAAAGGCTGGGCCGCGACCGAGGCCACGGTGGGCTATGACCTGTGCCAGATGAACCGCTACGCCATCCGCGACAGCCAGTCCTTCATCCTGCGGATGATGGACAAAGCGGGCGAAGACGGGCCCGATCCATCCGATTTCGACGCCTTCAATTCGAACGAGGCCGAGGATACCAGTCTCAAGCGTTGGGTTGGTCCGTTGCGCCGGGAGATCCGCGCAATCCGCAAGGCGCACAAACCCGTCGCCCGTGCCCATGACGCGGCCGTGGCGCTGCATCGCGACCGGATCGCTGACGCGATTGCCGAACTTGCCGAAGTGGACTCGGCATTGGCGACGCGGATTCTTGCCGCGCCCCTTCCCCCGGCGGATCAGGACGACATAGAGGATGACGGGCTGACCGAACCGGTCGGGCCAGAGGATGCGGCGCCGCAATGGCTGGCCGATCTGCGCCGGTCGGACCACCGCAGCGGGTTCTATCAATCGGACCGGAACTTTGCCGCCCATTTCGCCGCCCGCGACCCGAAACAGCTGATCATCTCGTTCGACAACCTGTCGAACGTCAAGGATACCGCCCTGTCGCGGGAAAGCTGGGGTTATAGTTTCTACCGCTCTGAAGGTTGGTCGCATATGGGCGTGATGAGCTTTGCCAAGAACTGGTACCGGGACGAGGCTCTGTTCAACTTCATGGAAAACCTTGCCCGGTCCGGTTTCTTCAAGCGGTTCAAAAGGGTCACGCTGACCGGCACCTCGATGGGCGGCTATGCGGCAACGGCCTTTGCCCGGCTGATCCCCGGCTGCACGGTTCTGGCTTTTTCGCCGCAATACACGCTGGACGAGGCAAAGGTCCCTTGGGAAGAGCGGTTCAAATCCGGCCGATCGCAGGATTGGTCGGGCCGCTATCGCGACGCGACCGAGGAGTTGGAAAAGGCGGGCAAGGTCTATGTCCTTTATGATCCGCTGTTCGAACCGGACCGCCTGCACGGGCAGCAGTATCAGGGGCCGAACATTGTCCACCTGAAGGCATGGTATGCCAATCACAAATCGGCCCTGTTCCTGCGTCGCGCGAACCTTCTGAAACCACTTGTGCAGATGGCGGTGCGCGGCGAATTGGACGAAGCAGCGTTTTACCGGATGTATCGCGCCCGCCGCGCCCTGCCGTGGTATGTGAACGGGTTGGTCGATCATGCGATGGACCGGGGGCATGGTGATCTGGTGAAACGCGCCGGGGCCGCGCTTGTGCGGGATGGGCGCGGATTTCTGGGCAACTCGGTTCAGGCCCGGGCTAACGGAACCGGATCGGAATCGTGAACCCGTAGGACGGATCGGTCAGCCCCGCTGGCGCCGCCGGAAAACGACCCGCACGGCGCACGGCGGTCAGGGCGGCCTCGTCCAGCGCTGGGTTGCCCGAGGATTGCGCGACCGACACCCCCAAGAGCCCGCCGTCGCGTCCAATCCGAAGCGCGACCGTGACAACGCCACTGCCCCGGACCCGGGGCTGACTGCGGGCGACCCGGTTCTGGATCTGTCCGCCCCAATTGCCGATCAGGCTGCGCCGCTCGCTGGCCGATAGGGTCGCGGCAGCGGGTTGCGATTGCGCGTTCCCCTGCGCCTCGCCGCCGCCGTTACCCTGGGCACGCTGTTCGCGCTGAAGGGCCGACGGGGCCGATGGGGCAGGCCGGTTCGGCCGGGCCTCGGGCCGGGGAGAGGTGGCAACGGCAAGGTCGGACATCGGCGGTTCGGGATTGTCCGGCGCGGTGAACCCGTCAACCGGGGAAAGCTGCGCGGGCATCTGTGGGGGCGCAAATTCGGGCGGGCGGTCCGGGCTGTCCGACCGGGGCGCGGCGCTGTCGTCGATCATCGGCAGGGCCAGCCCGGCGGGCGCGGCGGTCGGAACCTCTATCGGCCGGGCCGGGGTCGGCGGGGCGACGGGCGCGCTGTCGATGGCTGCGAGGTCCGGCAAGGCCGGTGCTATAGTCGGCGTCGGCAAATGGTCAGGCGCTGGGGCGGTGATATCCAGCGGCGCGACCTGCGGCATGGCCGGGGTGTCCGGAAGGAACACCTCCGGCGGGGCGGTCCAGTCCTGCACGAGTGCTGCGACCGAGGCGCTTGCTGGTTCCACTGTCAGCCGGTCGGCCCCGCCCGCGCCCGCGGCTTCGGCCCCCAGATCGGGCAAGGTCATCATCGCCGCCGCATGCAACCCCGACGACAGGCCCAGAAACAATCCCAGTTCGATCAGCCGCCTCATGGCTGCACCGTCAACAGGTCGATCTGCGATACGCCCAACTTGGCCAGCCGGGGCAGAAGCGCGGCAAGAACGGCGGCAGGCAGGGCGGCGTCGGCGCGGATCGGCAGGGGCGCGTCATCCCGACCGGCCAGTGCCGCAAGGGCCGCATCGCCGATCGCACCGTTGAAATAGGGGGTGCCGTTCGGTCCGACGAACAGGATACCGGGCTGCCGTTCTGCCGCCTCTGCCGATGCCTCGGGCGGGGTCACGTCCACCGGATCGGGCGGGGCGATATGCGCGGTCATCAGAAAGAAGATTTGCAGCAGGAACACCACATTGATCATCGGAACGATGCTTTCGGCGCGGGGCCGTGCGGGGCGGGTGGGGGCGAAATCCATCATTCGACCAGCACCAGCGCGGTGAACCCCGCGTCCCGCAGGGCCTGCATCACCGTCACCAACCGTTGCAGGCTTGCGCCTTCCACCGCCCGCAGGACGATGGTGTCGGTTGGCGCCTCGGTCAGCGCGGTCAATTCGTCGGCCAGCGCCTCTGCACCGACCGCGATGCCGTTCAGGCGTAGCCCGTCCGGGCCAATATCCACAAGCCGCGGCGGGCCGGAGTAGGCGGTGCTGTCGGCTGCGCCCGGCAACGACAGGGCAAGCGCCCCATCCTGCCCGAACCGCGCCACCAACATGAAGAACACCAACAGCAGGAACACCACGTCGATCATCGGCGTGAGGCTGGGGCGGCGTCTGGGCCGGGGTATGCCAAAGCCAAAGCTCATCCCGCTGCGGACACCGGCGCGCGCGTGAAGATGCGGGTTGCGGCGTCTTCCATATCGGCCTGAACGCGGTCCACCTGCGCCTCGAACCAGACATGCGCCATCGAGGCGGGGATCGCCACGGCCATCCCGGCGGCGGTGGTCAACAGGGCCTCCCAGATGCCGCCGGCAAGGGTGGCCGGATCGGCGCTGCTGCCCGCGACCTGTAGCGCTTGAAAGGCCGCGATCATGCCCATGACCGTGCCCAGAAGGCCCAGAAGCGGGGCGATGGTGGCGATCAGGTCAAGCGCCCGCAGCCCGCGCCGCGCCTCTGCCAGAAGGCGTTTGGCGACGCGGGTAGTTTCCTCGCGCGCCTCTGCCTCGTCAAAGCGGTCCGACAAATGCGCGGACATGGCCGCATGGCCCAGCCGCGCCCGAAGCGAAGCCCGCCCCCGCAAGAGCGTCAGCGCGGCCGAGGTATCACCGGACTCCCAAGCGTCAATCGCCTGATTGGTCGCGGCCCCGCCGGACCATGTGCCCGCCAGCCACAGCCGCCACAGCTTCCACAGGATCAGCGCCAAGGTCAGCACCGACAAAAGGCCGATCACCCAGATCGCCAGCCCGCCTTTGGCAAGGATATCCGCCAGTCCGCTCATGCGCTTTCCCTTCTCTCGGCCGCGTCCCCCCAAAGGGCAGCAACAATGGCATCCAGCCCGTCCGTCAATGCCGCCGGTCCCGGTTGCAGGATCAGCGGCGATTTGATCTCGACAATCCGCCCGGACGCCACCGCCGGGATGACATCCCAGCCGGGCCGCGCGGAAATCTTTTCCGGGCGCACCTTCTTGCCGCACCAACTGGCGATGATCACCTCGGGCGCGGCGGGGATCACCAGATCATGCGGGATGATCCTGTCCTTCGCCGCCTGTTCATGGCGCAGGTGGGCGAAACAGTCGGTCCCGCCCGCGATTTCGATCAGTTCGGACACCCAGCCGATGCCGGTGATCGCCGGATCGTCCCATTCCTCGAAATAAACGCGGGGCGACTTAGGGCGCGGCGTGGCCCGCAGCCGGGCGATCCGTGCCTCGTATCCGCGTGCCAGTTGGTCGGCCCTGTCCGGGCAGCCGACCAGCGCGCCAAGGGTGCGGATCATCCGCAGGATGCCCGCGACGTCGCGCTGGTTGAAGGCATGAACCTGCACGCCCGCCCGGATCAGATCGGCGGCGATATCGGCCTGAAGGTCGCTGAAGGTCAGGACAAGATCGGGCTTCAGCGACAGGATCTTGGGCACATCCGCGCTGGTAAAGGCCCCCACGCGCGGCTTTTCCTTGCGCACCCGCGCCGGACGCACCGCATAGCCCGTGACCCCGACGATCCGGTCCTCTTCCCCCAGAAGGTAGAGGGTCTCGACCGTTTCTTCGGTCAGGCAGACGATGCGGGCCGGCGCGCAGGTCATGCCAGAACGCTGAGAGGCTGGAACAGAAGCCCCGATGCATCGGACGACAGATGCGCGTTGATCCGGAACACGCGGGCCATATTGTCGGCGGTCAGCACCTCTTCGGGGGTGCCGTCGGCGACCAGTTTGCCCTTGTCCATCAGGATCAGCCGGGTGCAATGCCGTGCCGCCAACCCCAGATCGTGGATCGAAGCGATGACGGTCTTCCCCGCCGCCGCCTCGCGCCGGAAAACCTCCATCGTGCTGATCTGGTGGGCCGGGTCGAGGCCCGCGATGGGTTCGTCCGCAAGGATCAGCGGCGTGTCCTGCGCCAGCACGCGGGCAATCAGCACGCGGGCCTGTTCGCCGCCCGACAGTTCCGTGGCCGGGCGGGTTTCAAAGCCTGCAAGATGCATCGCCGCGATGGCAGAGGCGACAGCGGCGTGGTCTGCCTCGGACGGTTTGGCGCCGCCCGCAAGGTGCGGCACGCGGCCCAGCATCACCAGCGTTTCCACCGGCACCGGCCAGGCGATTTCGCGCGCCTGCGGCATCCACGCTGCCGCCCGGGCCCGAGCGCGCGGGTCCAGCGCGGCCAGCGACGATGTGCCTTCGAATGGCAAGAGCGACAGGATCGCCCGCAAGAGCGTGGTTTTGCCCGCGCCATTGGGACCGATCAGGCCCACCACCTCGCCCGCGCCGACGGACAGGCTGACATCGTCCACCACCGGGCATTGCCCGCGCCGGACGGTAAGGTTCTGAACGTCCAAGCGGCTCATGCCATGGCCCTCCGCGTCTTGTATAGAAGGTGCAGGAACAGGGGCGCACCGATCAAGGCCATCAGAACCCCAAGCTTCAGGTCCTGTTCGGGCAGGATCACCCGGACAAAGACATCGGCCGCCAGCACCATCGCCGCCCCGCCAAGGGCCGAGGCCCACAAGAGCGCAGAGGGCCGTGCCTGTACCAGTGGCCGCAGGATATGCGGCACCACCAGCCCGACAAAGCCAATGGCGCCGGACACGGCAGTTGCCGCCCCGACACAGGCCGCGACCCCGATCACCATGGTCAGCCGCAGCCGGGTCAGTCGGATGCCCAATGCCTCGGCCGCGTCTTCGCCAAGGGTCAGCGCGTCCAGACCCCGGCCCAGCCGGGCCAGCATGACCCAGCCCACGGCCATGAAGGGCAGGGCGATCCAGACATGGCTGAACGACCGGTTCGCCAGTGACCCCATCATCCAGAACACGATTTCATAGATCGCGTAGGGGTTGGGCGACAGGTTCAGCACCAGCGAGGTCAGGGCCCCGGCAAGGGCGCTGATCGCGATCCCGGCAAGGATCAGCGTCAGGGAATTGCCGCGCGGCCCGGACAGGAACAGGATCAGCAGGACCGACACCACCGCCCCGGCCAGACCCGCCAGCGGCAGGCCCATAGTCAGTTCCGTGGTGATCCCGAGGATAGGAAGGGTAAAGGCGACGGTCTTGGCAAAGCCCGTCTGCATGGCGATCACCGCCCCCAACGCGGCCGAGGATGACACGCCGATCAGCCCCGGTTCGGCGAGCGGGTTGCGCAGATACCCCTGCAAGGCCGCCCCCGACATGCCAAGGCTGACCCCGACCATGACCCCCAGAAGGGCGCGGGGCAGGCGGATTTCCTGCATCACCAGCGTGATCGCATCGCCTTGCCCGCCAAACAGGGCCGACAGGCTTTCGCCTATGCCGAACCCCGCAGGGCCGATCAGAAGCGATGCCGCGAACAGGACCGCGCACAGGGCGGTCAGAAGGATCATCAAGCCGCGAAAACTCATTCGGCGGGCTCCTCTTGCAAGATACGGTCGCGGGCGGCGTGCAGGTCTTCCAGCGCCTCGATCACAAGGGGCGTGCCGCAATCCCAGGTGGCCGAGGTGGCAAAGGCCCCGGCATCCTTTGCCACGGCGCGGTAGGCCGGGTGGTCAAGGATGGATTCGGCCTGGCTCGCGCCTGCGTATAGTTCGGGGGAAAAGACGATATCGGGATCGGCCAGAACCAGCATTTCCAAGGGCAGTTGCCCGGCGGCGGTGATCTGAAGCTCGTCGGCGATATGGTGGAACCCGGCGGCGGTCACCAGTTGGTGCGACATCGACCAAGTGCCGGACGACACGCCGTTCGCCCCGTAGAAGGCCGCACGCGGGCCGGTTTCATCCGGGGTCGTCAATGTGGCAAGCCGGGTTTCATAGGCCGCGGCCATCGCTTCGGCCTCTGCCTCGCGGCCCAGAAGGCCGCCCACCAGCCGGATATTCGGGCCGATATCGGCCAGCGAATAGGCGTTGGGCACCTGTTCGACACGGATGCCCAGCCGCCGCAGCATCGAAATGGCGATCGGGTCCGACCATTCGAAGGCCAAAACCAGATCGGGTTGGAGCAGATAGATCTCTTCCGCCCCGCCGTGGTTGATGACGTAGTCCTGCGCTTCGTCCGCCATGGCCGACGACAGGGGGTCCAGCGCGACATAGCTGACAGACAAAAGCTGACCAGGGGCGGCCAGCAGCATCGCGAGTTGGTCGGTGCACAGGTTCATCGACACGACCCGCGCGGGCGGGTCGATGTCCTGCGCGGCAAGGGGGGCGGCGGTAAGAGCCGCCGCCGCCAAGACCACCGCGAAAGCGGGCTTAGAATGTGGTCGCAAGACCGACATAGATCGCCCTTCCGCTGGTGCCGTAGCCGTCCACGCTTTCGTAATCGGTATCCAGCAGGTTATCGACGCGAACGCGCACCTCGGTCCGGTCGTTGAGGTCATAGCTGAAGGCCGCGTTCACAAGAGTGTAGTCGGGCATTGGGCCGGAGACATCCACGCGGTCCATGACCCGTTGCAGGGTCAGCCCGCCGGCAATGCCCATCCCGAACTCGGCGCTTAGTCCGAGGGTCAGATCGTGACCCGGAACCCGGACTAGCCGGTCGCCCGCGCCATCGGTGGCGATGGTGCGGGTGTAGTTGCCGAACAGGGTCGTGCCGTTGCCCATGTCATAATCGGCAGACAGTTCGATACCCTGAATGCGCGACGTGCCCGGCACCTGATAATACATGTCGTCATCGGTGTCGGGCCACGGCGTGCCGCCATCGGTCCAGGCGATCAGGTCGGTGATCTCGCTGGCAAAAACGGTGCCCTGCACGGTCAGGCCATTGCCAAAATCATGCTCGACGCCCAGTTCGGCGCTTTGGCTGGTTTCAGGTTCCAGCGCCGCGTTGCCGTAGAAGGTCGAGTAGAGTTCATAAAGCGACGGTGCGCGGAACCCGGTGCCGACGCTTGCGCGGACAACCGTGCCCTCGGACGGACGCCACGCAAGTGCTGCGCGGCCAGTCGTGGCGCCACCGAATTCGGAATGGTCGTCATGGCGAAGCGATACGGCCAGATCGAGATCGCCGGTCAACGCGCGCGAGTAGTCCGCAAAGACGGAATTGATGCGGTGTTCGCCGCTGTCGGTGTCGCTGACAAACCCTTCGGTCGAACTCTGCAGCCCGAACACCAGCGTCGCATCTTCGCCGATCTCGGCGGTGCCCTTGTAGCTGAATTCGGTCCGGTCGCCATCGAAGCGGGTGTTGTAGCTGCTCAGCGGATATTCACGGTCGATCATGGTGCGGCTGACCGCGAATTCGTTGTCGATCCCGAAAGCCTCGACCGTGGCGAAGGCCCGTGCGCCGACGGTGCGGACCTGATCGTAGTCGTCGGTGTCGCCGAAGGCCCAGGGGAAGGTCGAGGCATAACCGTCCTGTTCGGTCCGGCTGTCGGAATAGAACAGGCTGCCCCCGATTTCGACGGTATCGGTCAGCTGGTAGGTGCCCTTGAGGGTGATCATCGTGGCGTCGTGCCCGTCGGCCTCGGTGTTGCCGTCGGCTTCGTTCGCGGCCGAGAAACCCTCGGACGTGATCCGGCTGGCGGAAACCGCAAAGGTGCTGCGGTCGGTGCGGATACCGTAGGACAGGCTGGCGCTGTAGGTTTCATAGCTGCCCGCCTCGATCTCGGCCTTGCCCTCGGCGCCGATTTCTTCGGGGGCGGACGCAGTTTCGATCGAGATCACGCCGCCGATCGCCTCGGACCCGTAAAGGGCGGACTGCGACCCGGTCAGAACCTCGACCCGCGACAGACCCGCGCCGGTCAGGGTGCCGAAGTTGAAATAGCTTTGGGTCAGCGACGGGTCGGTCATGTCGATCCCGTTGATGTAGACGGGCACATATTTGGCATCGAGCCCGCGCAGGCGCAGCTTTGCCTCGCCGCCGATGGGCCCTGCGGTGGTGATCGAAATTCCGGGACGGGTGTCCAGCACGTCGGACAGGCGGGCGCCTTCGCTGCCTTCAAGATCGTCTTCCCCGATCACGTCGACGCGGGCGCCGGTGCGGTCAGCGCTGACCGGAAACAGGTTGGCCGAGAACACGATTTCATCGAGCGCGAAAAACTCGGCATCCTGGCCCAGTGCGGGGGTGGTGAGGAGGGCGATCATCGCGGTCGCCGTGACGGTGGTCTTCATGGGTCTTGTCCCTCTGGTCGCGCCGGTCTTGTCCGGCACGGGTCTTGCATATGCGATGTCGTCGGAGGGATTGACCCTGCCGCAGACGGTGAAACGCCACCACTACGGAAAGGTCCGTTGTCCTTGGCGCGCCCCGCGCCCGGACAGGGTGATCACCTCGGCAGGTCTCCTGACTTGCGGGTCTGCGCTTGGCCAAACCTTCCCAGGGTTGGTGCCCCAGTGGTCTTTGTCGGCTTCGCTCTCCGCCTACAGTTGCGGGGGCAGTCGTGGAATTGGGAAAATCCCGCACCACGTTCCCTATTATCCGGGATGCCCCGGACCGAAGTGCGCCCTCCCTAGTCCTTGGTCTGAGTCGGCGCAAGTCGGAACGCGACGGGTTCAGGGCGGTTTTCGAAGCCGGTGGCCTAGCGGCGGCTGATTCCGGCGGTTTCCAGAAACAGATGCAGATCGACCGGCGTGATCGGCTTGGTCAGGATGCCGACCCCGACCGCTTCGGCGGCGGCCTGCACTTCGGCCGTGCGACGGGCGGTGATGATCCGGGCCGGGATCGGGCCGGCCGCGGCGCGAAGGTCGCGGATGGTGTCGGTGCCCCGTTCCTCTCCGGCCAGCTTGTAATCGACCAGCATCGCGTCCGGGATCAGGTCAATTTCCTCCATCAGCGCCTTGGCCTCGGCGCCAGAGGCGACATCGAGAACCTGCGCGTGCCACTTTTCCAGCAAGAGGGCCAATGCCCGGCGCATGTCAGGGTCGTTTTCGATGAGCAGGACCACCAGCCCGTCGTGCCGCCAGCGGTTATGCGGAATGCGCACGGCGGTGTTGCTCGCGCGGCGGCCCGCGCCCTTGACCACCGGCATCGTCACCCGAAACACGGTGCCAAGGCCGGGCGTCGAGTCCATCGACAAGGGATGGCCCAGCGTCGCGCAGGCCCGGTCCACGATGGCAAGCCCAAGCCCAAGGCCCTCGGTCGCGCCCTGACCCGTGCCGCGTTTGAATTCCTGAAACATTGCTTCTTGATCCTCGGCGGCGATGCCGGGGCCGGTATCCCAAACCTCGACCCGGACGGTCGCCCGCTGCCGACGCACCCCGACGACCACCTTTCCCGATGGTGTGTAGCGGATCGCGTTGGAGAGAAGGTTTTGCAGGATACGCCGACAATAGGTCGGGTCGGACCGGACCTGCGCCGATGTGGGCACGATCCGCAGGTCCAGCCCTTTGCGGGCAGCGACGGGGGCGAATTCGTCGGCCAGTTGGCGCAAGAGCGCGCCCAGGTCGATCTCGGCCAGATCGACGGCGGCGCGCCCGGCCTCGAGCCGGGAAATATCCAAAAGCGCCTCGATCATGCCGGTGACGCTGTCCAGCGCGTTTTGGGCCTTTCCCAGAACCCCGGCCTGCGGGCTACCGGTCAGATCCGCCTGAAGCGAGGAAAGATAAAGCTTCGCGGCAGAGAGCGGTTGCAACAGGTCATGACTGGCTGCCGCCACGAACCGGGACCGGGTCGCGATGGCCCGTTCCGCCACGCCAAGCGCATCTTCCAGTTCCAGCGTCCGTTCGGTGACACGTTCCTCAAGCCGTTCATTGGCGTCCGACAGGGCACGCGCCGCCTCGCGTTCGGTGGTGACGTCGGTCAGAGACACGACGAACCCCTGGTCGGGGATTTCCCGCGCGAACAGGGCAAAGACCCGCGATGCGCCGCGCCGGAATTCCAGCCGCAGAGGCCCGCGCCCGGCCCCTTCCGCGATCCAGCCCAGACAGGCTTCGGCATCCTCGGGCGGCAGGGCGGACAGCATCCGTTCGACCCCCGATCCGATCCGCAGACCAACAGCCAGATATTCATCCAGCCGCGCGTTGAAGCCCAGCAGGCGGGCGCCGGTGTCGAAGATGCCCACGCCCTCGTTGATATGGTCAAGGGTCACCCGGACCATCCGGGCCTGATCGTCCAGTTCCCGGCTGCGTTCCAGCCGTTCCATACGGATGATGTCGGACACATCCGTTTGAATGATGACGGTGCGCCCGTCCTCTGTCCGGTGCTGGCTGACCTGCATCCAGCGGTCGCCGGTCAGGGCCACGTTAAAGACGACGTGATCGTCCGACTGGCGGGCCTTGCGGCTGGCGGACCAGATTGCCGGGGTCTGCCCGTCCGGCAGGGCAAGGGCCGGGCTTTGACTTGCAAGGTCGATGTAGCGGTCGAAATGCAGACCCGGCAGAAGGTGCGGGCGCAGGTCGGGCATCCCCTGTCCAAAGCGGCTGTTGCACAGGACCAGTGCCCCATCGGGGCCAAACAGGGCAAACCCTTCGCGCAGGGTCTCGATCGCCTCGGCCAGGTCGGATCGGGCGCGTTCGGCCTCGGCGCTGGCAAGGGCAAGCTGGGCGTTCGACGCATTCAACAGGCCAAGCGCCTGTTCCAGGTCGCGGGTCCGCTGCCGAACCTGATCTTCCAGCAGAACAGCACGCTGGAACTGCGCATAGGCGGCCCCGGCATCATCCGACCCGCGTTCGATCCGCGTCATCAGCGCGGAACAGATCGTCAGAAGCTTGTCGATCTGACGATCTGGCGGGTCCGACGGGTTGATCAGGTCGCGGGCGGGCATCTGTCAGACCTCGGGGCCGTCTGGCGGGTAGATCGCGACACCGGTCATGGTCTGGTTCACATGCATCCCGCCGACCTGTTCACCATAGGTGGAAAAGCCCACGACCCGGTGCTGCGCCATGATCGCCGACAATGCCGCGCCCTGCTGCTTCTGTTCGGCTTCGATCCGGCGCAGGATGCAGTCGCAGGCCCAGATCGCCTCGGGCCGGGTGCCACCTTGGGACAGGGCGGCCATTTCGCGGGACAGGTGGTCGGGCATGTCGTCGGGTTCGGCAAGGGTCAGGACCAGACCTTCGTCGATGGCCGAATAGAAGACCAGATCGCCGTTTTCCAGAACCCGCTGGATCGACCGGACGTGGTGTTCTCCGCCAAAGCGAACCACGACGGGATGGGCGGCAAAGGTGAAGGCCGACAGCTGTTCGGGGTCTTTCCCCAGTAGGCGTGCATATTCGCGGGCGGCCGGTTCGGCGTTGATTTCCTGCACGATCCGGCGGGCCGGGTCGGCGCGGGTCACGACCATCCGCGTGTCGGTGGGTCGCAGGTGGTCAAGGCTGAACACCTTGACCGGGCAATCGCTGCGCACAAGGCACAGGACCGCCGCGTTTGTCAGAACCGCGCCATTGATGGACACGAAGGTTTCCCCGAACCGGTCGCCGTCCCCCGCCGAACCGCCGAACAGGGGCACCGGGCCAAGCCCCCCGGACAGGGCCGAGACAAGCGCATCCTCCCGCACCGACAGGCCGTCGATCATGAGAAAAGCAAACTCGTGGCGCCACAGCGGTTCCTCGGCGGTCAGCCGGGCCCGGCGGCGGATCATCCCGGCCACGATGTCCTGCGGGTCGATCCGCGACAGGTCGTCGATCACCACGGGCAGGGTGGCGAAATGGGCACGCGGCAGTCCTAGCGCAAGGATCGTCCCTTCGGCATAGCCGTCCGCCCCGATCTCGCCGGCGGTGGTGCAGCCGATAACGGTGGTGTCCATCCCGCCCCATTGGGTCCAGGCCGCGCGGGTTACCGCGTGAAAATCGGCCTCGGGGCTGACAAACAGCGCGACTAGCGCAAACGGACCTTTGCCGAGCCCGAGGGCCAATGCGCCGACCGGATCGGCATCGTCCGCCGTAACCTGCGCCTGCCTGAGGATCTGGGTCTTTGCGGTGCCGGTCATGATCCGCCGTCATCCTGAAGGACACTGGCAAAACTGGCCTCGCGCGCCAGAAGAACCGCCTGTGTCCGGCTTTGCACCCCCAGCTTGCGCATGATCGCGGTGACATGCGCCTTGACCGTGGTTTCGGCGATCGACAGGTCAAAAGCGATCTGCTTGTTCAGCTTGCCTTCGCACAGCAGTTGCAGGATGCGCGCCTGTTGCCGGGTCAACAGGGACAGGCGCTGCACCGCGTCTTCCTGATCGGAGGCCGGCGCGTCCGTGCCGCCGGTCAGGGGCACGCCGTCGGGTACGAATTGCCGCCCGTCGGCCAGTGCCTCGAACGCGGCACGAAAGACATCGCGCTGGGAATGCTTGGGGACGAACCCCGCGGCCCCCGCCCGGATCGCCGCGCCGATCATCCGATGGTCGGCCATGGAGGACACGACAAGGATTGGGCGGCCATCGACCGCGTTGCGCAGCCGTACCAGCCCGTCCAGCCCGCTGACGTCGGGCAGGTTCAGGTCCAGTACGATCACATCCGGCAGCGGTCCGTCCGACAGGGCGGTCAACGCCGCCTCTAGCGTCACCGCCGTGTCCACCCGCCCAATCCCCGCCACCGCCGGAAGCGTCATCGCCAGCGCATCGCAAAACAGCGGGTGATCGTCGATGATCAGGGCGGAACTGAATCCCGCCGTGGCCGGTCCGGTCACCATGCGCTGGTCCTCCCCTCTTGTCCTCTTTGGGCAAGTCTAGGCAGGTTCCGCGCCAAGGCCAACGGCACATTGGTCGAAGGCGCGGACTAGGCCATTGGTCGAATAGCCAGACGCGCCCCGAATCTCCTAGCCTGTTGCCAACGAATAGGGAGAACACCGTGGAGCTGAACGACACAAGGCAGATATCCGCCGCGCCAGAGATCGTCTGGGCGGCCCTTCTGGACCCGGAGGTTTTGAAGGAATGCATCCCCGGCTGTCAGGAGTTGACGGGCAGTGTTGAGGACGGGTTCGAGGCGGTGGTGACCCAGAAGATAGGCCCGGTGAAGGCGACCTTCAAAGGTGCCGTGACCCTGTCGGACATCGTTCCGGGTCAAAGCTGCACCATCTCGGGCGAGGGCAAGGGCGGGGCCGCGGGGTTCGCCAAGGGCGGAGCCAAGGTTGGCCTGACACCCGAAGAGGGCGGTACCCTTCTGACCTATGCAGTCGAGGCGCGGGTTGGCGGCAAGCTGGCCCAGCTTGGCAGCCGGATCATCGACGGGGTGGCCCGCAAACTGGCCGACGAATTCTTTGAACGGTTCCAGGCGGCGGTGGAAGGCCCGTCCGAGGGCGAGCCCGCCGAAGAGACAGACGAAGATACCAAGAAGAAAGGTTGGTTCGCCCGCGCGCTGGGCCGCTGACCCCAACAAGATCCATTTTCCAAGGGAGGAACAAATGGCAACGATCAAGATGACCGTGAACGGCAGGGAACGGTCCGGCGAGGCGGAGGGCCGGACGCTTCTTGTCGATTTTCTGCGGCAGGAGCTGAACCTGACCGGCACCCATGTGGGTTGTGACACCAGCCAATGCGGCGCCTGTGTCGTCCACGTGAACGGCGAGGCGGTCAAGGCCTGCACGATGTTCGCGGCCGAGGCTGACAGGGCCGAAGTGGTCACCGTCGAAGGCATGGCCAACCCCGACGGGTCGCTGTCTGTGATCCAGCAGGCGTTTCAGGATCACCACGGGCTTCAGTGCGGGTTCTGCACGCCGGGCATGATCATGTCTGCGGCGGCGCTGCTGAAGGACAACCCCAAGCCGACCGAGGCCGAGGTGCGCCACTACCTTGAAGGCAATATCTGCCGCTGCACCGGCTACCACAACATCGTCAAGGCGATCATGGCCGCCAGCGGACAGGACGTATCCGCGGTCGCCGCCGAATAACAAAAGCGAACCGGCGGGGATGGTGGATCAAGACCCACCTTACATGCCCCGCGCCCCAATTTCGTAAGGTGGGTTTCAACCCGCCACCCTCACAGGGAGGAAGATCAAGATGCCCAAAGATACCGGCATAGGCGCCAGCACCAAGCGGCGTGAAGACGTCCGTTTTCTAACCGGACGCGGAAAATACACAGATGACATTCAACTGACCGGGCAGGCCCACGCCGCCTTTGTCCGCAGTCAGGTGGCGCATGGCGAAATTCTGTCCATCGACACCTCGGACGCGGAAAAGATGCCGGGCGTTCTGGCCATCTTCACCGGCGAGGATTTCGTCGACGTTGGTGGCAACCCGGCGGGCTGGCTGATCAACAGCCGTGATGGCGAGCCGATGAAGGAACCCAAGCGTCCGGTTCTGGCCCATGGCAAGGTCCGCCATGTGGGCGATGCCTATGCCGCTGTCATCGCCGAAACCGCCGAACAGGCCCGCGACGCGGCCGAGGCGATCGTGGCCGACATCAAGGAACTGCCCGCCGTCACCAACATGGCGCAGGCCCTTGCCGGGGCGCCCTTCGTCCATGACGAGATTGCCACTAACCAGTGTTTCGACTGGGGCTGGATCGAAGACAACCGCGCCGCCACAGACGAGGCGATCAAGAACGCGCCCCATGTCACCACGTTGGAACTGGTCAACAACCGGCTGGTGCCCAATGCGATGGAACCCCGCGCCTCGACCGGCGACTATGACCCCGGTACCGGCTATTACACGCTCTATACCACCTCGCAGAACCCGCACCTGACCCGGCTTCTGATCTCGGCCTTCGTGCTGGGCATTCCGGAAAACAAGCTGCGGGTCATCGCCCCGGACGTGGGCGGCGGCTTTGGCTCGAAGATCTATCACTACGGTGAAGAGGCGCTCGTGCTGGCGGCGGCGAAAAAGCTGGGCCGCCCGGTCCGCTGGACCGCGACCCGGTCGGAAAGTTTCCTGACCGACGCCCACGGCCGCGACCACGTGACCAAGATCGAACTGGCCTGCGAAAAGGACGGCACGTTCATTGCCTTCCGCACGGAAACCATGGCCAACGTCGGCGCCTATCTGTCGAACTTCTCGACCGCGACGCCGACCTTCCTGCATGGCACGCTGATGGCGGGGAACTATACCGTCCCGCATGTCTATGTGAACGTGAAGGCCGTGTTCACCAACACCGCTCCGGTGGACGCCTATCGCGGCGCGGGCCGGCCCGAGGCGACCTATTCCATCGAACGGGTCATCGACAAGGCGGCGCGCGAACTGGGCCTGGACCCCATCGCAATCCGGCGCAAGAACTTCGTCAAGCCCGACCAGTTTCCGTTCACCAGCGCTGCCGGTCTGGAATACGACATCGGCAACTACGACGCGCTGATGGACAAGCTGGAAGAGCTGGCCGATTTCGGCGGCTTCGCCGAACGGCGCAAAGCATCCGAAGCGGCCGGCAAGCTGCGCGGTCTTGGGATCAACTCCTATATCGAGGCCTGCGGCATCGCCCCGTCGAACCTTGTCGGCATCCTCGGCAGCCGGGTGGGCCTTTATGATGCGGCCACGGTCCGGGTGAATGCCACTGGCAATATCTCGGTCATGGTGGGGGCGCACAGCCACGGGCAAGGGCACGAAACCGCCTTCCCGCAGGTCGTGGGCGAGATGCTGGGCATCGACCCGGCCTCGGTCGATATCGTGCATGGCGACACCTCCAAGATCCCCTTTGGCATGGGGTCCTACGGGTCGCGGTCGCTGGCGGTTTGCGGCTCGGCCGTGGTGCGGGCCACCGAAAAGGTGATCGCCAAGGCCAAGAAGATCGCCGCGCATATGTTGGAAGCCTCCGAGGCGGACGTGGAATTCGCCGAGGGCAATTTCACCGTCGCGGGCACCGACAAATCGGTGAGCTTTGGCGAGGTCGCGCTGAAGGCCTATATCCCGCACAACTTCCCGCTCGACAGTGTCGAACCGGGGTTGGAGGAAACCGCCTTTTACGATCCGGGCAATTTCACCTACCCGGCGGGCGGCTACGCCTGCGAGGTCGAGGTGGACCCGGAAACCGGAAAGGTCACTGTCGAACGGTTCACCGCCTGCGATGACTTCGGCAATGTGATCAACCCGTTGATCGTCGAAGGGCAGGTGCACGGGGGGCTTGGCCAGGGGATCGGTCAGGCGCTGCTGGAAAACACCGTTTATGACGAAAACGGTCAGCTCACCTCGGCCAGTTACATGGACTATGCCATGCCGCGCGCCGATGATCTGCCGTTCTACACGGTGGACCATTCCTGCGTGACGCCCTGCACCCATAACCCGTTGGGGGTGAAGGGGTGTGGCGAGGCTGGGGCCATCGGGTCGCCACCGGCGGTCGTCAACGCCGTGATCGACGCGCTGCAATCCGGCGGTCACAACGTCACCCATATCGATATGCCCGTGTCGCCGTCGCGCGTCTGGGCTGCGATGAACAACGCCTGAGTAGGAGGGACCACCCATGTATGCATTTGACATTGAACGGCCCACCACCATCGCCGATGCCGTCGCCGCCCTTGGCGCGGAGGACGCGCAGGCGCTGGGCGGCGGGCAGACCCTGATCCCGACGCTGAAACAACGGCTGGCGATGCCGTCGAAGCTGGTCAGCCTGACGGCCATCCCCGAAATGAAAGGGGTCTGCGTGGCGGATGACGGGGCGCTGTGTATCGGCGGCGGCACCACCCACGCCACGGTTGCCGCGCAGGCAACGCAGTATCCGGCGCTGGCTGCCCTTGCGGGTGGCATCGGCGATCCGGCGGTGCGCAACCGGGGCACCATTGGCGGCAGCCTAGCCAACAATGACCCGGCGGCCTGCTACCCGGCGGCGGCGTTGGCGTCAGGCGCGACCATCGTCACCAATGCCCGGCAGATCGCGGCGGATGACTTCTTTCAGGGGCTGTTCACCACCGCCCTCGATGAGGGTGAGATCATCACCGAGGTTCGCTTTCCCGTTCCCGAACGGGCGGCCTATATGAAGTTCCAGCAGCCCGCGTCGCGGTTTGCGCTGACCGGTGTGTTCGTCGCGAAATACGCGGACGGCGTTCGGGTGGCCGTGACAGGCGCGTCCGAGGGCGGCGTGTTCCGCTGGACCGAGGCAGAGGCGGCGCTCTCGGCCGATTTCTCGGCCGATGCGGTGGCCGGGCTGTCAGTTGCGGCTGACGGCATGATGGGCGATGTCCACGGCACACCGGACTACCGGGCGCATCTGGTCAAGGTGATGACCAAGCGGGCGGTCGCCGCCGCCTGACCCCCGGGCCGATCGACATGGGGCCGTGCGGATCGCCCGCGCGGCCCTTTTCATTTGCGCTCTACCGGGGGCTTCCGGTATCGCGGCAGCTATGACCCATGACGCCGAAATCGACGCCCGTGACCTGCTGTGCCCGCTGCCGGTTCTGAAGGCCCGCAAGGGGCTGGAACGCCTGCAACCGGGGCAGGTTCTGCGGGTGCTGGCGACGGACCCGGTGGCCGTGGTGGACATGCCGCATTTCTGCGGGCAGGCCGGGCACGAGTATCTGGGCATGACCGAGGAAGACGATGCGCAGGTGCATCTGATCCGGCGGGGTATCCCCTAAGCCGGATCGAAAGACCGGCAAATCGCCAGATTGGCCACGCGCCACCCGCGGTCGGCTAGGGTTGAAGCGGCACCGAAACACCTCGCTGAAACCCGTTCTCCAGTGCCCTGATATGGCCGACCCCCAATGTCCAGCCTTCATCCAGCAGGATGTCGCGCGGCACTTCGGGCCGCATCATCGCGGGTAATGCACCGGCCCGCGCCGCCCCAAGGAACGCGCGCGCCATGACCTGCACCTGCGCCGCATCCGCGACCATCCCCCCGGCGACCAACGGTCGGACCTGCTCCATCAGGTGGCTGGCGTAGACCTCTGCCAGAACGACCGTGGCGCCGGCCCAATCCTCGAACGGCCAGACAGCGACACCGGGCAGGCGGCGCAGCCGCGCCAGCATCGGAATGCCGGTCAGGGATTGCGCCCCAACCGCCCCGGCCCCGGCCAATTGCCAGATCGGTTTCGGGGACAGCCCCTTGATCCTTCCGCGCAGGTCGGTTTCCCGGTGCTCGGCCAACCCTGGCGGCAGGGCGGGCTTGCGGCGCGGCAGGCCCGGCACCTCCGCCTTGGCGCCATTTCCCCAGAACGGCCCATCCCCCGGCAGGGTCGCGTTGATCGCCGCCGCGACCGCGCGATAGTTGGTCTGGTTCCGGTCTGTGTCAGTCACGCGTGCCCCCAACCAATCCCATAGGGCCAGCGCCCTCGCGCTGCCCGTCAGATGGCGGGCCAACCCAGACGGAGCCCCAAAGTTGAAGTCGAACCCGATCAGCAAGCGGACCCCATCGGCACGACTCTCCGCGATCAGGTGCGCGAGGGTCTGTTCGGCCCCGATCCGGGTCGGGATATTGGTGGCGGTTACGCCCTTGTGGTCCGCCACCCCGATCCAGATCGAATCCTTGCCCCGCTTCGGCACGCCCGCCGCCGACCAATCGACGATGGCCACGCGGTCGGGGGTCACAGGCCCAGCTCTGCCGCGATGAAGCCCGCGATACCGCTTGTGTCGTCCAGATCGAACCGGGGCAGGGCGGTTGCAACGCCACTGTCACTTGCCACGGCACGGATCGTCGGGTTTTCCGGCGACAAGAGCGGTTGCCCCGTCGCGGCCCGGTAGCATTCGATCTTTGAATGGGGGGCAGCCTTGTAGCCCTCGATCAGAACCAGATCGACCGGCGACAGTTTGGCCAAAAGCGCGTCCAGCGGCGGTTCCGACGCCCCGCGCAGCTCTCCCATCAAGGCCCATCGGTAGGGGGAGGCAACGATCACCTCCGCCGCGCCCGCCGTGCGGTGCCGGAAACTGTCGCGGCCCGGATGGTCGATGTCGATCTCGTGGTGGGCGTGCTTGACCGTTGATACCCGCAGCCCCTGCGCGGTGAACTGCGCGACGAGCCGTTCGACAAGGCCGGTCTTGCCCGAATTCTTGCGGCCCGTGATCCCATAGACTTTCATCGCTGGATCATCCTTTCGGCATGGGCCAGATCTTCGGGCTTGTTGATGTTGAAAAACGGGTCCGGGTCGGCGGCGGGGAAGGGGACAGTCACCGCGCCCAGCCGGTCCGCGACCAGCCGGACCTTGCGCTCGCCCGTCTTCAGCAAGGTGCGCAGCCCGTCCCGGGCAGAAGTCGGCCAATAACCAAAGGTTGGATGTAGGTTGCCCTCTGCATCGGCTGCAAGGGCGACCCCGTCGCCCACCAGCCGCAGATCAAGATCGGACGGAAGAAAGGGGCTATCGGCAGCGGCGGTCAGGATGCCGTCAAACCCCTTCTCCCTTGCCCAGTCCAGCCCGGCCAGAACCCCCGCCAGCGGGCCCGCGAACCCGTCGATCGGGTCGGGCAGAACCGGCAGGTCGAACGCCGCGAATCGCGCCGCATCGCCATTCGCATTGATTGCCAGCGCCGCGCATTGCGGGGCCAGCCGGTCCGCCACATGCGCCAGAAGCGCACGTCCAGCCAGCGTCAGAAGACCCTTGTCGGCGCCGCCCATCCGGGTGCCTCGCCCGCCCGCAAGGATCACCCCGCCGACCCGCAGATTGCTGTCATTTCCCAAGGGGGACATCCTGTCGCTTTGCCAGTCCTTGCACATACTGTAAGCCGAAGGGACAGGTTGCAAGGGGACCGGCCATGCGGTTGGGCGTCATCAGGATCGAGGCGACAGCGGACGGGGCCGACCCGTTGCTAGCCGCTGTGGCCGACAGGCTGGGCGCGCGGGGGATTTCCGTCGCGGGCGCGGTGCAGGTGAATACGCCGGGCGCGGACACGGCGCATCGGGACATGGACCTGACCCTTTTGCCCGGTGGTGGCCGGGTACGGATCAGCCAGAACCTTGGGCCGGGGGCCAGTGGATGCAGGCTCGACCCCGCCGGTCTGGCCGAGGCGGTGGCCTATGTCGAGGGGCAGATCGCCACGAGGCCGGGGCTGATCGTGGTCAACAAATTCGGCAAGGAAGAGGCGGAGGGGCGCGGCTTTCGCCCTTTGATCGGCGCGGCACTGGCCGAGGGTATCCCGGTGCTGACCGCTGTGGCGGATGAAAACCGGCCCGCCTTTGACGATTTCGCGCAGGGGCTGGCGGAGGACCTATTGCCTGATAGCGACGCGCTGATGGATTGGGCCACGGCCGGGGGCAGGACCAACTAGGGCGACCCTGCGCGGGCTTTGTTGCCTAGACGGTATGCAGATACAGGTCGTAATCCACGTTCGAAATCGTCCGCTGCACCCGCGCATATTCGGCGGCCTTCACGGCGGTGAAGGTGCGGTGCATCTGTTCGCCCAAGGCATCCTTCAGAAATTCCGATCCCTGCGCTGCCCGGATTGCCTCGGCCCAGTCGCGGGGCATGGGCAAATCGCTGCCTTCTTCGTAGCCGTTGCCGGTGGTTTCGGGGCCGGGGTCAATCCGTTCGGCCAGCCCCTTGCGGATGCCCGCAAGCACGGTCGCGGCAACAAGATAGGGGTTGGCATCCACCCCCGATGGGCGGTGTTCGATCCGGCGGGCGGATTTGGATCCGGCGGGAATGCGTAGCGCGACCGAGCGGTTGTTCACCCCCCAGGTCGTCGACACCGGCGCGTAGCTTTGCGACGAAAACCGGCGCCAGCTGTTGCCATGTGGGGCGAAGACCAGCATCGATTCCCCCATTGTCTGCCGCAGGCCGCCGATGGCGTGGCGGATCGTGTCGGTCCAAGCCCCTTCGACCTCTTCGACAAAGACATTCTTGCCCGCATCGTCCAGCAGGCTGACGTGGAAATGCATGCCGGACCCGGCGTAATCCTCGTTCGGCTTGGCCATGAAGCAGGCGGTGACGCCATGCGCCCGGGCCTGTGCCCGCACGATCCGTTTCAGCCGGATCAGGTCGTCGGCGGCCTGCATCACGTCCTTGCGGTAATTCAGGGTCAGTTCGTATTGCCCCGGCGCATATTCCGAAATCGCGGTTTCGGCCGTGATCCCGGCCTTTTCGGCCCCCGCGTAGATATCGGAAAACAGCGGCCACATGCCGTGCAGGTGGTCGACGGAATAAACCTCGGTCTTGCGGCTGCCCTGGCGTCCGTCCAGAACGTCGCCCGCGGGACGGGGGCGGCCATCGGCATCGGGCTCATTGGCCAGCAGGAAGAATTCGAGTTCGAACGCACCCGCAGGGTGCAGGCCCTCGTCCGCCATCGCCGCCACCTGCCGGGCCAGTGCATGGCGCGGGTCGGACGTCATCGGCGTGCCGTCCAGTTCATAAAGTGACATCAGAACCTCGGCCCGGGGCGGATTGGTTCCATGCAGCGGGACCAGCGTGCCGGGGATGGGCCATGCCCGCAGGTCGCCATCGCCCTGATCCCAGATCAGCCCGGTTTCGTGTACGTCCTCGCCCACGATATCCAGACCAAGGATCGAAATCGGCATGTGGCGGCCCGAGGTATAGAGGCTTTCAAGTTCGTGCCGCCGGATGATCTTGCCCCGCGCGATCCCGTTGCTGTCGGTCAGGATCAGGTCCACCGCTTCGATCTCGGGGTGGGCGTCCAGAAAGGTCTGGGCTTCGGTCAAGGTGGCGCCAGAGGGGCAGGTCATCGGTCAGTCTTTCATCAATTGGTCCACCACATCGGCGAATGCGGCGATCAGCCGGTCGATCTGCGCAGCCGTGGTGACGGGGGAGATTAGCATCATGTTGTGGAAGGGCGCGATCAGGCAACCCCGGTTCAGAAGGCCCATGTGCAGCGCGGCCTCGAGCCGTGGCTGATGGGCGGCGGCAGCCTCGGTCCCGTTGCGCAGGGGACCGGGGGCGCAGATGAATTCCACCCGCGCGCCCACCCGGACAACATGCCAGGGCAGCCCATGCGCCGCGATCACCCGCGACAGACCCCGGTCGAGGCGCGCCGCACCCCGTTCCATCCGGGCGTAATTGGCGGGGGTCATGACCTCGGCCAGGTTGGCGGACAGGCAGGCGAATTGCATCGGGTTGGCCGACAGGGTCGTGCCCATGCCGCTGTGGCCGGGTGCGCGGGCCGCGTTCGCCTTTGCATAGCGATCGGCCATTGCGGGTGTCAGCCCCCAGACGGCGGTCGGCATCCCGCCCGCCACGCATTTGCCCGCGACAAAGATATCCGGGCGCAGCCCGTGCACACGGGTATATCCGCCCCAACCGCTGGAAATCGTATGGGTTTCGTCGATGATCAGCACCGCGCCATAGCGGTCGGCCAGTTCGCGCAGACCGGCATGGAACTCCGGGTTCGGCAGCACCATGCAGGAATTGGTCATCACCGGTTCGGTCAGGATCGCGGCGATGTCGCCGGACTTGAGCGCGTCCTCCACCCCGGCAAGGTCGTTGAATTCGCAGGCCACGGCCTTGGCGGTCAGGTCTTCGACCTGCCCCATCAGGCCGGGGCGGGTCATGGTTTGCCCGTCCCGCAGCTCGACCATCGCGTCGTCCACGGTGCCGTGGTAGCAGCCGTTGAACACCAGAACCTTGGACCTGCCCGTCACCGCGCGGGCGACCCGCAAGGCAAAGCGGTTGGCATCAGTGGCCGTCAGGGCGATCTGCCAGCGCATGTCGCCAAAGGTCTCTGACAACAGACGCGCGGCCTCATATGCGGCCTCGGTCGGCAGCATGTAGGTCAGGCCGCGCCCCGCCTGCGCCCGGATTGCGCGGGCAACCGGGGCGGGGGAATGGCCAAACATCGACCCGGTGTCGCCTAGGCAGAAATCATCCAGCTGATTGCCGTCGATATCGGTCAGCCGCGCGCCCTTTGCCACCTCGACAAGCATCGGCACGGGCTGTGGCCAGTCGGTCATCCAATGCATCGGCACCCGGTCAAGGAACCCGCCCGCCCCAGCCGCATGGGCAGCCTGCGTTTTGGGCCGCGCGGCAAGATAGGCCTGCGTTTCGGTCCGGGCAAAGCTGTCGATCCGGTCCTGAGCGAGCCCTGCGATTTGGGTCATGTCAGATGCGTCCCAGATAGGTGCGGTATTCCACGGGCGGGATGATGCGGGTCAGTTGTGCCGCCTCGTCCGTTTTTACCGCGCATAACACGCTGTGGAATTCGGCCCCCCAGATGTCGCGGGCGATGGGTGAGGCGCGGAAGGCGGCGATCGTGTCGAGCCAGTCGTGGGACAGCGGCGGCTTGTCCGAAACCTCACCCGCGCCAAGCGGGGCAGGGGGCACCAACCCCTGTTCGATCCCATGCAGCATGCCGCCCAGAATGCCGGTCAGCGCCAGGTAGGGGTTCACATCCGCGCCGCAGATCCGGTGTTCCAGACGCGCGGCCTTGCCCGCTGTTTCGGGCAGGCGCACGGCGACGCCCCGGTGGTCGATCCCCCAGTCGGGGCTGGTCGGGGCAAAGCTGTTGGGCTGGAACCGGCGGTAGGAATTTAGGTGCGGGGCAAAGACCAGTTGCAGGTCGCGCATGGTGGCCAGAACGCCCGCAACCGCATGGCCCAGCATGTCGCACACACCTTCAGAGGCGGCAAACACATTGTCGCCCGCATCGTTCAGCACCGACACATGCGCATGCATCCCATTGCCGGGATGATCGGCATAGGGTTTGGCCATGAACGTGGCCTCCAGCCCATGCGACCCGACCACACCCGCAACCAACCGCCGGAACAGCACCGCCATATCGGCGGCGGCCAGCACATCGGCGGTGTGCAGGAAATTGATCTCGAACTGGCCGGGGCCGTATTCGGCGGTCAGCGTATCGGTCGGCAGCCCCTGCGCCTGCGCGGCGGCGATGATTTCCGCCATCATCTCTTCCGCGCGGTCCAATGCGCCCATGTCATAGTTGCGCGCCCGGCCAAGGCCCGAGGGCGGTTCGGGCGCGTCGGTGGTTTCCTCGCGCGGGCGGCAGACGTAGAATTCCAACTCGGTCGCGACGACCGGATGCAGGCCCCGCGCCGCGAAACGGCCGAGCATGTGCGCAAGGTGTCCACGGGCCGATAGGGCAGACGGCGCGCCCGTGTCATCCACCATCTCGACCAGCATCTGCGCGACGTTTCCGTCCGACCAAGGCACCGGCAGCAACGTGCCGGGAATGGGCAAAAGCACCCCGTCCGGGTCGCCTTTCACGCTGCCAAGGCCGCTGTCATCCACCTCTTCCCCGAAGATGTTTGGCGCATAGGTGGATTCCGGCAGGCGCAGCCCGCCCTTGGCCAGTTTCCCAGCCTCGGTCCCCGGAAGCCATTTGCCGCGCGGGATGCAGTTGATGTCGGGCAGGATCGCCTCGATCCGGTCCGGGGTGCCGTGGGCCGCGACATGGGCGGCCCATTCGGCGTCGAAGGTGGTCATGCGGCGGCGGCCTTTTGTTCGTCCTTCTGGCGCTGCACCACCGCCCGTTTGTTCATGAAGGCGGCGATCAGAACCCCCACAGTCACGATCCCAATCATGATGGTGGACAGGGCGTTGATTTCCGGGCTGACACCCAGACGCACCGCGGACCAGATCTTGATCGGCAGGGTGGTGGACGACGGGCCGGACACGAAGGACGCGATCACAAGGTCATCCAGCGACAGGGTAAAGGCCAGAAGCCAGCCCGAGATGACCGCAGGCGCGATGATCGGCAGGGTGACCGATTTGAACGCATCGAATGGGGTGCAGCCCAAGTCCAGCGCCGCCTCTTCCAACGATCTGTCAAAGGACACCAGACGCGACGACACCACGACCGAGACATAGCACATCGAAAAGGTCGTATGGGCCAGAACGATGGTGGTCACGCTGCGGTCCAGCCCCACCGCGATGAACAGCAGAAGCAGCGACAGGCCGGTGATGACCTCTGGCATGACCAGCGGCGCGTAGATCGCTCCGGAAAACAGGGTCCGGCCATAGAACTTGCCGCCCCGGACCAGAACATAGGCCGCCATCGTCCCGAGGATCGTTGCCAGCGTCGACGACATCAGCCCGACCTTCAGCGTCACCAATGCGGCATCCAGAAAGGCTTCGTTCTTGACCAACTCGCCATACCATTTGGTCGAAAACCCGCCCCAGACGGCCACGTTGCGGCCGCCGTTGAAGCTGTAGACGACCAGCAGGATCATCGGGATGTAAAGGAAGGCAAACCCAAGCGTGAGCGAGGTCGCGTTGAACCAGCTGAACCGTCTCATTGGTCTGCCTCCGCCTGACGTTCCTGGTTTTTCTGGAACAGGATGATGGGGATGATCAGGATCAGCAGCAGGATGATCGCCACGGCGCTGGCCACCGGCCAGTCACGGTTGGAACTGAATTCTTCCCACAGGACCTTGCCGATCATCAGCGTCCCCGACCCGCCCAGAAGCGAGGGGATGACGAATTCCCCTAGCGCGGGAATGAAGACAAGGAAGCAGCCCGCGATAATGCCCGGCCGGGACATGGGCGCGGTCACCAGCCAAAAGGCCGAGGTGCGGGTGCAGCCCAGATCCTCGGCAGCTTCCAAGAGCGACACGTCCAGTTTGTCCAGCGTCGCGTAGATCGGCAGGATCATGAAGGGCAGGTAGGTGTAAACGATGCCGATATAGACCGCGACGTTGGTATTCAGGATTGTCAGCGGGTCGTCGATGATCCCAAGCCACAGCAGGGCCCCGTTCAGAAATCCCTCTTTGCCAAGGATGCCCATCCACGAATAGACGCGGATCAGGAACGAGGTCCAGAAGGGCAGGATCACCAGCATCATCAGGGTGGCACGCCATTCTTCCGGGGCGCGGGCCATGCCATAGGCGATGGGAAACCCGACCGACAAGGTAATCAGCGTGGCGATGATCGCAATCTGAAGGCTGGACAGGTAGGCCTTCCAGTACAGGTCATCGGTGGTCAGGAACTTGAAGGTTTCGAAATCCAGCTTCGAAAAGAAATCCGAGATCGACGCCCAGCCGCCGAAGATATCCAGCGTCGGCGTGTAGGGCGGGATCGACACCGCGTAGTCCGACAGGGAAATCTTCAGGACGATCAGAAACGGCGCGAGGAAGAACAGCACAAGCCAGAGGTAGGGAACCCCGATCAGTGAAAAACGGCGCAGGTTCATTGGATGATCCCCCTACCGCGTCAGGACGAGGCCAGCGGTGTCGGTCCACGACAGCCACACTTCGTCCTCCCAAGTGAAATCGCGGCGCGCCAAGCGGCGCGAATTGGTCATCTGTGCCGAGATCAGCTGCCCGCTGTCCAGCCGAACGTGGTAGGTCGAGATATTGCCAAGATAGCCGATATCCTCGATCTTTCCTTTCACCGCGTTGGTCCGGGTCGGGTCGGGTTCGTTGCCGACAACGATCTTTTCGGGCCGGATCGCAAAGGTGACGCGGGTGCCAAGCACACCGCTTTCGGGGGTGGCCGCCTTGATCGGGGCCGCGCCTTCGGCATAGCTGACCTCGCAGGTGCCTTCGTTGACGGCGGTCACGGTGCCTTCGATCAGGTTCACATCGCCGATGAAGTCGGCGACATAGACCGAATTCGGGTATTCATAGATATCCGCCGGGGTCGCGACCTGGATCAGTTGCCCGTGGTCCATGACGGCAACGCGGCTGGCCACCGTCATCGCCTCTTCCTGATCGTGGGTCACGATTACGAAAGTAGTGCCGGTCTTTTCCTGAATATCCATCAGCTCGAACTGGGTTTCCGTGCGCAGCTTCTTGTCCAGCGCGCCAAGCGGTTCATCCAGCAGTAGAAGTTTCGGGGCCTTGGCAAGCGACCGGGCCAGCGCCACGCGCTGGCGCTGGCCGCCGGAAATCTGGTGCGGCTTGCGGCGGGCGAATTTCTCCAGCCGGGTCAGGCGCAGCATTTCTTCGACACGGGGGCCGATTTCGTCCTTGGGCATGGCCGAACGGCGCAGCCCAAAGGCGATGTTGTCCCAGACCGATAGATGCGGAAACAGCGCGTAAGATTGGAACATCATGTTCACCGGGCGCTTGTTCGGCGGCACGGCGGCAATGTCCTCTCCGCCCAGACGGATTGTTCCTTCGGTCGGGGTTTCGAACCCGGCCAGCATCCGCATCAGCGTAGTTTTGCCGCAACCCGACGGGCCAAGCAGGGCAAAGAACTCTTTCTCGTAGATCGCAAGGTTCAGATCGTCGATCGCGGTGAAGGTTCCGAACCGTTTGGTCACATTGGAAAATTCGATCAGCGGTTTCTGGGTGTCGTCCAGCCAGGGGGCAAAGACGTTCTGTTTTTTCGCGGGCTGGGCCATGGAACTCTCGGGTCCGGAGGAATGAAAAGCCCCGCGCCGGAACCGGCACGGGGCGCTGTCGGTCAGGTCGGATCAGGTGCCCGACTTGATCCGGGTCCACAGGCGGGTGACAACCCGCTGCACGCCTGCGTCATAGGGCGTTGTGGTGAACAGTTTGCCCAGCGTTTCGGCGTCCGGGTAAACGGCCGGGTATTCAAGGATCTCCGGATCGATGAATTCCTGCGCGGCCTCGTTGCCGCTGGCATACCAGACATAGTTGGTGGCGGCGGCAGAGTTGTGGGCGTCCATGATGAAGTTGATGAACACATGGGCCGCGTCCGGGTTCGGCGCATCGGCCGGGATCGCCATCTGGTCAAACCACATCTGTGCGCCTTCCACCGGGATCGAATAGTCGATCTCGTGGCCGTTCTCGGCCTCGGAGGCCGCATATTGCGCCTGGAACACGTCGCCGGACCAGCCGACGGCCACGCAAATCTCGCCATTGGCCAACGCGGTGATGTATTCCGAGCTGTGGAACTTGCGGATGTAGGGGCGTACCGCCGCATAGACCTCTTCGGCCTTGGCGATCACGTCCGGGTCGTGGCTGTTCGGGTCTTCGCCGATATACAGCAGCGCTGCCGGGATCATCTCGGCCGGGGCGTCAAGGAAGTAGACGCCGCAATCCGCCAGCTTTTCCATGTTGGCCGGATCGAAGACCAGCGACCAGCTGTCCAGCGGCGCGTCTTCGCCAAGCGCTTCCTGTACCATGCCGATGTTATAGCCGATGCCGGTGGTGCCCCACATGTAGTTGACCGAATAGGCGTTGTTGGGGTCGTACTGTGCGGTGCGTTCCTCGATCACGTCCCACATGTTGCCAAGGTTCGGCAGCTTTGCGGGGTCCAGCGGCTGGAACGCGCCCGCTTCGATCTGGCGCTGAAGGAAGGTGCCCGAGGGAACCACCACGTCATAGCCTGACCCGCCGGCCAGCATTTTCGTTTCCAGAAGTTCATTGCTGTCGAAGACGTCGTAGATCAGGTCGATCCCGGTTTCTTCTTCGAATTTGGTCAGCAGCTCTTCGTCGATGTAGTCGGACCAGTTGTAGACGCGCACCTCTTCCGCGGTGGTCGCGCCAGCGACAGCGGCAAGGGCCGCGGCCATCGGCAGCCATGTCATCTTCATTTTGGGTCTCCCTGGTGATCTTTGTGAGTGGTTTCTTGGCGTCCTGCCGGTAAATTTGATCAAACGTTGTCTGTTTGGCAACATTTATCTTCGGATCATCCGGAAATCATCGGGCCATGACCGCAGGAGATTTGCAAGGGGGGAACCCGAAAACTGCTGCGAGGCCGGGGGCTTATGCCAAGAGCGCCCGGAAATCGCGCGTTGTGTTCAAATAATTGATAGATGGCGTCCACGCCCCCGGCCGGGCAACCGAATCGGTATCGGTTCATGGTAGGGAATGCCTGCGATATTGCTGTGCGGGGATTCGGCATTTCGCGGAAATCACGGGAGATTCCGAGGCGGTTCAGTTAGGTTCTGGCCGGGATCGAACTGTCCAGCTTAATAATTTGATCAAAAATATTGACTCCCCGACGGACCCCGATATTCTGTGTTCGATCCCGGTGCGCGACAGGCCGCCGGACTTTCTGACACCGACGGACGTGCCCGACCAAGGCGGCACATTTCCCGCAAGACGAGGCGAGGACCAGCCCATGACGACGATTTCCATCAACTCTCCCACCGCTGAATTGCAGGCGCTGGATGCCGCCCACCATATGCACCCGTTTACCGCCAATGCGGATCTGGCCAAGAAGGGCGCCCGCGTCATCACCCGCGCCGAAGGCAACTGGCTGACCGACAGCGAGGGCCACCGCATTCTGGACGCAATGGCCGGTCTGTGGTGCGTCAACATCGGCTATGGCCGCAAGGAACTGGCCGAGGTCGCGGCCCGCCAGATGATGGATCTGCCCTATTACAACACCTTCTTCCAGACGACCCACGTCCCCGCGATCCAGTTGGCCGAGAAGATCGCCCAGCTTGCCCCGGGCGACCTGAACCACGTCTTCTTTGCCGGGTCGGGATCGGAAGCCAATGACACCAACCTGCGCATGGTTCGCCATTATTGGGCAGCCAAGGGCAAGCCGGAAAAGCAGATCGTCATCAGCCGCAAGAACGCCTACCACGGATCGACCATGGCCGGGATGAGCCTTGGCGGCATGGCCGGGATGCACAAGCAGGGCGGTGTCATTCAGGGCATCCACCACATCAACCAGCCCAACTGGTGGTCCGAAGGCGGCGACATGACTCCCGAAGATTTCGGTCTTGCCCGCGCGCAGGAACTGGAACAGGCAATTCTTGAACTGGGCGAAGACCGCGTTGCCGCCTTTATCGGTGAACCAGTGCAGGGCGCCGGCGGCGTGATCATCCCGCCGGAAACCTACTGGCCCGAAATTCAACGCATCTGCGACAAGTATGAAATCCTGCTGATCGTGGACGAGGTGATCTGCGGGTTTGGCCGCACCGGTAACTGGTTCGGCTCCCAAACCTTCAACCTGCGCCCCGACATCATGACCATCGCCAAGGGTCTGTCCTCCGGTTACCTGCCGATAGGTGGCTCCGTGGTGTCGGACGAGGTCGCGGGCGTCATCGGCTCTGCCGGGGATTTCAACCACGGTTACACCTATTCCGGCCACCCCGTCGCCGCCGCCGTGGCACTAGAAAACCTGCGGATCATCGAAGATGAGGGCATCGTCGAACGGGTCCGGGATGACATCGGTCCGTATCTGGCCCAGGCGTGGCACAGCCTTGGCGACCACCCTCTGGTGGGCGAAACCAAGATCGTCGGCATGATGGCCTCGCTCGCGCTGGTGCCGGTCAAGGGCAGCCGCGCGCCCTTTGCCTATGATGCCGGAACCGTCGGCTGGCGCTGCCGCGAACGCTGCTTTGGCAATGACCTGATCATGCGCCATGTGGGCGACCGGATGATCGTGTCGCCGCCGCTGACCCTGACCCATGAAGAGGTCGATATCCTTGCCGCCCGCGCCCGCAAGGCGCTGGACGAAACCTACGAAGGGCTCAAGGCGGACGATATGCTCAAGCCCGCTGCCTGAGACCGGCAATGGATATCCTGACCGCCAACGACCGGACCGGGGAATTTCCCCGGTCCTGGTACGCAGACACCGCAGAACAGCCCGCGCCGCAACCCGTGGCGGTGGGGGACCTGGCCTGCGATGTCTGCGTCGTTGGGGGTGGGTTCACCGGGCTGTCCGCCGCCCTGCATCTGGCCGAACGCGGCTATGACGTGATCCTGCTGGAGGCGCATCGGGTTGGCTGGGGCGCCTCTGGCCGCAATGGCGGGCAGGTGTCGGGCGGCCAAAGGCTGGATCAGGATGAACTGGAGGGCATGGTCGGGCGCGACGTCGCGCGGGGCCTGTGGGACATCGCCCAAGACTCGGTCCGGCTGATCCGCGATCTGGATGCGCGGCATGACGCCCACGCGACCTTTGTCCCCGGCATCATCCACGCCGACCACCGGGAACGCTTTGTCGCCCATTCCCACGCCTATGCGCGAAAACTGCAAGAGGACTACGGCTATTCGGCCATCCGCACCCTCGACAGGGCGGAAACCTGCAAACTGGTGGGAAGCGAGGCCTACCACGGCGGCACGCTGGACATGGGCGCGGGGCATATCCACCCGCTGCGGTTCGCCTTCGGGCTTGCCCGCGCCTGCCTGTCCGCCGGGGTTCGCATCTTTGAGATGTCCCGCGTCACCGGCCTGACCGAGGCCGCACCCGCGATCGTCACCACGGAACAGGCGAAGATCACCGCCGATCACGTGATCCTTGGCTGCAACGGTTATCTGGGTAACCTTCAGGGCCGGGTGGCCTCGCGCGTTATGCCGATCAACAATTTCATCGTGGCGACCGATCCGCTGCCCGATGATTTTGCAGCGACGATCCTGCCGGACCGGCACGCGGTGGCCGACAGCAAATTCGTAATCAACTATTTCCGCCTGTCCGAAGACAACCGGATGCTGTTCGGCGGCACGGAAAGCTATGGCTACCGGTTTCCCAAGGATATCGCCGCCAATGTCCGCCGCCCGATGGAGGAGATCTATCCCCAGTTGAAGGGGATCGGGATCAGCCATGCCTGGGGCGGTACGCTGGGGATCACCATGAACCGGATGCCGCATTTCGAACGGTTGCGGGGCAACATCCTGTCTGCCTCCGGCTATTCCGGGCACGGGGTCGCCATGGCGACGATGGGCGGGAAACTGGCAGCCGATGCCGTTGCCGGACAAGCGGAACGGTTCGACCTTATGGCACAGGTGCCGACAACGCCGTTCCCGGGCGGGGTCCTCATGCGCTGGCCGCTTCTGGTGCTGGCGATGGTCTGGTTCTCGCTTCGGGACAAACTCTGATTCCAAACGCCCCAGGGAGGTGCGCCATGAAAGACCTGCGCAAGTTCTATATCAACGGCGAATGGGTGGATCCGATCACCCCGAACGATTTTCCGGTCCTGAACCCGGCGACCGAGGAGCAGATCGCTGTGATCAGCCTTGGGTCCGCCGCCGATGTGGACCGCGCAGTGGCCGCCGCCAATGCCGCCTTCCCTGCGTTTTCGCAGACGACCAAGGACGACCGGCTGGGCCTTCTCGCCGATATCCGGGCTGCCTATGTCGCCCGCTATGATGAAATCGCCGATGCGGTGATGCAGGAAATGGGCGCCCCGCGGGACCTGTCCTGGGGCGCGCAGGCTGCTGTGGGCAAGGGCCATCTGGATGGGGTTGTCGAGGCATTGAAGGCCCTGCAGTTCGACAGCACCTATCTGAACGGTGACCAGATCCTGCGTGAACCGATCGGGGTCTGCGGGCTGATTACCCCGTGGAACTGGCCGGTCAATCAGGTTGTGCTGAAGGTGCTTCCGGCGTTGGCGGCGGGCTGCACCATGGTGCTGAAGCCCTCCGAGCTGACCCCGTGGGACGCGATGATCTATGCCGAGATCCTGCATGAGGCCGGGGTGCCTGCCGGTGTCTTCAACCTTGTGAACGGCGAAGGACCTGTGGTGGGCGCGGCCATGTCCCGCCACCCGGACGTGCAGATGATGTCCTTCACCGGGTCCACACGAGCAGGCACCGCGATCATCAAGGATGCCGCCGACACGGTAAAGCGGGTGACGCTGGAACTGGGCGGCAAATCCCCGAACCTCGTGTTCGCCGACACCGATGTGGACGAGGCCGTCGCCCGTGGCGTGCGCCATTGCTTCCAGAACACTGGCCAGTCCTGCAACGCGCCGACCCGGATGCTGGTCGAGGCCTCGGTCTATGACCGCGCGGTCGAGGTGGCCCGCGAAACCGCGCTGGCCCAGAAGGTCGGTGATCCGACCCAGCCTGGGGATCACATCGGCCCGCTGATTTCGCAGATGCATTGGGACAAGGTGCAGGGGTTGATCCAGGCCGGGATCGACGAAGGCGCGCGGCTGATCGCGGGCGGCACGGGCAAGCCCGATGGGCTGAACGCGGGCTACTATTGCCGTCCTACCGTTTTTGCCGACGTGACCAACGACATGACCATTGCCCGAGAAGAAGTGTTTGGCCCGGTCCTTGTCATGTTGCGGTTCGAGACCGAGGAAGAGGCAGTGCGCATCGCCAATGACACCCCCTATGGTCTGGCCGCCTATGTCCAGACGGGCGATGCCGCCCGCGCCGACAGACTGGTTCGCGCGTTGCGGGCGGGGGATGTGCATGTCAACGACAGCGACATCAGCTGGGGCAGTCCCTTTGGCGGCTACAAGATGAGCGGGCAGGGCCGCGAAGGCGGTTTGTTCGGGATCGAGGACTTCCTTGAGATCAAGGCGGTGTCACGGGCCTGATCGGAGCGGCCTTCTTGCCCGGTCTTGCTGCCTAGTAATCCCGCTCGAAGAAGATCCCGAGAGAGGTTTCCCCGTCGCTGGATACACCGCCCTTGGCGGTGATGTCGCTGGTCACGTCAAGGTTCAGGTCGATCCGGGTTTCACCGGTCCCGGTCACCGTCACGTCGGTATAGACGTTTTCCGAGATGTATTTTCCGGCCCGCACGGCGGCATTGCCGTCCGCATCGGTCGTCACGTCCAGATCGTCCAGCCCGATACCCGCCCGGAGATTGTCCACGAACCCGGCTCCGCCGCGCCCGGCCAGCGTGCTGATTGCACCGGCCAGTTGCACCGCCTGAAACGGGGAAATCTCGCTCAGGTCACGGCCAAAGATCAACTGGGCCAGAATTTCGTCCTGCGGTAGTTCGGGGGAAGAGGTAAAGCTGACCTCTGGTTCGGTCACCACCCCTTCGATGATGACATTGATCATGGTGCCTGTCGCTGCCCGCGTGCTGGCCAGAAGCCGGACGTAGGGCACGAAATCCCCCTGAATGGCGGCAAAGCCTTCGGTCAGGTCGAACCGCTGTTGCAGGATCGACAGCCGGCCCCGGATCAGGTTGAACTGTCCCTGTGGGATGACAAGCGCAGTGGTTCCCGTCAGCCGCAGACTGCCGCCCAGTTCCGCGTCCAGACCCCGGCCCCTGACAAAGACCCGCGCAGGCGCATCGACAACGATATCCAGCGGGTAGGCCGGCCCGCCACTGCCGCCGGTCGACGGTTCGGTTCCTTGCAGGGTCAGGCCGGCCCGGTCCAGCGTCTGCCGCACCGGGGCAGGGGCGCCGATATGCGCGACCTCGGGCAGGGCGCCCAGCGTGCCGAAATCAGACGAAGGCACCCGCAGATTGGTTTCTCCAAGCGACAGCCGACCGTCAATTCGGGCCCCGCCCGCCAGCGGCCCGTTGATCCCCAGCGCCCCGCTGATCGTCGTGTCGTAAAGCTGCCGATCGCGCTGGACAAAATCTGCGGCCTCGACCGTCAGGGCCGCGTTGAACGGAGCGGTCATTCCCACCGACCCCCGCAATGCCAATTGCCCGCCGCTTTCTGGCGCGGCGGTCATGTCGATCCGGGCCGATCCGTTTGACAGGGTGACAGTGGTAGAAATCTGGTCGATCGACTGACCAAGGGTCGGTGCGGACAGTTGGGCGCTTTCGGTTGTGATCGTGCCAGAGAGGGCGGACAGGTCCGGCCGCCCGGACAGCCGCAGGTCATAGCGGGCGATCCCACCAAGTCGGCGCGGGGCCAGCATCCCGTTCAACAGGCCGAGTGGGGCCGATCCCGTCGCCGACAGGTTCAGCACCGGGTCTTCGGTCGCGGTGCCCCTCAGGGCCATGGTCGTCCCGCCGGGTCCGGATCCATTGGCGTTGATCGACCAGATACCATCGGCCCCCCGTTGGGCGGTGCCTGTCGCGCTGGCCGGGCCGCTGAAGTCCGGGGCCAACAGGCCCACATCGGCCAATCGGGCGTCAAACCGGCCCGTTCCCGCGCCCTCGGCCGAGGTTGACAGGGCGGCCGACAGGTTGGCCGCCGGGGTCACGATCTCGATCTCGGGCAGATCAATCCGCCCGTCTTCGGACCGGGCGATACGCGCCGAAACCCGGCCCGCGCCCCGCAAGAGCGGATCAACCGCAGTGTTCCCGGTCTGCAGGGATTGGCTTTGCGCGGCAACGGCAAGGTCGAAGGTCGAAAGGTCCTCGGCAAGTGTGCCCGTCACGCTGCTGGACACGGCGCCAGAGAGGGTCTGACCCGAGATCTCGGCAAATCGCGACAGGTTGGTCACCGTCGCCGCAAGGTTGGCGCGGATCGGGGCGCCTGTGTCTGTCTCTGGCAGGTCGGCCAGAAGGGCGATCCGGTCGGCGCCCGATTGCACCTCTGCCTCGATCCGGCCAAGCCCGCTGCTGGCGCGTTGGCCCGTGGCGGTCAGAACGGCAGGGCCGGATAGCCGGGGGTCAATATCGGCGATATCGACAAGCGCCATGCGGATATCCGCATTGGCCGCGGCGCTGGTCAGGGACAGATCGCCGGAAATCTCTGCGCGCGGCGTGGCGATGGACAGACCGTCCAGCCGGGTTCCGGTGTGGTCCCGCACGGCCATGACGGACAGTTGCCCTGCCCCGGTCAGTAGCGGGTCCACCTGCGCGATACCAACGCGAAGATCAACGGTTTCGCCCGCGACTTGCGCCCGGACAGCGCCAGAGGTGGGGATCAGCCGCGACACGATTGTCACATCCGCCGCCCCGCCAATGTCCTGCCCAAGAAGGCTGGCGAAACGGCCCATATCGCGGGCGGCAAGGTTGACCGAACTGTCGATTGCGAAATCCTGGTCCGCCCCCGCGATCTCGGCCCGCGCAGAAAGGGCAATGCCGGGGCCATCTAGGATCAGTTGGTCGATGTAGGTTGGTTCGCCTTCGACATGGCGCAGCGACAGAACGCCGGAAAGGCCATCGCCCAAGGCCTGTTGGATGCCCTCATCGGCCAGCGCGACGTCTTGGGCGGCATAGTCCACATCGGCGGTAAACGCCCCCGGCGCATCCGCACGGCCCGGGTCAATCATGCCGCCGCCGGTCACGATAATCTGCGCAATCGACAAATCGGGCCGGACAAGCCCCTTCAGGTCGGCATGAACCCGCCATTGATTGCCACGCGCCGCATCGAACCCCAGCATCAACGTGCCGCCGGCGACAGTGGTCGGGTCGCCCGCAATCGGCAGGCGCAGCGGCGCGCCGTCCGGCTCCGTCAACTGCCCCACCAGTGAAAAGCGTTCGGGCCAGCCATCCGCGCCGATCCGCGCGGTGCCCGACACGCCCAGCGTGCGGGCTGACAGATCCAGCTGGTCCAACTCAGTCGCGCCATCGGCAAAGCGGATCACACGGGTGTTCAGCCGGACCTGCGGGCCAAAGAAATCGCGGTATTCGGGTAAGAACAGCGCCGTGACATCGCCCGATGCGGCAAGGTCGATGGTCTGCGCTCCATCTTCGGCCCCCGTCACCATGTCAAATCGCCCGGTCAGGCGCGGGGTGTCGTCGGTGGCCAACCGCAGGTCAGCCCCGAAATCCTCCAGCGGTCCCCCGCCCACGATTTCCAGCCCCACCGACGGCAGCCCCGGCAGATCCAGAAGCCGCGCCGCGATGCCGCCGGGGCCCTCGTTCAAGATCAGCGACAGGTCAAGCTGCCGGGTGTCGTTGGAATAGGCGGCCGTGATATCGAATTCTCCGACCCGCCCGTCGTCCAGCCGCGCGGCACGGACCGTGGCACTGCCCGCGCCCCCATCCAGGCTGACCGTGCCGGTCAGGCCAACCGCGACCTGCTCCCCCAGCAGCGGCGCGCCCAGTTCGATGCGGGTCGCGGCCAGCGTGCCGATGTCGATGGAGACCGGCAAGTCGGGCAGGGCAAAGGGCGTCGCTTCGGGCGCGGGGCCGTCGGGGACGGTGTTGGGCAGGCGATCAACCGCGATCAGCCCGGCGGACAGTTCGGTGATATCGACCCGCCCGGACAAAAGGGCCGACCGCGACCAATCCAGCGTCAGGTCCTCCATCCGCAGCCAGACCCCGACGTCGTCCGCCACAGTCAGGCTGTCGATGGTTGCCTGCGCGCTGAGCGCCCCTTCGAATCCGTCGATGGTGATGACCCGCCCGGCCCCCGACAGGTTTTCTTCAAGAAAGGTGGTGATGTATCCCTTGTCGTCTTCCGCCGCGTCCTGCGACAGGGCAGGGGTGGCGACAAGGCAAAAGGCAAGGACCGCGCGCCGCATCAGAATGCCTGCCCGATGCCAACATAGAACGAAAGGCTGCCACCGGCATCCGGGCCGGTGACCGGCGTGGCAAGGTCCACCCGGATCGGACCCAGCCCGGTGTTGTATCGGATACCGACGCCCGCGCCGGCGTGCCAGTCGCCGCTTTCGAAAGGGGTGGCCGTGTCGCCAACGAACCCGGCGTCATAGAAGCCGACCAGCCCAATCTTGTTGGTCACATCCACCCGCGCCTCGATCGAGGCGGCGGCAAAAGACAACCCGCCGATTTCATTGCCACCGCCAAGGTCGATGGCCAATGACTGGTAGGGCTGCCCGCGCACGGTGTCGCCGCCGCCGGAATAGAACAGATAGTCCGACGGGCTGTCCGACAGGCCGGTCCCGATGACCGACCCAAGCTGCCCGCGAAACGCCAGTGTCACCCGGTCATCCGTCCCGAAACTGCGGTAGGCTCGCCCGTCCGCATAGATCCGCGCGCCGCTACCGGCGTCGCCAAAGCCAAGAAACGGCGTGATATCCAGCGACAGGTAAAAGCCCGAAGCGGGATCAAGCGGATCGTCGCGCCGGTCTTCGGTGCCGGTCAACGGCAGGGTCAAAAGCTGATAGCTGCGGCTGCCAAGGTCGTCTTCCACGGTGGCCGCAACAAAACCGATGGCCCCGCTGGCGGTGCGTTGTTCACTGACCCGGCGAGCGAACCCTGCCTCAAGCGCGATCTGGTCAAGGAAGAAGTCGGGCTCGTCCAGCCGTTCGATGCTGGCCCCGATCAGCAGGTCGTTGTCGGGGTGGAGCGTGCCGGGACGCCGGAAATCCGCAGACAGCCGATAGTCGGTGCCGCCCGTTTCCCCGCCGAGACCCGAGATATCGGCCTCCACCCGCAGGTTTTCGGCCCCGCCCAGGAGGTTGCGGTGCATCCAGTAGCCGGACAGGCCCAATCCCTCGACCGTGGAATACTCCAGACCAAACCCGAACCGGCGCGGTTTTTCTTCTGCGACCTGCGCCGTAATGGGCAGGGTGAAATCGGCGGTGTAATCTTCGGCCTCGGTCAGGGTGACAGCGCTGAAGGCCCCGGTGCGGCGCAGCCGCTGCGCGGCGAGCGAAACCTCCTCCGGGGAAAACACGGTGCCTTCCGGCAGGCCCGCGATTTCGACAATCCGCTCTGACCGGACCGCGACATTGCCCGATGGGATCAGCGGGCCGAACGTCAGGCGCGGGCCGGGGTCGATCCCGATGGACACATCCAGCCGGTTTTCGGAATGGACCGCCGTGATGTCCTGACTGTCCGGGGTTGCCTTGGCATGGCCCGCGTCACGCCAGCCATCGACGGCGGCAATCGCAGCCGCGCGGGCCATGTTGGACCGGGCCACCGCGCCGGGCTGGAAGCCTTCGGGCAGGGTGGTGCCCGGCGCAAGCGGGCCAATTCCCGCCTGCCCAAAGCTAAATCGCGGTCCCGGCGTCACCCGGATTTCGACCGATCCGATGGTGGCGGGCGCATCCAGCGGGGCAAGCCCGGCCGCCTCTCGCCCATCGATCAGGATCGACACCGTGCCGCCATAGAAACCCTCGGCATAAAGGCCGGTCAGCATCCGTCGATAGTCGGCTTGTGCTGCCGCCACGATATCCTGCGGTGTTCCCGTGCCTTCGGCCGCCAACGCCGCAGTCAGGGATGCCTGCCGCAGGGTGCTCCGCAGCCCCGCATCTTCGGTGGTCAGACGGAACTGCACATCCTGCGCGGGCAGGGGGGCCGCGGTCATCAGACCCGCGGCAAGTGCAAGCATGGGGGCAAATCGTCCCAAATATTCCGCTCCGTCCGGTGCCTTGGGCCGCTTTCGGACCCTTGTGGCCTTGATACCCTATGTAGAGCCGAAGAAAATGGGGAAACCCCCATCGGCAAGGCTTTGCCGACCACAAAATGGTGAGGATCGGCGGCTATCAGGTCAGGCGGCGAAGGGATCGACGGGGTAGGACACCCCGGCAAGATACAGGCCTTCGGGCGGGCAGACCGGGCCGCAGGCCGCGCGGTCCCGCGCTTCAAGCGCCACGGTGACATCGTCAGGCGTCCAAGCCCCCGCGCCGACCCGTTCCAGCGTGCCGACAAAGCTGCGGACCTGATTGTGCAGGAACGACCGGGCGCGCAGGTGGAACTGGAATTCCTGCCCGCCATCGGCCCGAGCAATTTCCTCGACCCGCAATTCATCCAGAGTCTTCACTGGGCTGGCCGCCTGACAGATCGACGACCGGAAGGTGGTGAAGTCATGCAGCCCGATCAGCCGGTCGGCCCCGTCCTGCATCGCCGCCCGGTCTAGTCGGTTCTTGACCTGCCAGACCAGCCCGGCCTCGTGCACCAATGGTGCGCGGCGGGCGACCAGCCGGAACAGATAGCGCCGCTCGACCGCCGAAAACCGCGCGTGCCAGTCATGGGCGACGGGCGCGCAGGCAACGATCGCCACGGGGGCGGGTTTCAGGTGGTAGTTCAACGCTTCGGACAGGCGGAACGGGTCCCAGTCGCGGGCCAGATCGCAATGGGCGACCTGAGCGGTTGCGTGCACCCCGGCATCGGTCCGGCCCGCGGCGGCGATGGTATGCTCCCCCGGTTCCAGCCGCGCCAGCGCGGCCTCGACCGCGCCCTGAACCGATGGCTGGTCAGCCTGACGTTGCCAGCCCGCGAAGGGCGCACCGTGGTATTCGATTTTCAGGGCATAGCGGGGCATGTCCGCGCCATAGGGGGAGGTGGCCGCGAAATCAATCCCTACACAGGGTCGGGGGCGATGCCTATCTTGGGCGGGACACAGGCCGAAAGGGGCGCAACTTGGCACTTGGCACGATTGCAGACGGGATCAGCCGGACGGTGGACGCCGTGGCCGAAACCCTGACAGCCCCCTTTTCCGACCCTGTTATCCGGCTGGGCGTCACCGGTCTGTCGCGGGCGGGCAAGACGGTGTTCATCACCTCTCTGGTCGCGAACCTGATGAACCGGGGCCGGATGCCGCAGCTTGTCGCCGCCGCCAACGGCGCGATCCGCACGGCCTACCTTCAGCCGCAGCCGGACGATACGATCCCGCGCTTTCCTTATGAAGACCACCTTGCCCGGCTGACCGCGCCAGAGCCGCGCTGGCCCGACGGCACCCGCCGGATCAGTGAACTGCGCCTGTCGCTGCGGGTTCAGCCGACCGGGCTTTTGTCCGGCCTGTCAGGGCCACGGACCGTGCATCTGGATATCGTCGACTACCCTGGTGAATGGCTACTGGACCTGTCGCTACTGGACAAGAGCTTTGCCGATTGGTCCGCCGGGGTTCTATCGCGGATCGGCGACCGGCCCAGCGGGGCGGACGTCAGCGCCGCGCTGGCGGCAATTGATCCCGCTGCCAATCTTGATGAACCGGTGGCCCAATCGCTGGCAGATGCCTTCACCGCGCACCTTCATGCCGCGCGGGATGCGGGATATTCGGATTGTTCGCCGGGGCGGTTCCTGTTGCCCGGGGATCTGGAAGGGTCGCCGGTGCTGACCTTTGCGCCCTTGCCGGCCACGCCGGGGGCCGGGCGGCGCAGCCTGTATCGCGAATTTGAACGGCGGTTTGAAAGTTACAAGAAGAACGTGGTCAAACCCTTCTTCCGCGATCACTTCGCCCGGATCGACCGGCAGATCGTGCTGGTTGACGTGCTGGGGGCGGTCCACGCGGGGCCGCGCGCGGTCGAAGACCTGCGCCACGCCATGGCCGAGATTCTCTCGGCCTTCCGGCCGGGGCGGAACGCGTGGCTGACCCGGCTTTTGGGCGGGCGGCGGGTGGAAAAGATCCTGTTCGCGGCGACCAAGGCCGACCATCTGCACCACTCCCAGCACCCGCAATTGACCGCCATCGCCGAAGCCCTTCTGCGCGAAGCGAAGGACCGTGCGGAATTCGCCGGGGCCGACACCGCCGCGATGTCCATCGCCGCCCTGCGCACCACGGTCGAGGATCGGGTGGATCACAACAGCGCCCCCCTGGACGTGGTCCGAGGTCGTCTGCTTGACAGCGGCAAGGTCGCGGCGTTTCACCCCGGTGCACTGCCTGACGACCCGGCCCATCTTTTGTCCCCGGCGCGTGACGGGGCCAAGGCGTGGCTGGACGAGGACTATGCCGTGATGCAATTCGCACCCCAGCCCCTGACCCTGAAACCGGGCGATGGCCCGCCACATATCCGGCTTGATAAGGCGGCGCAGTTCCTGATCGGAGACCGGCTATGACAAAGACGCGCGAGGCCACGAAGGGGCCTGTCCTGATCGAGATGGAGGAGGGCGCGCCCGCGCCGAAGGTGGAAGAAGCTGCGCCGGTGCCGGACCTTGCGGAGGTCCCGCAAGGGGTCGCGATGCAGCAGGTCGCTGCCCTTGCCGGGCGCAGGCCGTCACGGCTGGCCCGGTGGTTCTGGGGCAGCCTTCTGTCGCTTCTGACCTTCGCGGCCTCGCTGGCCGCCTATGACAATGTCATCGGGCTGATCGCGCGGTCGCCGATCCTTGGCGGGATCGCGACGGTGCTTCTGGTCGTGGTGCTGGCGATCCTGGCTCTGGTCGCTCTGCGCGAACTGGCGGCCTTCGGGCGGCTGCGCCGGGTGGACCGCATTCAGAAAGCCGCGGATGCGGCGCTGGCCATCGGACAATTGTCCGCGGCGCGGGCCGTAGTGGCCGATCTGACCCGCCTTTACGACCGGCGGCCCGACACCGACTGGGGCCGTGCCCGGCTGGCAGAGCGGCAGGGGGATGTTCTGGATGCCGACGGGCTTTTGCGGCTGGCGGAAGATACGGTTCTGGACCCGCTTGATGCCCGCGCACGGACCGAGGTTGAGGCCGCCGCCCGTCAGGTCGCCACGGTGACGGCCATCGTGCCCTTGGCGCTGGCCGACCTGTTCGCGGCGCTGACGGCGAACCTGAGGATGATCCGCCGGATCGCGGAAATCTACGGCGGTCGGTCCGGCACCTTGGGCAGCTGGCGTCTGACCCGCGCGGTCTTTGCCCATCTGGTGGCGACGGGCGCCGTGGCTGTGGGCGATGACCTGATCGGATCGGTCGCCGGGGGCGGGGTTCTGTCCAAGGTCTCGCGCCGCTTTGGCGAGGGGGTGATCAACGGTGCCCTGACCGCCCGCGTCGGCGTGGCCGCGATGGAGGTCTGCCGTCCGCTGCCGTTTTCGGCGGGCAAGCGCCCCTCGGTCAGCGGGGTTGTGAAGCGGGCGTTGACGGGGCTGTTCGGGCGGTCGGGCTGACCGGACCAAGGCTGCCAAGTGCGGGCAGCATCGTGCCTCGCACCAGCGCCGACAGGACCGGCGGGATCGGCCAGACCCGCGACAACGGCGCCAGAAGATGATCGCGCAGCACCGGCAGGCTGCGGCTGTCGGATTGGTATTGCGGGGTGAAGGCCGCGCTCATCCCCTGATAGGCAGCCACGTGCCAGCGCCGCCCCCGGCCATAGGCCCGCAGTGCGTCGGGCAGGCAATGGCGGTGCCGCTCCAGCGCCCGCGCAAGGGCCAGAGCATCCAACAGCGCCATATTCGCCCCCTGCCCAAGCTGCGGCGAGGTGCGGTGCGCCGCGTCGCCGATATGGGCGATCCCATCGCCAAAGGGCTGCCGCAGGGTGCCATGAGAGTAGCGGGCCATTGTCATCTGGGCCGGGTCGGTGATTTGGCCAAGGAAGGGCGCGACCTCGGGCCAAAGCCCGATCGCCTCGGCCTTCCAGCTGTCGATCCCGCCGGCCAGCCAATCGGCATGGCCACCCGCGGGCAGCGACCAGAAGACAGCCGCCTTTGGTGCTGTGTCCCCCGGCAGCAAGCCAATCGGCAAGACCCCGATCATCCGGCTGGCGCGGCGGTAGCATTGCCGCAATTCATCGCTTGGCAGGTTGGTCGCGGGCCAGTCCACGACACCCCAGACCGCGCCATAGGGCAGGGGGCGCGACCGCAGCGGGGACAGCGTCGACCCCGCACCGGTTGCATCGACGATCAGGTCGAACGGGCCGTGCCGCCGACCCGAGGTGTCCAGCAAGGTTCTACTTTCTCGCCCGATAATCCGCACCCCGGTCACAAGGGTCAGAGGCCGCGCCATTGCAGCGTCGAACAGGGCCTGAAACAGCGCTGCCCGGTGAATGGCCAACCCGTGCCAGCCCTTGCCCGACCGGTCGTAGGACACATCCAGAACAATGCGCCCGGCCTCGCCTTCATGTCCCAGCATCCGGTGCACGGCGCGGCCCCATACACGCGCCGAGGGTCCAGCTCCGACGATGTCCAGCACTGCCTGACCGACAGGCTGGATCACAAGGCCCGATCCGACCGGCGCGGGGGTGTCGAACTGGTCCAGCAGGGTGACGCGATGGCCAAGGTCGGAAAGCAGCGCGGCAGCGGCCAGTCCGCCAATCCCCGCGCCCGCAATGCCAATGGATAACCTGTTCAATCGCCCACCCCTTTTCGTGCAACCCTAGCGGGCGGCATGGCCCGCGCAAAGGTGCTATTTCAGGCGCGGCACCGCGCCCGGCAGATCGGCCTCCAGCCCCAATCGCAGCCCGCGCCCGATCCGGTGGGCAAGGGCAGACCATGCGGCGGCGGTGTCTTCGGGCAGTTCCAGCCGCAGCACGCTGTCGAACAGGCCAAGCCAGATATCGAACATCGGCGGGCGGACGTTTCCTGCGGCCCGGTGCACCTGCATCGGGTTTCCGTCATAGGACCGTTCGAACAGGATCGCGTTACGCCAGAACCGGGCGATCTTGGCCTCATGCGCGGGCCAGTCGGTGACATGGGCGGCAAAGACGGGGCCAAGCCCCGGATGGCGGCGGACGCAGTCATAGAATGTGGCGACGACCCGGTCGATCTGGTCGGCCGTCACATCGAACCGGGGCGGGAGTGTTGCGGTCATCACATGTCCTTTCGCCGGGCAGGCTCTGCCTCTTTTCCGGGCGCGGCAACACGACAGGCTGACGCAGGCCCGCGCCCCTTGTCCCCTTGGCCCGCCGCGCCTATAAGCCTGCCCATGATGCAACGGACCCCGATCATCATTCGAATTATTCACCCGGCGCTCTGACAGCCAGAGACGCCGGGCAAAGGTGTCTGAGACCTCGCACCGCCCCAACCAGACCCTTTCCGATCAAGGACAAAGGACGCCACCCATGTGCGCCGATACCCCCGACTACAAAGACACGCTGAACCTTCCGAAAACCGATTTCCCGATGCGCGCGGGCCTGCCGAACCGTGAACCCGGCTGGCTGGAGCGCTGGGCGCAGATCGGCGTCTATGAAAAGCTGCGCGAAAAGGCCAAGGACGGGTCGCGCAAGCCCTTCACCCTGCATGACGGCCCCCCCTATGCCAACGGGCATCTGCACATCGGGCACGCGCTGAACAAGATCCTCAAAGACATGGTCGTGCGCAGCCAGCAGATGATGGGCCGCGATGCCCGCTACATCCCCGGCTGGGACTGCCACGGCCTGCCCATCGAATGGAAGATCGAGGAACAGTATCGCGCCAAGGGCAAGAACAAGGACGAGGTACCGGTGATCGATTTCCGGCAGGAATGCCGCAAGTTCGCTGAGGGCTGGATCGACGTGCAGCGCGAGGAATTCAAACGTCTGGGTGTCACCGGCACTTGGGACCGGCCCTACCTGACGATGGATTTCCATGCCGAGCGCGTCATCGCCGAGGAATTCATGAAGTTCCTGATGAACGGCACGCTTTATCAGGGGTCCAAGCCCGTGATGTGGTCGCCGGTAGAAAAGACCGCGCTGGCCGAGGCCGAGATCGAATACCACGATCACAAGTCGCACACGATCTGGGTGCCGTTTGAGATCACCATGGCGCTCTCGAATGTCGTTCCCGCGAACACTCCGCCTGAACCATTGATCGGCGCGAAGGTTGTAATCTGGACAACCACGCCTTGGACCATCCCGTCCAACAAGGCTGTGGCCTATAACCCCTCCATCGCCTACGGGCTGTATCGGGTCGACGCCACGCAGGACGAAAGCTGGACTGCGCCGGGCGACCTCTATGTCTTTGCCGACGCACTGGCCGAGGATGCGCTGACGAAATCACGCGTCACCGAGTTCACCCGCGTCCGCGATGTGACCGCCGACGAATTGGGCGCGCTGACCCTTGCCCACCCCTTCCGAGGAATGGAGGGCGCGAACGGCTTCTGGGATTACGACGTGCCCATGATCGACGGCGACCATGTCACCGACGACGCGGGCACCGGTTTCGTCCACACCGCCCCCAGCCACGGCGCCGACGACTATGACTGTTTCGTCAAGCGGGGCTGGATGGACCGGATGACCCACAACGTGGGCGAAGAATCCGAGTTCCTGCCGCATGTGCCCTTCTTTGCCGGGCTTCAGGTTTTCGACGCCAAGGGCAAAGAGGGCAAGGCCAACGCCGCCGTCATCGACAAGCTGGTCGAGGCGGGGGGCATCATCGCACGCGGCCGCGTGACCCACAGCTATCCGCATTCCTGGCGGTCGAAGGCCCCGGTCATTTTCCGTAACACGCCGCAATGGTTCGCCGCGATCGACCGGCCCGTGGGCGACGGGCAGGACGACTATGGCACCACCATCCGCGAACGGGCGCTGACCAGCATCGACAAGCTGGTGCAATGGACGCCGCAGACCGGGCGCAACCGCCTTTATTCCATGATCGAGGCGCGGCCGGACTGGGTGCTGTCGCGGCAGCGGGCCTGGGGCGTGCCGTTGACCTGTTTCACCAAGAAGGGCGCATTGCCGACCGACGCGGATTTCCTTCTGCGCGATCCGGCCGTGAATGCCCGCATCGCCGAGGCGTTCGAGGCCGAGGGCGCCGATTGCTGGTATGCCGAGGGGGCAAAGGACCGGTTCCTGTCGGGTATCGTCAACCCTGATGACTACGAACAGGTCTTTGATATCCTTGACGTTTGGTTCGATAGCGGCTCGACCCACGCCTTTGTCCTGCGCGACCGGGAAGACGGGTCCGACGACGGGCTGGCCGATCTGTATCTGGAAGGGACCGACCAGCACCGGGGCTGGTTCCATTCCTCGATGCTGCAGGCCTGCGGCACCAAGGGGCGCGCGCCCTATCGCGGCGTGCTGACCCATGGCTTCACGCTCGACGAAAAGGGCATGAAGATGTCCAAGTCGCTGGGCAACACCATCGCGCCGGAACAGGTCGTCAAACAATATGGCGCCGATATCCTGCGTCTTTGGGTGGCGCAGTCGGACTATACCGCCGACCTGCGGATCGGGCCGGAGATCCTGAAAGGGGTCGCCGACAGCTATCGCCGGTTGCGCAACACCATGCGCTACATGCTGGGCAGCCTTGCCGACTTTTCCGAAAGCGACCGGATCGACCCGGCGGAGATGCCGGAACTGGAACGCTGGGTGCTGCACCGTCTGGCCGAGCTGGATCACAAGGTTCGCAGCGGTTATGCCGCCTATGACTTCCAGGGCGTGTTCCAGGCGGTCTTCACTTTTGCAACCGTGGACCTGTCTGCCTTCTACTTCGACATCCGCAAAGATGCACTTTACTGCGATGGGGACACGCCGCGCCGTCGTGCTGCGCGGACGGTTCTGGACCTGTTGTTCCACCGGCTGACGACCTGGCTGGCCCCGATCCTGACGTTCACGATGGAAGAGGTCTGGCTGGAACGGTTCCCTGGCGACGACAGCTCGGTCCATCTTGTGGATATCCCGGACACCCCCGCCGACTGGCTCGATGAACCGCTTGCCGCGAAATGGGCCAAGGTGCGTCGCGCCCGCCGGGTCGTGACTGGCGCGCTCGAAGTGCAGCGGACCGAAAAGGTCATCGGCGCCTCGCTTGAAGCGGCCCCGGTGGTCCATGTGGACGCGGAAACGGCCGAGGTGCTAAAGACCGTCGCGTTCGAAGACCTCTGCATCACGTCGGCGATCTCGGTCACCACCGACCCGGCCCCGGCCGAGGCGTTTCGCCTGCCGGAGGTCGAAGGGATCGGTGTAGTCTTTGAAAAAGCCGAGGGCGAGAAATGCCAGCGCTGCTGGAAGATCCTGCCCGACGTGGGCAGCCACAGCCACGCGGGCACCTGCGCCCGCTGCGACGAGGCCCTTGGATAGGCCGCAGAGAGAACTGGCCGGGCTGGACAGCCCGGTCGGACCGCTGACCGTCATCATCGACGGAGAAGCCATTTCGGGGCTGCGCTGGGGCGCGGCCCCGTCACCTTTGTCGGACCTGGGCCATTCGGCGGTCGCGCAGCTGACCGAATATTTCGGCGGGAACAGGCGCGCATTCGATCTGCCGCTTGCCCCGCGCGCCAGTGCGTTTCAGGCCCGGTTCTACGATGCCCTTTGCGCCATCCCCTTTGGGGAGACTCGCACCTATGGCGATATCGCCGCCGATCTGGGCGTCTCGGCACAGGCGATCGGGCAGGCCTGCGGCGCAAACCCCATCCCGATCCTCATTCCCTGCCACCGGGTTCTTGCTGCAAACGGTCTGGGCGGGTTTTCAGGTGGTGGCGGGATCGAGGCCAAGGTTGCCCTTTTGCGACTTGAGGGGGCGGCGGGCCTGTTGATCTGACCGGGAATGCCCCCTATCGCTTGTCCATTCCTGATCTGGACCCTGCGATGACCCCGACCGTATTCTTTGCCGTTCTGGCCGCCGCCCTGCTCCATGCAAGCTGGAACGCGGTGATCAAATTCGGCGCGTCGAAGATTTCGGGCGTGCTGGTCATGACGGTCATACAGGGCAGCGCCGGGCTGATCATCGCGCTGACCCGGCCCTTTCCGGGGCCCGAGGTCTGGCCGTGGTTGTTGGCCTCGGGCGTGCTGCATGCGGCCTACAAGCTGTTCCTTGGATTTGCCTATGAACAAGGCGACCTGAGCCGGGTTTATCCCATCGCCCGCGGTGCGGCACCGATGATGGTCCTTCTGGTCTCGGCGCTCTGGGGCATCGACGCGCTGACGGGCGCGGAACTTCTCGGGATACTCATCCTTGGCGGCGGGATTGCCCTGATGGCGCGTGGGGTGTTCACCTCGGGCGAAAGCAGGCGGCTCTTGCCCTTCGCGCTGGCCTCGGCCGTGGCAACGGCGGGCTATTCTCTGATCGACGGGGTGGGCGCACGGATCGGGGGCGACCCGGTGGCTTTTGTCGGCTGGATGTTCGCGCTGGATATGCTGTTCTTCACGCCCATCAGCATCGCCCTGCGGGGGCCGGGTATTGCGCGGGTCACGGCCCGGGGCTGGATGATCGGCGGGGTGGCGGCGACGGGGTCCTACGGGGCCTATGCCATTGCCGTCTGGGCCATGACGCAGGCGCCGATCGCACTGGTTACGGCGTTGCGCGAAACCTCGATCCTGTTTGCGATGGTCATCGGGGTCTTGCTGTTCCGGGAACGGCTGAACCCTGGCAAGATTGCCGCGGGGGCTCTGATCCTGATCGGGGTGATCCTGACCCGGATCTAGCCGTCCTTGCCGTAGATGACCTGCTGCATCGCGCCCGCGCCCACCAGATAGACCGAGGTGATCACAAGCCCCCAATGCGCCCAGCTTTCGGGGTGGAAATCGACCCAGGCCGCCCAGCCCGCAAAGAAGGTCCAGGCCAGCGCCATCGGCAGGGTCATGTTGCGCCAGCGGGCCGTGCGGGTCGGATGAACGAACTTGATCGGCAGGAACATCGCGATGGCCAGCACCGCCACAAGCGCAAGGATCACCCAGAACGACGGGCTGAGCGCGAACAGCACCAATACCACCTGGTTCCAGCAGCCGGGAAAGCCGGAGAAGGAATAATCCTTTGTCTTCATGCGGCTGTCGGCGAAGTACATCGCACTTGCAAAGGTGATCACGATGATCGCGACCCAGCCCGTCCAGCCGGGCAGAAGCCCGGATTTGAACAGCGCATAGGCCGGGACGAAAACATAGGTCAGATAGTCGATGATCAGGTCAAGAAGGACGCCATCGAAGATCGGCGCATTGGTCTTGACGTCGTACTTGCGTGCCAGCGGCCCGTCGATCCCATCGACGAAGAAGGCCACGACCAGCCAAAGGAACATCAGGCTCCATTTTTCGTCGACGGCGGCCAGCATTGCCAGCATGGCAAAGACGGCACCTGTCGCGGTAAGCAGGTGAACGGCGAGGGCTTTGTGGGCAAGTGTCATGAATCCGTCATGGCCGAAACCGGCCAGCCCCGCAACCGTGTTTCGGCCCGTCAGGTGGCAAGTTCGTCTTCGGTGGGAACTTCCAATCCCTGCATTGGCGGTTTGTCGGGATCGCGGATCGCCTGCATGACGGCGCGGGCAAGGAATTCTCCGGCCTGGGCGACGTCCTCTTTGGCGACGATCATGTCCTTGCGGAACAGGTTCAGAACCGTCACCGCCTCTTTCGCATAGACCTGGATTGTCTGGCCAACGACCCGGCCGATATCTTCCGATGCGGCCACAACCGCCATCGCGGCCCGTGTCGACGCGCAGATGTAGCCCCCCACCTCTGGCGACGCCAGAAGGCGCTTGCGCACCACGTCCTGAATGTGGTCGGCTTCGCTGTCCGAGGTTGCGTTCACCGCCACATGAAGCCCCAGCCCGAGCTTTTGCGCCTCTTCCGTCGCGGCCTGGATCATCAACTGTGAGTAGTTCTGGTCGACCGGCGGGGCAAGCATCGCAATCTGGCGGCACCCGCTTGCCGCAAGCCTGCGGACGCCGATACGCGCCCAGGCATCGTTGTCATAGTCGAAATAGGCGTGTTTGTCGGACAGGTTGGTGCGTCCGTGGGTGGCAAATGGGAATTTCCGGTCGATCAGGAATTTGACCCGTGGATCATCGGGCAAGGTCTGATTGAGGATTACCCCGTCCGCCATGTGGTTTTCCACGATATACCGCACAGGTTCCATCGGATCCTGATCGTTGAAGTAGGGCGTGATGGTCAGGTGATAAGGGGTGTGCCGCAAAGTCGATGCGATCGAGGCGATCAATTCCGGGGCATGGGTGGTGATCATCGTGCGTTCGGTCGGCAGGATCAGGCTGATGACGCTGGTCCGCCCGGTGCGCAGGCGCACGCCTGCCCGGTTGGGGACATAGCCGATCTCGCGGGCGATCCGCCGCACCAGAACCTTGGTGTCGTCCTTGATATCGGGCGCGTCGCTCAGGGCGCGCGACACGGTCGCGACGGCAAGCCCGCTGATCTGCGAGATCGTCTTGAGGGTGGGTTTGGCCCCCGAATCGGCGACCGCGACCGCGTGTCCTCCTGATGCTTTCGATTCGCGTGCCACGCGTCGTCTTCCTTCCTGCTTCCCCCGGCGACGCTCCTCCTCGGGGCAGGTTGCGCGGGTAGAAGTCCTTTGTTTGTCGCTGGATAGCCCGGAATAACAGGGGGCGATACAGCGATTTCGGATACTGAACTTTATCAAGATCGCGAGTGTCAAACAGTCTTGATTTGAGAAACTAAAACGTTATAGGAATTTCTGTAACGATTTAGATCAGGGAGGATAGAATCGTGAAACTCACTACCAAACTGCTTGCTGCGACCGCGATTGTTAGCGCAACCAGCGCTTCTGCGGTGGACCTTGAAGTCACCCATTGGTGGACTTCGGGCGGCGAAGCTGCTGCGGTTGCCAAGTTCGCCGAAGCGCTGAACAACAACACCGATCACAACTGGATCGACGGCGCGATCGCCGGGTCCGGCGGCACCGCCCGCCCGATCATCATCAGCCGCATCCTTGGTGGTGACCCGATGGCCGCGACCCAGCTGAACCACGGACGTCAGGCGGAAGAACTGATCGAGGCCGGTCTGATGACCGACCTGACCGAAGTGGCCGAGGCCGAAGGCTGGGCCGATATCGTGAACCCGTCGTCCCTGCTGGATGCCTGCACCTACGAAGGCCGCGTATACTGTGTTCCGGTCAACATCCATTCCGCTCAGTGGATCTGGATCAGCCACGGCGCGTTCGAAAAGGCCGGTGTTCCGGTCCCGACCAACTGGGACGAATTCGTTGCCGGTGCCCCCGCGCTGCAAGAAGCCGGGATCGTGCCGCTGGCCATGGGTCAGCAGGGCTGGCAGCAGTCCATCGCCTTTGGCGCGCTGGCCGTTGGTCTGGCCGGTGTCGATACCTGGCTGGCTGTGAACCGCGACAAGAACGCCGAAGTGGCCGCTGGCCCCGAATACGCCCGCGTCTTCGCTGCGGCAGCGGATGCCCGTGAACTGGCCCGCGACAGCAACGTTCAGGACTGGAACCTTGCCACCAACATGGTGATCACCGACACCGCCGGTGGCCAGATCATGGGTGACTGGGCGCAGGGTGAATTCCAGGTCGCTGGCGAAGTCGCTGGCGAAGACTACTCCTGCCTCCCGGGCCTTGGCTTCAACGAGGTTCTGGATACCGGTGGTGACGCCTTCTACTTCCCGGCCATCGACGATCCGGAAGTGCGCGCGGCCCAGCTGGAACTGGCTTCGCTGCTGATCTCGCCCGAGGTGCAGGTGTCCTTCAACCTCGCCAAGGGTTCGCTGCCCGTGCGTGGCGATATCGACATGTCGTCGGCCAACGACTGCATGCAGAAGGGTCTGAACATCCTCGCCAGCGGCGGCGTGCTGCCGTCGGGTGACATGAACCTCAGCCCCGACACCTCGACCCAGATCGAAGAGCTGATGGCCGAATTCTGGTCCTCGGACATGAGCGCGGAAGACGCTCAGGCCCGTTACGCCGCCATCATCGCCGACGCCGACTGATCCGGCGCCGACATCCGAAGGGTCCGGCCGCGTGCCGGGCCCTTCCATTCACTTCATAAACATCGGGGGGCTTTGACATGGACGCGTCCAGGCGGCCGAACCAGCTATTCCGCAATCTGAATGCCAAACTGGCGTCGATCCCCATGATCGTGACCGCGCTGGTGGTGTTCGTGGGCGGAACCACATGGACCGTGGTCCATTCCTTCACGAATTCTCGGCTCTTGCCAAAACTGGATTTCGTCGGGCTTGACCAATACGAACGGCTTTGGTCGTCCAGTCGCTGGATGATCTCGATCGAGAACCTGGCGATCTACGGCGCCTGTTCGATGATCCTGTCGCTGCTGATCGGCTTTACGCTGGCGGCACTTCTGGACCGCAAGATCCGTTTCGAAGGGGCCTTCCGCACGATCTTCCTCTATCCTTTTGCCTTGTCTTTCGTCGTCACGGGCCTTGCCTGGCAGTGGATCCTGAACCCCGATTTCGGCATTCAGGGCGTTGTGCGCGGCTGGGGCTGGGAAGGCTTTGTCTTCGACCCGCTGAACAACCCCGATATCGTGATCTTCGGGATCCTGATCGCGGGGATCTGGCAGGGGTCCGGCTTTATCATGGTGATCATGCTGGCCGGTCTGCGCGGGATCGACGAAGACATCTGGAAAGCCACCCGTGTCGAAGGCATCCCCGCCTGGAAGACCTATGTGCAGGTCATTATCCCGATGATGCGCCCGGTCTTCGTGACCGCGCTGGTGCTGATCGCCTCGGGCATCATCAAGCTTTACGATCTTGTGGTCGCACAAACAAACGGCGGCCCCGGCCTATCGTCGGAAGTGCCCGCCAAATACGTGATCGAATACATGTTCCGCGCCCAGAACCTCGCGCAGGGCTTTGCCGCCTCCACCATGATGCTGGTGTCGGTGATCATCATCCTCGTCCCCTGGGCTTACCTTGAATTCGGAGGAAAGAAGCGTGGCTGATATGACCGCAAACGCACCCGTCCTCGAAGGGCCAAGCGGCCCGAAACCGCGCCGCCGCTTTTCGCGCCGCAACATCTTCCTCTATGGCACGCTGATCGTCGTCTCGATGTATTACCTGCTGCCGCTTTACGTGATGGTCGTGACATCGCTGAAGGGGATGCCGGAAATCCGGTTGGGCAATATCTTTAGCCCGCCGATGGAGATCACCTATGAACCCTGGGTCAAGGCTTGGGCCGAGGCCTGCACCGGGATCAACTGCGACGGTCTTAGCCGCGGGTTCATGAATTCGGTGCAGATCCTTGTGCCCTCGGTCGTCCTGTCGATCGCGATCGCAAGCGTCAACGGCTATGCGCTGGCCAACTGGCGGTTCAAAGGGTCCGAGGTGTTCTTCACCATCCTGATCATCGGGGCCTTCATCCCCTACCAGACCATGCTGTATCCCATCGTGATCATGCTGCGCGAGATCGGGCTGATGGGGTCGATCTGGGGGCTGGTGCTGGTGCACACCGTGTTCGGGATGCCGATCCTGACGCTTTTGTTCCGTAACTACTTTACCTCGATACCCGAAGAATTGTTCAAAGCGGCCCGCGTCGATGGGGCCGGGTTCTGGGGCATCTACCTGCGGATCATGGTGCCCATGTCCCTGCCGATCTTCGTTGTTGCGATGATCCTTCAGGTGACGGGTATCTGGAACGACTTCCTGTTCGGTGTGATCTACACCAAGCCCGAAACCTACCCGATGACGGTTCAGTTGAACAACATCGTCAACTCGGTGCAGGGCATCAAGGAATACAACGTCAATATGGCCGCGACACTGCTGACGGGGCTTGTCCCCCTGATCATCTACTTCGTGTCTGGCAAACTTTTCGTCCGCGGCATCGCTGCCGGCGCCGTGAAAGGCTGAACTCATGAACTCTGTTGAAATCAAGAACCTCGACCTCAGCTTCGGCAATGTGAAGGTGCTGCAAAACCTGAATCTGGACATTGGGCAGGGCGAATTCATCGTGCTGCTCGGCTCGTCTGGTTGTGGCAAATCCACGCTTCTGAACTGCATCGCGGGCCTGTTGGACGTGACCGGCGGCCAGATCCACATCAACGGCAAGAACGTCACCTGGGCCGAACCGTCGGAACGCGGGATCGGCATGGTGTTCCAGTCCTACGCGCTGTACCCGCAAATGACGGTGGAAAAGAACCTGTCCTTCGGGTTGCGTAACGCCAAGATGCCGAAGGACGAAATCGACGCGCGGGTTGCCCGCGCTGCCGAGATCCTGCAAATCCAACCGCTCTTGAACCGCAAGCCGGGCGCGCTTTCGGGTGGTCAGCGGCAGCGGGTCGCCATCGGTCGGGCGCTGGTGCGGGACGTTGATGTCTTCCTGTTCGATGAACCCCTGTCGAACCTCGACGCCAAACTGCGCGCGGATCTTCGGGTCGAGATCAAGCGCCTGCACGGCCAGCTTCAGAACACGATGATCTATGTCACCCATGACCAGATCGAGGCAATGACCCTTGCCGACCGGATCGCGATCATGAAGGGCGGCAAGATCATGCAGCTGGGCAGCCCGCATGAAATCTATAACAAACCACAGAACCTCTACGTGGCCGATTTCATCGGGTCTCCGTCGATGAACTTCATCAATGGGGACCTGTCCGGCGGCAGTTTCCGTGCAGGCGATCTGACAATCCCGGTTGAAGGTTACGACTTTGCCGAAGGGACCAAGCGCGAGGGCGCGGCGATCTTTGGCGTTCGCCCCGAACATATCGCCACCGGCGACGCGCTGGCCTCTGCCCCGATCCGGACGCAGGTTACCGTCGATCTGGTCGAACCGATGGGGGCCGACACGCTGATCTATTCCTCGATTGCGGGGACCCCGGTGCATATTCGCATGGATGGGCAGGCCGTGGTCCGCAAGGGCGACACCGTGGAGATAGGGATCAACCCGAAGGACGCATCCCTGTTCGATCCCGACAGCGAACTGCGTCTCTGACCCGGACCCGGCCCCATGACCAATGTGATCCAACTTGCCGGGCGCTGGGCCCTGGCCGATGACACGGGCGACCACGCCTGTGACATCGACCTGCCCGGCGACGGGATCACCGGGCTGGAACGGGCCGGGCTGATCCCCGATCCCTATTGGGGCCGGAACGAATACGACCTGCGCTGGATCTGTGAACGGGACTGGACCGCGCGGCGGCGGGTGGTGCTTGCCGACCCCGCGGTCGATCTTGTGATCTCGGGGCTGGATACAGTGGCCGAAGTGCGCTGGAACGGCCACCTTGTCCTTGCGGCGGAAAATGTTCACCGAACCTATCGCGTGGACCTGAGTGGCATTGCCCGCGCCGGCGAAAACGAGGTCGAAATCACCTTCAAATCGGCCCTGCGCGAGGGGAAAGCCCGGCACGACCAGCTGCCGTTCCCCGTGCCGTGGAGCAAGAACAACAACCCGATCCCCTACGGAAACGCCCTTCGCAAGGTGCAGTGCGATTTCGGCTGGGACTGGAATATTGCGCTGGCATCCTTTGGCATTTCCGGGGACATCCGGTTGGAGCCCGCGGCCGCTCCCCGAATTGATGGGGTTCTGGTTTGGCAGGACCATGCAGAGGGCGCGGTGGCGGTGACTGTCAGGGTTCAGGCCACGGGCTGTGACGGTCAAGAGGCCGGGATCAACTTTTGCGGCCAGTCGGCAAAAGCCACGGTCGCGGGTGGCGTGGCAGAGGCGGTGCTGACCATCCCCGACCCGGTCCTGTGGTGGCCGAACGGGCAGGGCGCGCAGGTGCTTCACGACCTATCGGTCAAGGTCGGGCGTATGACCGCAACCCGCCGGATCGGGCTGCGCAAGATCGAACTGGTCACTGAACCGGACAGCGACGGGGCATCGTTCAAGTTCCGGGTCAACGGCCGGGACGTCTTTGCCAAGGGGGCCAACTGGATTCCTGCCGATGCGCTGCATGGGCGGATCACCCCGGACAAAACCCGCGCCCTGCTGCAATCCGCCGCCGACGCGCATATGAACATGATCCGGGTTTGGGGCGGGGGCCGCTACGAGACTGAAGATTTCTATGACACCTGCGATGAACTGGGCTTGCTGGTCTGGCAGGATTTCATGTTCGCCTGTTCGCTTTATCCGTCGACCGACGATTTCCTGGCCGAAGTCCGGGCCGAGGTGGCCGAACAGGTCGCCCGCCTGCAACATCGGACCTGTCTGGCCCTATGGTGCGGAGACAATGAATTGGTCGGCGCGCTCGACTGGTATCCCGAGGCGCGGGAGAACCGGGACCGCTATATCGTCAACTACGACCGGCTGAACCGGACCATTGAAACCGGACTGCGTTCCATCGACCCCGTCGCCAATTGGTGGCCGTCCTCGCCATCGCTGGGGGTGATGGATTTCCGCGACGGCTGGCACGTGGACGGGCAGGGGGACATGCATTTCTGGTCGGTCTGGCACGAGGGCCGGGATTTCGACCATTACCGCGATGTGAAACCGCGTTTCTGTTCCGAGTTTGGGTTCCAGTCCTACCCGTCGATGCCGGTGATCGAAACCTTCACCGATCCGAAGGACCGCAACATCGCCAGCCCGGTCTTTGAAAGTCACCAGAAGAACGCAGGCGGCAACGCGCGGATCGCCGAAACCATGTTCCGCTATTTCCGCTGGCCGGAGCGGTTTGCCGATTTCGTCTGGCTGAGCCAAATCCAGCAGGCCGAGGCAATCAAGACCGCCGTGACCCAATGGCGGGGCCTGAAACCCTATTGCATGGGCACGCTCTACTGGCAGCTGAATGATACATGGCCAGTTTGTTCCTGGTCCTCGCTCGACTACGGCGGCGGCTGGAAGATGCTGCACTACTACGCGCAGCGGTTCTATGCGCCCGTCACGGTCGTCGCGATGCTCGAAGGCGGGCGGATCCTGCTGCGCGGTGTGAATGACACCGACACGGATGTGCGGATGACTGTCACCGCCTATGCCGCAGCGCTGGATGGAACAACGCGCGAGATTGGGGCCGGGCAGGCAAGTGTCGGAGGTGCGGCGGCGATGCTGCTGGACCTTGACCGGGACGCGCTGGGTCCGGACGAACTCCTGACCTTTGTTTGGGACACCGACGCAGGGCATCGGGGCGGCGACATCTTTGCGCCGAAGCCCTTCAAGTCCTACGACCTGCGCGATCCCCAACTTTCCCTGACTCAAGACGGCAACAGCGTAACCGTCTCGGCGCAGGCACTGGCCCTTTTCGCCACGGTCGAGGCCGACGTCCCCGGCCGGTTTTCGACCAATGCCGTCACCCTGTTTCCCGGACACCCGGCGGTGCTGACCTTCACCCCCGACGATCCGGATGCTGTCGCGCGGTTCAGCCTGCGCGATCTTCACTCTGCCACGATGGCGCAACCAGCAAAGGACGCATGATGCCCTCGATCTCATTCCAGATGTTTTCCACCCGCAATTGGCCGGTAGAAGAGACCTTTTCCATGCTGTCCGAACTGGGCATCAAAGAGGTAGAGGGGTTCGGCCCCCTGTTCGAAGACCCGGCCGCAACCCGTGCGCTGATGGATCAATATGGGCTGTCGATGCCCACCGCGCACTTTGGGTTTGATCTGGTCGAAAGCGATCCGGCCAAGGTGATTGAGATTGCCAACACGCTTGGCGCCCACACGGTGATCGTGCCCTATCTGATGCCCGAGGACCGCCCGACGGATCGCGCTGGATGGCAGGCGTTCGCCGCTCGTCTGGCCGAAGCGGGCAAGCCGATCGTTGCAGCCGGCCTGACCTATGGCTGGCACAACCACGACTTTGAATTCCTGCCGACCGCCGACGGCTGTCTGCCAATTGAAGAGATCGCCGCCGCCTCGGACGACATCATGTTCGAACTGGATCTGGCTTGGATTCACGTCGCGGGGCAGGATCCGGTGGACTGGCTGAACCGCTACAAGGGCCGCGTCGTGGTTGCCCATGTTAAGGACCGCGCCGCCGCCGGCGACAACGCGGACGAAGACGGCTGGGCCGACCTTGGCCACGGGGTCATCGACTATTCCCGCATCGTTCCGGCACTGAAGGAAACCGGCGTGACGCGCTGGGTCCTTGAACATGACAACCCGTCCGACCAGCGGCGCTTTGCCAGCCGGTCGTTCGAAACCGTATCCAAATTCTAGGGGGCAGAGATGGCGAAACTTGGAATCGGGATTATTGGCTGCGGCAATATCTCTACCGCCTACCTGAAACTGGCGCCGACCTTCAAATCGCTTGAAGTACGGGCCGTGGCGGACATCAACGCAGAGGCAGCAAAGGCACAGGCCGAGGCGTTCAACGTCCGGGCCGAAACGGTCGAGGGGCTGCTGGCTGCCGATGACATCGACATGATCGTGAACCTGACGATTCCGGCGGTGCACTATCAGGTCACGCGGCAAATCCTTGAAGCGGGCAAACACGCCTATTCGGAAAAGCCGCTGGTCCTGACGCTGGAAGAGGCGGAGGATCTGCGCGCTTTGGCCACCCAGAAGGGCCTGCGGGTCGGGTCGGCCCCGGATACCTTCCTTGGCGGGGCGCACCAGTTGGCCCGTGCTGCCGTGGACAGTGGCAAGACCGGCCGCATCGTCGGCGGCACCTGCCATTTCATGAACCACGGCATGGAAAATTGGCACCCGAACCCGGACTTCTTCTTTCAGCCCGGTGCCGGGCCGGTTCTGGACATGGGCCCCTATTACATTACCAACCTTGTCCAGATGATCGGGCCGGTGCGGGCCGTGTCGGGCATGACCGCCGCCAGTTTCCCGACCCGCACCATTTCCAATGGCCCGCGCAATGGCGAAACAGTGCCCGTCGATACGCCGACGAACATCCATGCTCTGCTGGAGTTCGAAAACGGCGCCATCGTTACCCTTGGGATGAGCTGGGACGTTTGGGCTCACCGCCATGCCGAGATGGAGCTTTACGGTTCCGAAGGGTCGCTCTACGTGCCCGATCCGAATTTCTTTGGCGGCGATGTGGAGTTTACCGGTCCTGATGGCAAGACCGCGCCGCTGGACGCGTGGGATCACCCGTTCGGCGTGCCCAACATGGAGATGGGCAGTGGCGAGATGCGGGCGAACTACCGCTGCGCCGGTCTGGCCGATATGGCCGCGGCCATCGACGAAGGGCGCGAACACCGCTGCAACATCGACCTTGCCGTGCATGTGGTCGAGGTGATGACCGCGATCCTGAAGTCGGGGGAAACACGCGAATGGGTGACCATGACCACGACCTGCACCCGGCCAGAAGCCCTGTCCCCGGACGAGGCTCGCGCGTTGATGGCCTAGAAAACCGGCCCGGGCGCTTGGTCGCCGGGGTCACCCCTTAGGGTGGGCGCGTTCGTAAACCTCCATCAGGCGGGCAGTATCTACCGCGGTATAGGCCTGCGTCGTGGACAGGGACGCGTGGCCCAATAGTTCCTGAATGGCCCGAAGGTCGCCGCCCGCGTTCAGAAGATGGGTGGCGAAACTGTGCCGCATCGCGTGCGGCGTCGCCGTGGCGGGCAGGCCCAGTTGCAGCCGCGCCTGTTCCATCACCTTTTGCACCGCCCGCGGGTTCAACCCCTTGCCGCGCACCCCCCGGAACAGGGGCGCGGTCGGCTCTGGTTCAAAGGGGCAAGCGGCGACATAGGCATCCACCGCTGCCCGAGCGGCGGGCAGGACCGGGACAATCCGTTCTTTGCCGCCCTTACCGGTGATCCGCAGCACCTCGGGCAGGGGGGCGTCGGCGCCGGTCAGCGACAGCGCCTCGGAAATCCGCAGCCCGCACCCGTAAAGAAGCGTCACAACGGCCATATCCCGCGCCGCGACCCAAGGCTCACGTGCCTGCAACTCGACCGTGTCGATCATCGTCCGGGCAGCGTCTTCGGTCAGGGGGCGGGGCAACTTGCGCTGGAATTTGGGCGACCGCGTGGACAGGACGGCGGTGGGTTCAAACCCTTCCCGGTCCGACAGCCAGCGATAGAAGGATTTCACCGCCGACAGGGACCGGGCCAGCGACCGGGCCGCCACGCCGCGCCCCCGTTCCGACGCCATCCAGGCCCGCATGTCACTGACCGTGATCCGGGAAATCGGGCCAAGCCCCTGTGCGTCGCCATGATGCGACTGCATGAAGGCGAGAAAGCCCAGAACGTCGGACTGATAGGCCTTGATCGTGTTGTCAGAGGCGTCGTTCAGCGCGCGTGCGTGATCCAGCCATTCGTCAAGCGCGGAACTGAGCGCCGGGGAAATCACCGGATCAGGACAGCCACCGCCGCATGGCCCGTTCGAAGACCCCGGCGAAGAACGCCAGAAGATCGGTGCCCTGTTGCGGCGTGAACTGATGCGGGTCTTCGGCCCCCATGACCAGCAAGCCCGGCAGGCGGCCCTGCCCAAGATCCAGCTTCAGGCAGGCCTCGGAATGGATGAACCCGGCCTTGTCGCCATATAGGGCGACATCGTCCGATGCGATCTGGCGCAGGGTAACTTGCCGTGTGCTAACCGGCCGACCGGCGTTCAGGTAGGTTTCGATGAACCCCGGTTCGACCACCGAAAGAACACCCTTGAACCGTCTTACAGCCGGATCGTCGGTGTTGGCGGCCGATTCCAGCACCAGCTTCATCGAATCGACCCGAAGGATATCGGCCACGTCACCGCCCAGATCGCGCAGGAACACCTCGAATCGGGTCGCATCCATCAGGCGCAACACGGCGCGGTGAATCTGGTTCGTTCCGGCAAGGTTTTCGTAGGCGGCGGCGATCACGCTGCGATGGGTATCTTCCAGCCGGTCAAGCCGCGTTTCAAGCCGCGACATGGCGATGCCGCGCAGATCGACGATGTTTCCGCCCAGCGATTTCTCGTTCGCGCTGACCAGCGCACGCATGATATCGGCATCGTCCAGCAGGGTCTCCGGCTCTTCGATGATGCGGCGGCGAAGGGTTTCGTCGATGTTCGGCTTGGTGTTCATTCGGTGACTCGCAAAAGAATTGGCGGGACCATAACAGGCCCCGCCTCGGATTTCCTCAACTTTTTCGACCTTGCTGTCGGCAATTGCCAGCCGATGGTTCGAAAAGTGATATTTGGCTTAGAGGATCTTGATCCCGGCCTTTTCGATATCGGCCATGAACCCGGCAAGACCCTTGTCAGTCAGGACGTGGTTGGCCATCGCCTTGATCACCGACGGCGGGGCGGTGGCCACGTCGGCGCCGATCTTGGCGCATTCGGACATGTGGTTGGCCGAGCGGATCGACGCGGCAAGGATCTGCGTGTCGAACCCGTAGTTGTCATAGATGGTGCGGATGTCTTCGATCAGGTCGAGACCATCAAGGTTGATATCGTCCATCCGGCCGATGAAGGGCGAAATGAAGGTTGCGCCGGCCTTGGCGGCAAGGATCGCCTGATTGGCCGAAAAGCACAGGGTCACGTTGACCATGTTGCCTTCGTCCGACAGCACCTTGCAGGCCTTCAGACCGTCCCAGGTCAGCGGCACCTTGACGGCAATGTTCGGCGCGATCTTGGCCAGTTTGCGGCCCTCGGCGATCATGTCGTCGGCCTTCAACGAAACAACTTCGGCCGAAACCGGGCCCTCGACCATGTCGCAGATTTCCTTGGTCACTTCGAGGATGTTGCGGCCCGATTTCGCGATGATCGAGGGGTTGGTGGTCACGCCATCGACCATGCCAAGGTCGTTAAGCTCGCGGATGGCGTCAATATCGGCGGTATCTACAAAGAATTTCATGGCAGGCTCCTGTAGGGCAACGGTTCGCCGGTCATTTAGCGCAAACAGGCGGGCGATGAAAGCAACTATAGGGGCCTTTACACCCGAACCCGCCCCCGGCTTATTGGGCCAAAACCCCAGGAACCCATCCCATGTCGCAGGACTTTTTCCATGAAGGCGATCTTGTCGGCGTGCTGACCGCGCAGCCGCTGGACCGACTTTTGGATTACAAAGCCCCCGAAGGCGGCTGTTGGCTGGGGGCCTTTGTCGAGGTGCCGCTTGGCCCGCGCAAGGTGCTGGGTGTCGTCTGGGGGCCGGGGCAGGGCAATTTCGATATCGCTAAGGTCCGCAGCGTGATCCGGGTGCTAGACGTGGCCCCGATGCGCGAAGAGATGCGCCTTTTTCTGGGCAAGGTGGCCGATTACACGCTCACACCGATGTCCGCGATGTTGCGGCTTGCGACCCGTGCGCCGGGGTTGGGCGATGCACCGTCGATGCGCAAGGTCTACCGGCTGGGCGACGCCGACCCCGACCGTTTGACCGACGCCCGCGCCAAGGTGCTTGAGGTGCTGCGCGACTATGGCGGGCTGTCCTTTACCCTTGGGGAACTGGCCGAAATGGCGGGCGTGTCCACCAGCGTGGTCAAAGGGTTGGTCAAACAGGGCGCGGTGTCAGAGGAAGACACCCCCCGCGATACCCCATATCCGGCGTTGGACCCGGACTATGGCGGCAAGATCCTGACCAAAGATCAGGCCGCCGGGGCCGCCGTTCTGCGCGATGGGGTCCGGTCGGGCCGCTACGGAACCACCCTTCTGAAAGGCGTCACCGGATCGGGCAAGACCGAGGTCTATCTGGAGGCCGTCGCCGAATGCCTGCGGCAGGGGCGGCAGGCGCTGGTTCTGCTGCCCGAGATCGCGCTGACATCTGAATTCATCACGCGGGTCGAGGCCCGCTTTGGTATGAAGCCCGCCGAATGGCATTCCGGCGTGACCCTGACGGAACGCCGCCGCTGCTGGAAGATGGTGGGGCAGGGGGCGGCGCAGATGGTCGTGGGCGCGCGGTCGGCCCTCTATCTGCCGTTCCGCAATCTGGGCCTGATCGTCGTGGATGAAGAACACGACACCTCGTACAAACAGGAAGACGGGGTGGTTTATAACGCCCGCGACATGGCCGTGCTGCGGGCCAGCCTGAACGACGCGCAAGTGGTTCTGGCCTCGGCCACGCCCAGTCTGGAAAGCTGGGCCAATGTCGAGGCGGGGAAATACCGCCGCCTTGACCTGACCAGCCGGTTCGGCGCCGCCGTGATGCCCGATATGCGGGCCATCGACATGCGGGTCGAGGACGTGCCGCAGGGCCGCTGGATTTCCCCGACCCTGCAAGAGGGGATCGCCGCGCGGATCGCGCGGGGGGAACAGGCCTTGGTATTCCTGAACCGACGCGGCTATGCGCCGGTGACCATCTGCCGGGCCTGTGGCCACCAGATCGGCTGTGATCACTGCGATGCCCGGATGGTGGAACACCGGTTCCTGAAACGGCTGATGTGCCACCAGTGCGGCGAAACCAAACCCATGCCCGAGGCTTGCCCGTCCTGCGAGGCAGAGGGCAAGCTCGCCCCGGTCGGGCCTGGGGTGGAACGGATATCCGAAGAGGTCGCGGCCCTGTTCCCCGATGCCCGGGTCGCGGTCCTGTCGTCGGACCTGTTCGGATCGGCCCGCGCCCTGAAGGAAAAGATCGAAGAGATCGCAAAGGGCGAGGCCGACATCATCATCGGCACTCAACTTGTCGCCAAAGGGCACAATTTCCCCCTTTTGACGCTGGTGGGGGTGATCGACGCGGATCTTGGCCTTCAGGGGTCCGACCTGCGCGCCGCCGAACGCACCTTCCAATTGATGCGTCAGGTGGCGGGCCGCGCGGGCCGCGCCGAAACCCCCGGCGAGGCGCTGTTGCAGACCTATCAGCCCGAACACCCGGTGATCCGCGCGATCCTGTCGGGCGACGAAGAAAGCTTCTGGGCGGCAGAGGCGGCAGAGCGCAAGGCCGCCGGCGTGCCCCCCTATGGCCGGATGGCCGGGATCGTCCTGTCGTCGCCGGATGTGCAGGCGGTGTTCGATCTGGGCGGCGAAATGGCCCGGCGCGACGGCCCGCTGCGCCGGATCGGGGCGCAGGTCTTTGGCCCCGCGCCCGCGCCGATCGCCCGGATCAGGGGGCGGCATCGGGTCCGGCTTCTGGTAAAGGCAGAAAAGGGCGCGCCATTGCAGGCCGCGCTGGCCGAATGGGCCGGTCAGTTCCGACTGCCCAACAACCTGCGCCTGCAAATCGATATCGACCCGCAAAGTTTCTATTAGGGATTTGCGTCCTATCCAGTCAGGATGGCATCCATGACCAATCAACCCATTATCGTTGGGGCAGGGGCTGCAGGTCTGGCGGTCGCGGCCTGCCTGAAACAGGGCGGGCTGGACCCGCTGGTGCTGGACAAGGCGCAACGGCTGGGCGGCGGTTGGCGGCACCACTACGACCGGCTGGTGCTGCACACGTCGCGCGGGCGGTCCGGGCTGCCGGGGATGGAGATGCCTTCGCATTACTCCCGCTATCCCACCCGGGCGCAGGTCGTCGATTATCTGGACGGCTATGCCGCCAAGTTCCGGATTGGCCCCCGTTTGGGGGCCGAGGTCACGGGGGCCGACCGCCGCGGGCGGGGTTGGGCGGTGCATCTGGGGGACGAGGTGATCGAGACCCCCCACCTGATCTTCGCGACAGGCATCGCGATGATCCCCGACCTGCCTGACCTGCCAGGTCTGGACAGTTTCCCCGGTCTGACCCTGCATTCGGCGGATTACCGAAACGCAGATGGGTTCGCGGGAAAGCGGGTTCTGGTCGTGGGCTTCGGCAATTCGGCCGGGGATATCGCGGTTGACCTTGCTGAGGGCGGGGCGCGGGTCGATGTTGCGGTGCGCGGACCGGTCAATATCCTGCCAAAGGAACTGTTCGGCATTCCGATCACCAGCTTCGGCATCCTGCGCAGGGTCTTTCCTTACCCGGTCGCTGATGCCCTGACCCAGCCCGTTGTGCGCATGAAAATCGGACGTCCGTCGGACTACGGGTTACAAAACCCGCCGAAGGGGCCGCTGTCGCAGATCATCGAAGATGGGAAAATCCCCCTGATCGACATGGGCGTGCTTGCGGCGATCAAGGCGGGGCAGGTCGCGGTGCGGCCGGGGATTGCCCGGATAGACGGCGAACAGGTGTCCTTTGTCGATGGGGCCGGGGCGGATTACGACGCAATCGTTTTTGCGACCGGATACCGGCAGGACATGCGCCCGATCCTGGGGGCCTTGCCCGAGGTGCTGGATATCGACGGTCGGCCCAAGGTCAGCGGCGGGCCGTCAGGCCTGCCGGGGCTGTGGTTCTGTTCCTATCATGTCTCGCCCTCGGGCCAGCTTGCGCAGATGGGGATCGAGGCACGGGCCATCGCCGACGCAATCCTCAGGCTGTGCGCCTGACGGCGGCCCCGCCCTTCTGATCCACCACGAAATCGGTGATCATCCCGCCAATCCAGAAGGCGGTCAGCGCGGCCCAGGCCGTGCCCGCAAAGATCGACCCGCCGGTCACGCCCGCGCCGATGGCGCAGCCACCCGCCAGCATTCCGCCGAATCCCATCAGGGCGGCCCCGGTCAGGGCGCGGCGCATGTTCGCCTCTCCCTCAAACCCTTGGAACTTGAATTCCCGGGCCCAGAGCGAGGCAAGAAAGGCCCCCAGGAACACACCGGGCACCAGCCCGATGTCGAACTCAAGCACGGCGTTCCGGTCGAGGAAGAACATCAGTGTATTGGCGGACGGGCCGGTGAAGGTGGCGCTTTCGATGGGCATCGGGTCAAAGGATATCCGGGCCAGCGCCGAGGTCAGGACCCAACCCAGCGCCACGGCAAAGCCGACGCCTGCCCCGAACACCAGCCGCGACGCGCCGATCCGGTTCCGGCGCGAGATTTCAAGCGCGAGCAGCGCTGTCGCCACCCCGAATGCCAACCCGCCCCAGTCTGGCAAGTGAAGCGCGGCCAGAAGGTCAAGGTTGCGCCCCCCATCGGTGACCCACAGACCGGCGATCTGGTCGCGGACGGGTTTCAGCCAGCCGCCCATTGTCATCTGTGCTACCACGGCGAAAACCAGCCCGGACACGACGGACCGCAGGTTTCCCGTCGCCGCCAGAACCAGCAACCGCCCGGAACAGCCCCGCGCCAACACCATGCCCACACCGAACATCAGCCCGCCGATGATCGCGCCAGACCAGCTTCCGGTGACGGCCATCATCCGCGCCTCGGGCACGTTGATCAGCCCCATCAGATAGGCGCCCTGCACCCAGACCACCGCGGTTGAAAAGGTCAGCAGCCAGACCGCGACCTTGTCATCCAACCTGCCCCGCGCAAAGGACACGGTCGCCGCCCGCAGGCAGAACCGCGACCGCTGTGCGGCCACCCCAAAGGTCAGCCCCGTGGCAAGGCCGAACAGGGCAGCAACGGGGGACTCTCCCAGCCAGTCGGTCAATGCAATCAGGTCCATGGCGCGCCTCCGGTCAATCGGTTCCGCGCGAAGCTATCTGCCTGTCCTTCGAACTGGTCTTTGATATAAATCAGAATGTGTTGATGAAATTGCCGGTGGTGTCACGCATTCACGCTCGCCAAGCAGGCAAAAACAACGTAATCCCCCGCCATGGCCCGGATCGTGAAACTTGCTGATGCCCGTGAACTGCCGTTCTGGCGACGGCCGGTGACGCTATTGTTCCTGATGGCCATGGCCATGCCGGTGGCCTTTTCGACATGGTCGGCGCTTCTGAACAACTTTGTCATCGAGGTTGCGGATTTCGACGGGTCCGACATTGGCTGGTTGCATACGGTTCGGGAAATCCCCGGTTTCTTTGCGATCGGCGTGATCGCGATCATCATGGTGATGCGCGAACAGGTTCTGGGCACGGTCGCCCTGCTGCTACTAGGGGTGGCGACGGGGATAACGGCGTGGTTCCCTTCGATGGGCGGTATCCTGACCATCACCATGCTGTCGTCGATCGGGTTCCACTATTTCGAAACAGTCAACCAATCGCTGCAACTTCAATGGATCGACAAGCTGCGCGCTCCGCAGATGTTGGGCTGGATCCTCGCTGCCGGATCGGGGGCGACCCTTGTGGCCTATGGGCTGATCGTCCTGAGTTGGGACGCGCTGGGGCTGACCTATAACACGGTCTACATGATTTCCGGTGGCTTCACCGCGCTGGTCGCGATCTTCTGCTACCTCGCCTATCCGCAGTTCGAGGCCCCGAACCCGCAGGTGAAGAAGATGATCCTGCGGCGGCGGTACTGGCTTTATTACGCGCTTCAATTCATGTCGGGCGCGCGGCGGCAAATCTTCGTGGTTTTCGCGGGCTTCATGATGGTCGAGAAATTCGGCTTCAAGGTCCATGAGGTGACTGCGCTCTACCTGATCAACCTTGTCGCCAACATGATCTTTGCGCCGCTGATGGGGCGGGTCGTGACCCTTTGGGGCGAGCGGCGGGCGCTGGTCTTTGAATATGTCGGGCTGGCAGCGGTGTTCCTTGCCTATGGCGGGGTCTATTGGTTTGGCTGGGGGGTGGTCGTGGCGGCGACGCTTTATGTTCTGGACCATCTGTTCTTTGCATTGGCGCTGGCGCTGAAAACCTATTTCCAGAAGATCGCCGATCCGGGGGATATCGCGCCAACTGCCGCCGTGGCCTTCACCATCAACCATATCGCGGCGGTGTTCCTTCCGGCGATGCTCGGCTACCTCTGGCTTGTCTCGCCCGTGGCGGTCTTCGTTGCGGCGGCGGGCATGGCGATCTTGTCCCTGCTCTTGGCGTTGCTGATCCCGCGCCACCCCGAACCGGGCTTTGAAACCATCCTGACCCGCCCCGCGCCTGCGGCGGCGGCCTGACCGAAAGCTTTCCCATGTCGACCTTTACTGCCCTGACCACCGTTGCCGGCCTGGACGCCGCCGAAGCCCTTGCCGAAGCCTGCGAAGCCTTGGTGCCGGAACCGACCGGCGTCGGCACCTTCGAGATCGAGGATGGGTCTGGCCAATATGAGGTCGCCGCCTATTTTGTCGAGGCGCCGGACCTCGCTGGGCTTGCCCTGCTTGCCGCGGTTCACGGGGCGAAGGATTGGGCGGTGTCCGATGTCCCGGATCAGGATTGGGTCGCCAAGGTGCGCCGTGAACTTGCCCCGGTCGAGGCCGGGCGGTTCTTTGTCTATGGCAGCCATGACGCCGACAAGGTGCCCGCCGATGCGGTGCCCCTGTTGATCGACGCTGCGATGGCCTTTGGCACCGGGCACCATGGCACCACGCTCGGCTGTCTGCGGGCGCTGGACCGGCTGATCGCGGCGGGAGAGGTGAAGCACCGGGTCGCCGACATTGGCTGTGGTACCGCTGTTCTGGCGATGGCCGCAGCGCGGATCTGGCCGGAACAGGTCATCGCCAGCGATATCGACCCGGTCGCGGTCGATGTGGCGCTGGCCAATGCGCGGGCCAACGGGCTGGACGGACGGTTGGCCTGTGTCGTGGCGCCCGGATTTGACGCGACCGAGATCACGGAGGCTGCCCCCTATGATCTTGTCTTCGCAAATATCCTGAAAGGTCCGCTGATCGCCATCGCCCCGGACATGGGACGGCACACCGGAATCGGGGGTCACGCGATTCTGTCCGGCATTTTGAACGAACAGGCGGACGAGGTTATCGAGGTTTATTCACGCCACGGTTTCAATCTTGCCCATCGGGAAGAGATTGTTGACTGGACGACCCTCACGCTTCTCAAAACTTCCTAAATTCCTATGGAAATAAGGGCCTTCGGTGGTCCGTGCCATAGTTTTGACACATTCATGCGGGATTTTGGACATCAAGAGGTGGGGGCCTCGAATGGAGGCTGCCATGGGACATTCCCAGCTCCAATTTGATCGCCGAATTCGGCGTCTTGAGAAGACCGCCAGCCGCAGGCGTAATGGCGTTCGCTATGTTGTCGGCCCGGATGGGCTCGTCGTCGCCAAGGCCCGCCGCCGTGCACCAAGCTTTCCACTGCGTGGAATCATGATCCTTGCGGCTGCTGCCTTGTTGTTCAAGGCGTTCTTGCTGGTGAACCTTGGGGGGATCACCTACGCCGAACGGGTGGCGGAATTGCAGCAAGGTTCCGTCCTTGAACAGGCGGGGGCTTGGATCATGCAAGCCGATCCGGCGACCATCTGGATTGCCGAACAGATCAAATCCTTCCTCTGACCAACTGGCCCGGTTCGCGGGCCAGTCTACGTCCGGTCCGAACGAAAAAGGCCGCATCCTGTTGGATGCGGCCTTTTCGCTATTCACTGTCTTGGGACAGGGATAGATATCTGCGATTAGAAGCGCAGGCCCTTCTGGGCGATGTCTTCGATGTCGCCGCGGCACAGGCCGATATCGTCCAGTTCACGGTTGGACAGCTGCGACAGGGCCTTGCGGGTGACGCGGGCGTCGTTCCAGGCGCGCAGGGTTTCGGCGGCGTTCATGAAAGCAAGGATGGCGCGGTTGACCATCTGCGGGGCGGCGGAGCGGTTCGTGTCGATAGCGACCATTTCTTAATCCTTTCAGCGGGGCGCTGCTGCACTGCAGCGCGATTTGTTCGATGAGCGGCAAATAGGCGGGCAGATTTCGAAAAACCAGAGATCGTTTTGCATATGTGCCATGCAATGCGCGCATTCCTCTGAAATGCCATAAAGTCCAATAAATAAAGGGGCTTCGCCGGGGGCGAAAATGTCGTTTCCGTCGTTTCGGGTGGCGATTTTCGACCTCGATTGTGTCGCTTTTCCGATCCGCGAGGGTTCCGGACAATTTTATCTGTCTTGGCGTTTGTTCGCCTTTTGTGCTATCGGTGTTGCAAGAAGGACAACACGGGCGGGCAGGGATGCGGGTGATCGGGATCGATCCGGGGTTACGAAACCTTGGCTGGGGAATCATCGACGTGGCCGGATCGCGGCTGTCGCATGTGGCAAACGGCACCTGCACGTCTGATGGCAAGGCCGATCTGGCAAGTCGTCTTTTGTCGCTTCATTCCCAATTGACCGAGGTGTTTCGGACCTATTCGCCCGATCTTGCCGCCGTGGAACAGACCTTTGTGAACAAGGATGCCGTGGCCACGCTGAAACTGGGTCAGGCGCGCGGGATCGCCATGCTGGTCCCCGCGCAAGCGGGGCTGAGCGTCGGAGAATACCTGCCCAACGCCGTCAAGAAGGCGGTCGTCGGGGTGGGCCATGCCGACAAGCGCCAGATCGACCACATGGTGCGGTTGCAATTGCCCGGGGTGCAGATCGCCGGACCGGATGCGGCGGATGCGCTTGCCATCGCCATTTGTCACGCGCACCATTGCCAATCTGCGGGCCATCTGTCCCGCGCCATCCAAAGGGCCAGCGCATGATCGGCAAGGTTTCGGGCCGTCTGGAATATCGGGCCACCGATCACGTCCTGATCGACGTGCGCGGCGTGGGCTATATCGTCTATGTCTCGGACCGGACAATGGCCGGGTTGCCCCGCGCGGGCGAGGCGGTGGCGCTCTATACCGATCTTCTGGTGCGCGAAGACCTGATGCAGCTGTTCGGCTTTCCGACCCTCGTGGAAAAGGAATGGCACCGCCTGCTGACGGGCGTGCAGGGGATTGGCCCGAAGGCGTCGCTGGCCATCCTTGGCACGCTTGGCCCCGATGGGGTCAGCCGCGCCATCGCCTTGGGCGACTGGTCGGCGATTTCCAAGGCCAAGGGGGTTGGCCCCAAGACAGCCCAGAAGGTCATTCTGGAACTCAAGGACAAGGCCCCTTCGGTCATGGCCATGAGCGGGTCACTGGCCGAGGCAACGGCGGAGGACGCGGTAATCGAACCCAGCGCCCCCGCCCCAAGGCCCGCAGCCAAAACCGCCCCAGCAAATCTGGCCCAGCCCGAGGCGCTGTCGGCCCTGCAAAACCTTGGCTACGGTCCCTCCGACGCGGCGGGCGCGGTGGCGCAGGCATTGGGTGACAATCCGGATGCAGATACTTCGGCGCTGATCCGCGCGGCCTTGAAGCTCTTGGCGCCGAAGGGGTAGGGCATGGATATGACCGACCCGGATCCGACCCTGCGCCCCGAACGCCGCCCCGAAGATGGCCCGCCCGAGACCGACCGTGCCCTGCGCCCACAGGCGCTCGAGGAATTCATCGGGCAGGCCGAGGCGCGGGCGAACCTGCGCGTCTTCATCGAAAGCGCCAAGATGCGCGGCGAGGCGATGGACCACACGCTGTTCCACGGCCCGCCCGGACTGGGCAAGACCACGCTGGCGCAGATCATGGCGCGCGAGTTGGGCGTGAACTTTCGGATGACATCGGGGCCGGTTCTGGCCAAGGCGGGCGACCTGGCGGCGATCCTGACTAACCTTGAGGCGCGGGATGTTCTGTTCATCGACGAAATTCACCGGCTGAACCCGGCGGTCGAAGAGGTTCTCTATCCGGCGCTGGAAGATTTCGAACTGGATCTTGTGATCGGCGAAGGCCCGGCCGCGCGGACGGTGCGTATTGAATTGCAGCCCTTCACCCTTGTCGGGGCCACGACCCGGCTGGGCCTGCTGACCACCCCGCTGCGCGACCGGTTCGGCATTCCGACCCGGCTACAATTCTATTCGGTGGATGAACTGCACGAGATCGTCACCCGCGGCGCCCGCCTTTTGGGGTCGCCCGCGGACCCGGACGGCGCCCATGAAATCGCCGCACGGGCGCGGGGCACGCCCCGGATCGCTGGGCGGCTATTGCGCCGTGTGGTGGATTTCGCGCTGGTCGAAGGGGACGGGCGGGTGACCCGCGCCATTGCCGACCGGGCGCTGACCCGGCTGGGGGTGGACAAGCTGGGCCTTGATGGGGCTGACCGCCGGTATCTGCGGCTGATCGCCGAAAGCTATGGCGGAGGCCCGGTCGGGATTGAAACCCTGTCCGCCGCCCTGTCCGAAAGCCGCGACGCGCTGGAAGAGGTGATCGAACCCTACCTGCTGCAACAGGGGCTGATCCAGCGGACCCCGCGCGGGCGGATGCTGGCGCAGGCTGCGTGGCGGCACCTTGGGCTGGACGCGCCAAAGGGGCAGGCCGGGTTGTTTGAGTAGCCAGCGTCCTAACGTCGACGCCGGCGGCTGTTCATGGCCAACGCGATGAATTCATCGACCTTGAAGAGCTCTGGTTCGCATGCGTCCCAGTGCTGTTCAAGTGTGACCTCCTTAGTGCTGGGGTCAATAACGAGAGTAACGACATGCATTTTCAGTTGGGTCGGTTCCTTGCCTGAAAGCGCTTTCTTGACACGTCGAAGCAAGTGGGAAGGGCCACCGCTGCGGATTTCTTCGTCCAGGAATTGGATCGCGATATCTCGATTGGTTACCGCCAAGTCCGGCCGTCCTCGGTCATTTGGAACACTGCACGACATCACCGCATCTTTCGCGCAAGCGTGCAAGCGCCAAGGCAGTCCCGGCCCGGTGTAGCGCGGAGCAAACAGTCTTTCCAACCTCCGCATCTGGCGACTCGCCCGACGCTTTGCTAGCACCCGTCCCATGTCTCAAGAGTTGTTGTCCCCCGAGGCCGTCGCGGCCCTGTTCACCGGTGCCGACGGTGCCTTTCGTTTCGCCCGCTGGGGCCGCCCGATCGTTCCCGTGGTCTTCGGGGTCGAAGACCAGACGCTGGAGGTCTTCAAGGGCGCGGTCGAGGCCGTCGTCACCCTTGCCGGGCACAAAATGGCCGAGACCGATCCCGAACTGGGCGCGAACCTGATGGTGTTCTTCTGCCGCGACTGGGCAGAGCTGTCTGGCGTTCCGAACCTTGGCGATCTGGTGCCGGGGCTGGAGGGGTTGGTGGACCGGCTGATCGCGGCAGAGGCCACGCAATACCGCACCTTCCGCGTGGACGAGGCGGGCGCGATCAAGGTCTGCGTGGTCTTCATTCGCGTGGCCGGGGCGGTGGCAGAGATGCCCGCCGATGCGCTGTGCCTCAGCCAGGCTGCGCAGATGATCCTTCTTTGGGGCGACCGGGCTTTCGCCGAAACGTCGCCCCTGGCGCTGGCCAAGGGGGTTGCGGTGTTGAAACCGGAGGTGGGCGCGGTGATCCGCGCGGCCTATGACCCGGCCCTGCCTGCCGCGGGCGAAGACCCGTCACTGGCCCTGCGCCTGTATGCCCGGACGCTGGCCGGGGGTGCCGCATGATCCGCGCGTTCCTTGCCCTGCAATTGCCCGATGCAACTGTCGCCGCCGTGACCCGCATGGCCGACAGGCTGGACATCGGCCGCGTCGTGCCGCCCGAAAACTATCACATCACGCTGGCCTATCTGGGCGAACAGCCCGAGGACAAGCTGGAGGAGCTGCACCTGCGGCTGGAGGGAATCGGCTCTGGCCCTCTGACCCTGTCGGGGCAGGGGGTGGACCTGTTCGGTGGCGACAAGCCGCGCGTGCTGTTCGCCGCCATCGACCCGGACCCGGCGCTGGTTGCCCTGCGGGACCGGGTGCGCCGCATGGTGCGCATGGCGGGGATCGACCTGCGGCACGAGAAATTCCGCCCCCATATCACCCTGTCGCGGCTGCCCGGCCGGGTGGACCCGGCCGAGCGCACGCGGCTGGAGGCATTTATTGCCCGCAATACCGGGGTGCGGCTGCCGCCCTTCGACGTGCATGAACTGACGCTGTTCCAGTCGACCCTGCGGGACGATGCCCCCCTCTATACCCCGCTGGCCAGCTATCCGTTGACGGGGTGATCCCCGGACCCTAGCGTCGGGGAACTGCAACCGAAGGCCAGCGCATGACCCACCGTTTCCCTGTTCGCGTCTACTATGAAGATACCGACCTTGCGGGCATCGTCTACTACGCGAATTACCTGAAATTCATCGAACGGGCCCGGACCGAATGGGTGCGGGAACTGGGGGTGGATCAGGCCCGGCTGAAGGCGGAAGAGGGGATCGTTTTCGCCGTCCGGCGGGTCGAGGCGGATTATCTTCACCCCGCGCGGTTCGACGACGAACTGCAGGTCGAGACGGAACTGGAGCAGATGACCGGGGCGCGCATGGTGCTGCGCCAGACCGTCCTGCGCGACGGAGAGCGCCTGTTCGCGGCCATCGTCACGCTTGTGGCCATCGGCCCGACCGGGGCACCCGCCCGCATTCCGGCCATCCTGCGCCAGCCGCTGCACTGATCCGGCGGCATTCCGCCGAAGCCCCGCCGGTTGAAACCTGCTGAAATGGGGACGTGAACGCGGCTCTATTGGCTTTGTGCGGCGAAATGCTGTAAATCTGCCAAGAAACACGAACCGGCGCACGTCAAAGCACCGGACACAATCGAGCGAGCAGGCTTATGGACGTTGCAACCGACTATACCATGTGGGCGCTTTTTGCCCGCGCGACCCTTATCGTCAAACTGGTGATGATCCTTCTGGTCCTCGCCTCTGTCTGGTGCTGGGCCGTGGTGATCGACAAGATCATCCAGTATCGCAAGGCCCGGGCCGAGGCGGCAGTCTTCGACCGGTCCTTCTGGTCGGGCGAGCCGCTGGACGAATTGTTCGACCAGATCGGGACGAGCCCCACCGGGCAAAGCCAGAAGATCTTTGCCTCGGGCATGTTGGAATGGCGCCGCAGCCACCGGCAGGACGGCGGGCTGATTGCGGGGGCACAGGGCCGGATCGACCGCAGCATGGACGTGGCCATTGCCAAGGAAAGCGAACGCCTGCAAAAGGGCCTGCCGGTGTTGGCGACCGTCGCCTCGACCGCGCCTTTCGTGGGCCTGTTCGGGACCGTCTGGGGGATCATGAATTCCTTCATCGAAATCGCCGAACAGCAGAACACCAACCTTGCGGTCGTCGCCCCCGGTATCTCCGAGGCGCTGCTGGCAACTGGCCTTGGACTTCTGGCGGCGATCCCTGCGGCGATCTTCTATAACAAGCTGAGCGCCGATCAGGACCGCATCGTCGCGGGCTACGAGGCCTTTGCCGACGAATTCGCCACCATCCTGTCGCGCCAGCTGGACAGCTGACCGATGGGCGCCGCGATCCAGAACCAGCAGGATGACGGGGGCAATCACCGCCGCCGTCGCCGCCGCAACCGGCCCATGTCCGAGATCAACGTCACGCCCTTCGTCGATGTGATGCTGGTGCTTCTGATCATCTTCATGGTGGCAGCCCCCCTGTCGGTCGTCGGGATCGAGGTCAACATGCCCGACACCCAGGCCGCCGCCTTGCCGCCCGATCAGGAAGAACCGCTGACCGTGTCCATTGCCGCCGATGGCACCCTTGCCATCCAGACCACGGAAACGGCCGAAGCCGAATTGGTCGCGAAGTTGCAGGCGGTTCTGGCCGAACGCGACAGCGACCGGGTTTTCGTCCGGGCCGATGCCGCCAACAGCTGGGACAGGGTGGCCCATGTCATGGGCCTTCTGAACGCCGCCGGATTCACCAACATCGGGCTTGTCACCGATGCCGCGACCCGTACGGGGTCGGACGGATAGGGCGGCCGCGCCGTGTCACCCGGTCAGTATATCTCGGGCGTCAGCCATGTCGCGCTGATCAGCTGGCTGCTGATCGGTTGGGGGCTGAATCATGACCCGCTGGACTTCGAGGTAATCGAGGTCGCCATGGTCTCGGGCGAGGAGTATGACCAGCTGGTGCGGGCCACCACGCCCAACCCGCAGCCCGACGCGCCCGATGCCCCCGCCGTGCCGGTGATCGAAGAGACACCGACCCCGCCTGCGACCGAACCCGATGTCGCCCCGGCACAGGAAACCCCACCCCCGACCGAAGCCCCGGCAGAGGAAGCGCCGCCGCCCGCGCCACCCGCCCCGCCGACACCCCCGGCCGAGGTGCAGGAGAACGTGCCCGACCTTGTGCAGCCGGTCGAACCGCCCTCTGCCGCTGACCTGACTGATAGCCCGCGCCCGGTGCCCCGCCCATCGCCGCGCATCGCCGACACGCCCGCGCCGCCGCCGCCGCCCGAGGCCGAGACCGCGCCCGAGGTGCAGGTCGAGGTCGCACCGGACGCGCAGGAAACCCCCGAGGTCGCCGAGGAAGCGCAAGAGGCAACCGCCCCGCAAGAGGCTGCGCCCGAGATCGTGACCGAGGCGGAAACCCCATCCGGTGCGGTCGAAACCTCGGTCCGGCCGCGCAGCCGCCCGAACCGGCCCGCGCCGCAACCGGCGGAACCCGAAACCCGGACCGCCGAGGCCCCGGCACCGGCGAACGAAGCGCCGCAGGAGGATGCTGTTGCCGCGGCCCTTGCCGATGCGCTGGCCAGTGCCGCGCAGCCAACCTCGGCCCCCGTGGGTCCGCCGATGACCGGATCAGAGCGCGAGGCGTTCCGCGTCGCCGTCAACGGCTGCTGGAACGTCGATCCGGGTGCCGAATGGGCGCGGGTGACGGTGACGGTCGGCTTTGATCTGGGGCAGGACGGCAAGGTCGTCGGCAACACTGTGCGGCTTTTGTCGTCAACCGGTGGGACAGCGGCACAGGCCGAAACCGCCTATCAGACCGCCCGCCGCGCCATTCTGCGTTGTCAGGGCAGCGGCGGCTATGACTTGCCCGCCGACAAATACGACCACTGGAAAGAGGTGGAAATCACCTTTGACCCCACCGGCATGAGGCTGCGCTGATGCGGCTACGGCAAGCTTCCGCGCATTTTCCCCCTGCACCGACAGGTGCGTTGTTATTGAATGTCAATGCCGACACAGGCTTTGACTGGACCCGATCCCGGACCCGAGGACCGAAATGATGAAACGACTACTGGCCCTGTTTCTTGCCCTTATGCTTGCAGGCCCCCTTGCCGCGCCCGTCATGGCGCAGAACGGCCCCCTGCGGCTGACCATCACCGATGGGGTGATCGAACCCTTGCCCTTTGCCCTGCCGGTGTTTCAGGCTGAAACCGCCGGGTCCGAGCAGATGGCGGCGCAGATCAGCCAGGTGGTGGCCGACGATCTGGTCAACACGGCGCTGTTCCGGCAGATCCCGGCCTCTGCCTTTATCAGCCAGCATTCCAGTTTTGCCCAATCGGTGTCCTACGCCGACTGGCGCGCGATCAACGCGCAGGCGCTGATCACCGGGGCGGTGTCCGTCTCGGGCAATCAGGTGGTGGTGAAGTTCCGGCTTTATGATGTCTTCTCGGGGACCGAGATGGGCGACGGTCTGCAATTCGTGGGGTCTGTCGATGGCTGGCGCCGGATGGCCCATAAGGTGGCCGATACGGTCTACACCCGGATCACCGGCGAAGGGGCCTATTTCGACAGCCGCGTGGTCTTTGTCTCTGAATCCGGGCCCAAGGGCGACCGGCAGAAGCGGCTGGCGATCATGGACTATGACGGGGCCAATATCCAATATCTGACTGACAGCGCGGCCCTTGTTCTTGCGCCCCGGTTCTCGCCCACGGGCGACCGTGTGTTGTACACCAGTTTTGAAAGCGGCTTTCCCCGGATCAACGTGCTGGACGTGGCCAATGTCGGGCGGCAGCAAATCACGACCGCACCGGGCGAGATGTCTTTCTCGCCCCGGTTCAGCCGCGATGGCCGGCAGGTGATCTATAGCCTGTCCAACGGCGGCAATACCGATATCTGGCGCACCGATCTGGCAACCGGCCAGAACACCCGTCTGACCAGCGCACCGTCGATCGAAACGGCCCCCAGCTTCTCGCCCGATGGCAGCCAGATCGTCTTCGAAAGTGACCGGTCCGGCAGCCCGCAGCTTTATATCATGTCCGCCGATGGCGGCGAGGCGCGGCGCATTTCCTTTGGCGACGGGCGCTATGGCACGCCGGTCTGGTCCCCGCGCGGTGACCTGATTGCCTTCACCAAGCAGAACGCCGGACGGTTCCACATCGGTGTCGTGCGCACCGACGGGTCGGAAGAGCGTCTGCTGACGTCCTCGTTCCTTGACGAAGGCCCGACTTGGGCGCCAAACGGACGGGTCATCATGTTCTTCCGCGAAACCCAAGGGGCCAGCGGGGCGCCGTCGCTGTATTCCGTCGACATTTCGGGGCGGAACCTGCGGCAGGTCGCAACCCCGTCTTTCGCCTCTGACCCCAGCTGGGGCCCGCTGCAACGCTAACCCGCGCCGGGCTGCATTCCCAAGGGGGGCGGCCCGTGCTATCTTTCCGCCAATCGAGCACCAATAAGACCCAAAAGGACTTTAACCCATGCGCACCCTGACGAAAGCGGCCCTGCTTCTTGTGGCCCTCTCCACCGCAGCCTGTACCAATCCCAACCGCTTTGGCGGGGGCAATACCGTTGACCTGAACGCCAATGGGGCCGACGGGGCCATGGGCGGCGTCAACGATCCGGCCAGCCCGGCCTATTTCAGCCAGACCGTCGGCGATCGCGTGCTGTTCGCCGTTGACCAGTCGACCCTGACGCCAGAGGCGATGGTCACCCTGAATGGTCAGGCCCAGTGGCTGCTGACCAACTCTGACTACCTTGCCGTGATCGAAGGCCACGCCGACGAACAGGGCACCCGTGAATACAACCTTGCCCTTGGCGCCCGCCGCGCGAACGCGGTTCGCGAATACCTGATTTCGCAGGGTGTTCCGGCGTCCCGCATCCGCACCGTGTCTTACGGCAAGGAACGCCCGATCGCTGTCTGTTCGGACGAAAGCTGCTACACCCAGAACCGCCGGGCCGTGACCGTGATCTCGATCGGGTCGCTCAGCTGATCGTATCGTAAAGGGGGCCGCCATGTTCCGTTCCACCGCAGCCGCAATCGCCATCATGACCGGACTGACCCTGCCAGCCCCGGTCGCCGCGCAGGACCAGACCCTTGCCGATATCCGGCAAGAGCTTTCGGTGCTTTATGTCGAAATCCAGCGGTTGAAGGTCGAACTGTCCACGACTGGCGCCCCCACCACCCAGATCGGCGGCAATACCCCGCTGGAACGGCTCGACAGTATCGAGGCGCAGTTGCAATTACTGACCTCGAAAACCGAAGAGCTGGAATTCCGGATCAACCGGATTACCGCCGATGGGACCAACCGGATTGGCGACCTTGAATTCCGGCTGTGTGAGTTGGAAGAGGGCTGCGACATCGGCGCGCTTGGCGACACGCCCAGCCTTGGCGGGATCGACAATGCGGTGTCGGTGCCCACGGCCCAACCCGACAACGGCGGCCCGGTTCTGGCGATCAACGAACAGTCGGATTTCGAACGGGCGGAGGCCGCCCTTTCGGCGGGCGACTTTCGCGGCGCCGCTGACCAGTTTGCGGCCTTTGTCCAGACCTACCCGGGCGGACCGCTGAACGCCCGCGCCCACTATCTGCGGGGCGAGGCGCTGGAAAGCATGGGCGAGATGACCAACGCCGCCCGGGCCTATCTGGAAAGTTTCTCGACCGATCAGGCCGGGGACACCGCGCCGGACGCCCTGTTCAAGCTGGGCTTTGCGCTTGGCGCGATCGGGCAAGTGCAGGATGCCTGCATTACCCTGGCAGAGGTCGGCACCCGCTTCCCCGGAAGCGAGGCAAGCTTTGACGCGGACACCGCCCGCCGCACCTTTGGGTGCCAGTGACCGCAGCAGCCGACGCCGCCGCCGCGCTTGACGCCCAGTTGCGCCATTTCGTCGGCACCGCCATCTTTCCGGCTATGCCCGAACGGATTGCCGTCGCCGTATCGGGCGGCGGCGATTCCATGGCGCTGCTGCATCTCGCCTACGAGGTCTTTCACGGCACCGAGACGGTGCTAGAGGCGGTGACCGTCGACCATAGGTTACGGTCTGACAGCGCGGACGAGGCCCGCGCCGTTGCCGCCTACTGCGAGGGGCTGGGGATCAATCACGCGATCCTGCGCTGGGACGATTGGGACGGGCGCGGCAATGTGATGGACGCCGCCCGCCGTGCCCGCATCCACCTGATCGGCGCTTGGGCGAAGGGCAGGGGGATCGGCGGCATCCTTCTGGGCCATACCGCCGACGACATCGCGGAAACCTTCCTGATGCGGCTGGCCCGAAAATCCGGGCTGGACGGGTTGGCGGCGATGGAAGTGCAGTTCGAACGGGACGGCATACGCTGGGCGCGGCCCTTGTGGCAGCAAAGCCGCGCGGACCTGCGGGACTACCTGCGCCGGCACGAGGTGCCGTGGATCGACGATCCGACCAATGAAGACGACCGGTTCGACCGGGCCCGGGCGCGCAAGGCCTTGTCGGCCCTGTCGGACCTTGGGATCGGGGTGGAGGAGCTGTTCCATTCCGCCGATGCCCTGCGCGGCGCTCGGTCCGCGCTGGCCCATTACACCGCCGAGGCGGCCCACACCCATGTGACCATCGACGGGGGCGACCTCCTGATCCCGCGCCGGTCCCGCCCGCCGATGCATCCCGAGATCATTAACCGGCTGCTGGTCGCTGGTCTGCGTTGGGTCGGGCACGGCGACTACCCGCCCCGCTGGTCGGCGATGGTAGAGCTGTCCGCCGGGCTGTCGCTGGCGGGTAAACACACGCTGGCGGGCTGTCTCGTGACCGAACGCGACGGGGTGATCCGCATCAGCCGGGAATGGAACGCCGTGCGGGCCACAACCTGTCCGACAACCGGGGTCTGGGATGGCCGCTGGGCGGTCGACGGTCCCCATGCGCCGGGGTTGGAGGTTCGGGCGCTGGGCGAGGCTGTCAAGGATTGCCCGGATTGGCGCAGCACCGGCCTGCCCCGCGACAGCCTGCTGTCCAGCCCCGCGATCTGGTCGGGCGACACGCTCATCGCCGCCCCGCTGGCTGGTTTCAATCCCGAATGGTCGGTGCGGATTGTCGCGGATTTCATGTCATTTCTGCATTCGCATTGAACAACCCCGCGCGATCCCTATTTTAAGTCGCAAGCACGGGGCGCGACTCTCGCCCCGGAAAAGCGGATTTCAAAGGAGTTCCCCCTTGGGCAACGCGCGCAATCTCGTCTTCTGGGTCGTCTTGTTTCTGATGATCCTCGCCCTGTTCAGCGTTTTCAGCGGCGACAACAATACCGTCCAAAGCCGGATGCCTGCCTATTCGGAGTTCCTGTCCGAAGTGCGCGACGGCAGCGTGACCAACGTCACGATCGACGGAGAGCAGGTGGTGTACACGACGGCTTCCGGCAAATTCACCACGATCATGCCAGCGTCGCAGGAAACCACCGGTATCCTGATCGCCGAATTGACCGACCGTGGCGTGCCCTTCTCGGCGGAAAGCCAGGAACAAAGCACGTTCCAGACGTTCCTTCTGTCACTCTTGCCCTTCCTTCTGCTGATCGGCGTCTGGATCTACTTTATGAACCGGATGCAAGGCGGTGGACGCGGCGGCGCCATGGGCTTTGGCAAGTCCAAGGCAAAGCTGCTGACCGAACGGCACGGGCGCGTCACCTTTGATGACGTGGCCGGGATCGACGAGGCCAAGGAAGAACTGGAAGAGATCGTCGAATTCCTGCGCAACCCGCAGAAGTTTTCTCGCCTTGGCGGCAAGATCCCCAAGGGTGCGCTTCTGGTCGGCCCTCCGGGCACCGGTAAGACGTTGCTGGCCCGTGCCATCGCGGGCGAGGCCGGCGTGCCCTTCTTCACCATCTCGGGGTCTGACTTCGTGGAAATGTTCGTGGGCGTCGGTGCGTCCCGCGTCCGTGACATGTTCGAACAGGCCAAAAAGAACGCCCCCTGTATCGTCTTCATCGACGAGATCGACGCCGTGGGCCGTGCCCGTGGGGCCGGTTATGGCGGTGGCAATGACGAACGCGAACAGACGCTCAACCAGCTTCTGGTCGAAATGGACGGGTTCGAGGCGAACGAGGGCGTGATCATCATCGCCGCCACCAACCGCCGCGACGTTCTGGACCCGGCGCTGCTGCGTCCGGGCCGGTTCGACCGTCAGGTCACGGTGCCGAACCCGGATATCAAGGGTCGCGAGAAGATCCTTAACGTGCATGCCCGCAAGGTGCCGCTTGGCCCCAACGTGGACCTGCGGATCATTGCCCGCGGCACCCCCGGTTTTTCCGGCGCCGACCTTGCCAACCTGGTGAACGAGGCGGCGCTGATGGCCGCCCGCGTGGGCCGCAACTTTGTCACCATGGTGGATTTCGAAAACGCCAAGGACAAGGTGATGATGGGCGCTGAACGGCGGTCCATGGTGCTGACGCAGGATCAGAAGGAAAAGACCGCTTATCACGAGGCAGGCCATGCTGTTGTCGGCCTGACCCTGCCCAAGTGCGATCCGGTCTATAAGGCGACGATCATCCCGCGCGGTGGCGCGCTGGGCATGGTGGTGTCCCTGCCCGAGATCGACCGCCTGAACTGGCACAAATCCGAATGCGAACAGAAGCTGGCAATGACCATGGCCGGCAAAGCGGCGGAAATCCTGAAATACGGGGAAGACGACGTATCGAACGGGCCCGCCGGTGACATCCAACAGGCCAGTGCGCTGGCCCGGGCGATGGTGTTGCGCTGGGGCATGTCCGATAAGGTCGGCAACATCGACTATGCGGAAGCCCATGAAGGCTACCAGGGGAACACCGCAGGTTTCTCGGTCTCGGCCCATACCAAGGAAATGATCGAGGAAGAGGTGAAGCGGTTTATCGGCGAAGCCTACGACCGCGCTTTCCAGATCCTGACCGAGAAAAAGGACGAATGGGAACGCCTCGCACAGGGTCTTTTGGAATATGAAACCCTGACCGGTGAAGAGATTGAACGGGTGATGCGTGGGGAACCTCCGCACGCCGATGACAGCGAAGGCGGCAACACCGCCGAGGCCGAAGAGAAGCCTTCGGTCATCGCGATCCCCAAAGCAAAGTCCCGCAAGAAGTCCAAGCCCAAGGACGGTGACGGTGGGATGGAGCCGGAACCCACCGCGTGACCGACCCGGTCCAGACAGATTGGAACCCCGAAACCTACGCAAGGTTTCGGGGTTTGCGTTTGCGCTTGTCGATATTTCCCTAACGTTTCGCACCTTAGCTGAAGCGCTCGGAATCGCGCCTCTCGTATCACCGCAACGAAATGCAATGCTAATCGAAACGCTTTTGGTGTCGGTCGTCCACGCGCCCGATCCGGGTTGACAGCCTTGCGGGGCTTGCGTCTGCTTTCGCGGAACCAAACAGGAGCCCGCCCATGCCCGCCCTTGCCCCGACCGAATACTACGGCACCATCACCTGGCTGGGGGTGATGCACCACCGCGACGCGCCGGAACTAGACAGCCACCCACTGACCGAAATGGTGCTGACCTGGGCGGGGAACCCGGACGATGTGCACGCGGGCGAAACCCGACCCTCGTGCAGCCGGGTCAAGTCGCAATACCCAAAGGGAACCGAAATCCGGAACACCCGGCAATTGTCTGTCGTCAGTGCCGAGGAACTGGCGGAAATCGCCGCCACCCTCGGTCTGGACGAAATCGACCCGGCGCTTGTCGGCGCGTCGATCGTCGTCGAAGGGTTGCCCGACTTTTCACATCTACCGCCGTCGTCTCGGCTTCAGGCCGACGGCGGCGCGACCCTGACCGTGGATATGCAGAACCGCCCTTGCCAGTTCCCGGCCATGACCATCGAAAAGGCGGCCCCCGGGCACGGCAAGGCGTTCAAACCTGCGGCTGAAGGCAAGCGCGGGGTCACCGCATGGGTCGAACGGCCGGGCCTGCTGCGGGTTGGCGACCGGTTGCGGCTGCACATCCCCGACCAGCGGGTGTGGAGGCCTGCGTGATTCTACGGCGGATCGCCGGGTGACGGGCAAAACCCGCGCCACCGCCGGTCCATAGGAAATTTCTATCACTTCATTCGATGCTGACGGTTTCCTTTCGGCAACAGGCAGGGCGGGAACCGCCGATTCCCAGCGTAGAAATGTCGCAATCGCGGTGCAGCAGGCGTCGCTTTCTTTGTATGCAATGGGCGACGCAACTGTCTGCGGACACGGGGATCAGACTATCATGAGCTACAAGACCGACATCGAAATCGCCCGCGAGGCCAAGAAGCGCCCGATTCAGGAAATCGGCGCCAAGCTGGGCATCGGCTCGGACGACCTTCTGCCCTACGGCCACGACAAGGCCAAGGTCAGCCAGGACTTCATCAACAGCGTGCAGGACCGGCCCAACGGCAAGCTGATCCTTGTGACCGCGATCAACCCGACCCCGGCAGGCGAAGGCAAGACCACCACCACCGTGGGTCTTGGCGACGGTCTGAACCGGATCGGCAAGAAGGCCGCGATCTGCATCCGCGAAGCCTCGCTCGGGCCGAACTTCGGGATGAAGGGTGGGGCCGCTGGCGGTGGCTATGCGCAGGTTGTCCCGATGGAGGACATGAACCTCCACTTCACCGGCGACTTCCACGCGATCACTTCTGCTCACAACTTGCTGTCGGCGATGATCGACAACCACATCTACTGGGGCAACGAGCTCGAGATCGACATCCGCCGCGTCGCTTGGCGCCGCGTTGTCGACATGAACGACCGCGCCCTGCGTCAGATCACCGCCAGCCTTGGCGGCGTGTCCAACGGTTTCCCGCGCGAAGCCGGGTTCGACATCACCGTCGCGTCCGAAGTGATGGCGATCCTCTGCCTTGCCACCTCTCTGGAAGACCTGCAGCGCCGTCTGGGCGACATGATCGTTGCCTACCGCCGCGACAAGTCGCCGGTCTATTGCCGCGACATTAAGGCCGATGGTGCGATGACCGTCCTTCTCAAGGATGCGATGCAGCCGAACCTCGTGCAGACGCTGGAAAACAACCCGGCCTTCGTGCACGGCGGCCCCTTCGCAAACATCGCCCACGGCTGTAACTCTGTCATCGCGACCACCACGGCGCTGAAGATCGCCGACTACGTGGTGACCGAAGCCGGCTTCGGGGCCGACCTTGGTGCCGAGAAGTTCATGAACATCAAGTGCCGCAAGGCCGGGCTTGCCCCCGATGCGGTCGTCGTCGTGGCCACCGTTCGCGCGATGAAGATGAACGGCGGCGTTGCCAAGGCCGATCTGGGCGCCGAAAACGTTGATGCCGTCAAGAAGGGGTGCCCGAACCTTGGCCGCCACATCGCCAACGTCAAATCCTTTGGCGTGCCGGTGATCGTCGCGATCAACCACTTTGTCACCGACACCGACGCCGAAGTTGAAGCGGTAAAAGCCTACGTGAAGGAACAGGGGTCCGAGGCGATCCTTTGCCAGCACTGGGCCAAGGGCTCGGAAGGGACCGAGGAACTGGCCAAGCGCGTGGCCGAAGTGGCCGATGCGGGCATGGCGAACTTTGCCCCGCTCTACCCCGACGACATGCCGCTGTTCCAGAAGATCGACACCATCGCCAAGCGCATCTACCACGCCGACGAGGTGATCGCGGACAAGAAGATCCGCGACCAGCTCAAGGAGTGGGAAGCACAGGGCTATGGCAACCTGCCGATCTGCATGGCCAAGACGCAATACAGCTTCTCGACCGATCCGAACTGGCGCGGTGCCCCCACCGGCCACACCGTTCCGATCCGCGAAGTGCGCCTGTCCGCCGGTGCCGGTTTCGTCGTCGTCATCTGCGGCGAGATCATGACCATGCCGGGCCTGCCGCGCGTTCCTTCGGCCGAAAGCATCCGGCTGAATGACGAAGGCCTGATCGAAGGGCTGTTCTGACGATCGGCTTGATCTGAACAGGGGGCATGGCGCAAATGGTGCCATGCCCCTTTTCAGTTCGGGCGACCAGTTTCAGGGTGCCCCGTGGCATCCGCCAGAAGAAAGAGGAGGCAACCGAATGTCTGCCAAAATCATCGACGGTAAGGCCTTTGCGGCCGATGTCCGCGCCCGCGTCGCGGCCCATGTGGCCCGCCTGAAAGAAGAAAACGGGATTACCCCCGGTCTTGCAGTGGTTCTGGTGGGCGAAGACCCGGCCAGCCAGGTCTATGTTCGCTCCAAGGGCAAGCAGACCGTCGAAGTCGGGATGAACTCCTACGAACACAAGCTGGACGCCGATACGTCCGAGGCCGATCTGCTGGCGCTGATCGACAAGCTGAACAATGACCCGGCGGTGCATGGCATCCTTGTGCAGCTGCCGCTGCCCGGCCATCTGGATTCGGATCTTGTAATCAACTCGATCAACCCGGCCAAGGACGTGGACGGGTTCCACATTTCCAACGTGGGTCTTCTGGGCACCGGGCAGAAATCCATGGTGCCCTGCACCCCGCTGGGCTGCCTGATGATGCTGCGCGATTATCACGGGTCGCTGTCGGGAATGAACGCGGTGGTGATCGGTCGCTCGAACATTGTGGGTAAGCCGATGGCCCAGCTTCTGCTGGGGGACAGCTGCACCGTGACCATCGCCCACAGCCGCACCAAGGACATTGCTGATGTGGTGCGTGGCGCCGATATCGTCGTGGCCGCCGTGGGCCGCCCGGAAATGGTGCCGGGCGACTGGATCAAGCCGGGCGCGACCGTGATCGACGTCGGCATCAACCGCCTGCCGCCCGCCGAGGAAGGGGGCAAGTCGCGCCTTGTCGGCGACTGCCATTATGACAGCTGCGCCGAGGTGGCCGGGGCAATCACGCCGGTGCCTGGCGGGGTCGGTCCGATGACCATCGCCTGCCTTCTGGCCAACACGCTGACCGCCTGTTGCCGGGCCCATGGACTGGCAGAGCCGGAAGGGCTAACCGCCTGATTTGAAACACAACCATGCGCCAACCGGGAGAAATTCGCCCGGTTGACGCAACGTGACACATTCGTGCAACGCTATGCGTCGTTCGTGCCGAGTCAGGTTTTCAGAATCCAGATGACTTGGTATCGACCCCTCTAGCCGGCAGAGACCGGATGGAGGTATGTTTGGTTCCGTTGCTTTCGCCGATTTGGCGCTGTCTCAAGACGCGTAGAGTCTTATTTGCGTGGCTCGCGGCCTCACTCGCGGCCACTGTCACCGGCCCGTTTGACACCTATACATGGATGCCGTTCTGGACCCGTGCCGCATATTGGTTCGGATTGATCGCTGTGTCTGTGTCCCTCGGCTACGGCGTGCGCCGGATGACGGAGCGGCATCTGGGCAACAAGCTTGGGTTCGCGCAGGTCGAGGCGATCCGGATTCTGCTGTTTTCGGCGATCTACGCGCCGGTCGTCTACATGGTCACCGATGCATTGATGGGCGTCGAGGTCAGCCCCAACATGGTGTTTTGGGAGCTTTTCATCCTCATCGGGCTGATCTGCACGATCATGTCCGCAATCGGCTATTTCATCCTTGGCATCGGCATACCGGAACCGCCGTTTCGGCCACGGCTGGCCGATCGGCTGCCGGATGGGGCACAGGTAAGATCCAGCGGCTGTCGGTCGATGACCATTATGTCGAGGTCTTCATGGAAGACGGCAGCTATCACCGGTTGCTGATGCGTTTTGTCGATGCCATCGCAGAGATGGAAGGCGTGCCCGGTCATTGCACGCACCGGTCCCATTGGGTGACCGATGCGTCCGTCTCAGGGGCGTTTCGCCGATCAGGACGGGATTTCCTGATGCTCTCGGACGGTACGGAGATCCCGGTCAGCCGCAAATACAAGCCCGAGCTTGTAGAGAGCGGGTTGTTCAATCTTTCCGCTGAACCGGTGGATCATCCGGTTGCAGGCGGAGAGAAGGGCACGGCCAAGGCACGCGGCCCTGTCATGACCGCAACGGCGGGGGAATGAAACAACCCCGCAAAGGCCCGGTCGGATGACCGCAGCCCGCCGGTATAGGTGCCATAGGCTGGCAGGATCAGACGGGTCCGATCAAAAAGGAACGCAGGCCGCCAACCGCCGGTGATCCGGTGCTTGGGGTGGTAATGGCCTGACACCTCGCCCGGGGCCGCATTGGGCTGGGCAATATGCCGAAAGGTCAGCCCGGCGAGGGTCAGTTCGTTCAGATGTGTGCCGCCCAATGCCACGGGCCCCGGATCATGGTTGCCTTCGATCCAGACCCAGCGCCGCCCCGCCTGTAGCGTCGCCAGCCGATCCACGGCGTCCTGTTCCAGCGCGCCGGCAGAGGACAGATCGTCGAAACTGTCACCAAGGCAGATCACCGTTTCGGGGTCGCGGGCCGCGATGTCCGCCTCCAGCTTGTCCAGCGTGGCCTGCACCTCATAGGGGGGCAACAGCCCGCCGGTCCGACGCGCGATCCTTTCGGATTTTCCAAGGTGCAGGTCCGACGCGCACAAGACCCCGGCGTCGGGCAGCCAAAGCGCCCCGCTGGGCAGGGCGTGAAGCGGTGTTCCGGCAAGGGTGAATACGTGGGCCATGCCCCGGTGATGCCTGTCCCGCGTGGCGCAGGCAAGGGGGCAGGGCGATCCGCCCTTGACCTTGCCGCCCGCCCGGTCACTTTCAGGGGCATGACCGCCCTTCCGCCCCTCTTCCAGTCGTGGTTCGCCCGCCGGGGCTGGGCCATCCACCCGCATCAGCAGGCCATGCTGGACCGGGCAGACGCCCCCGCACTGATGCTAATCGCGCCGACGGGCGGGGGAAAGACATTGGCCGGTTTCCTGCCCACGCTTGTGGAACTGGCGGACGGGGCGCATCAGGGCCTTCACACGCTCTATGTCTCGCCGCTCAAGGCGCTGGCCGCTGATATCCGCCGCAACCTGCGCACACCGGTCGAGGATATGGGCCTGCCCATCCGGATCGAGGACCGGACCGGCGACACCAGCGCCACCCAGAAAAAGCGGCAGCGCGCCGACCCGCCCCATATCCTGCTGACCACGCCGGAAAGCCTCGCGCTGCTCACCTCCTACGAAGACGCGCCGCGCATCTTTGCCGGGCTGAAGCGGGTCATCGTCGACGAGATTCACGCCTTGGCGGAATCGAAGCGCGGGGATCAGCTGATGCTGGCGCTGTCGCGGCTGGAAACCCTGTCGCCGGGGCTGTGCCGGGTGGGTCTTTCGGCCACCGTCGAAGATCCCGCCGGGCTTGCCGCGCAACTGGCCCGTCACCCGGACCCGTGTGAGATCATTCAGGCCGACCCCGGCCCGCCGCCCGATATCGCCATGCTGGAAACTGAAGACCCGCCGCCATGGGCCGGGGGCGGTGGGGCCTATGCGATCCCCGCGATCCTTGATCTGGTGCGGCAACACAAGACAACGCTGATCTTTCACAACACCCGCGCCCAGGCCGAGATCTTCTTTCACAATCTCTGGCTAGCCAATGACGACGGCCTGCCCATCGGCATCCACCATGGCAGCCTCAGCCGCGATCAGCGCGAGGCGGTGGAGGCCGCGATGGTCGCGGGCGACCTGCGCGCCATTGTCTGCACAGGGTCGCTGGACCTTGGGATCGACTGGGGCGATGTGGACCTTGTGGTGCAGGTCGGTGCGCCAAAGAACGTCAAACGGCTGATCCAGCGGATCGGGCGGGCCAATCACCGTTACAACGCGCCGTCCAAGGCACGGCTGGTGCCCGCCAACCGGTTCGAGGTTGTGGAATGCCGGGCCGCGCTCGAGGCCGCGAGGGATGGCGATCTGGACGGCGATCCGAAGGGGCCGGGGCCGCGCGACGTGCTTTGCCAGCATATCCTGATCCGGGCTTGTGCCGGACCCTTTGACGAGGCCGACCTGCTGGCCGAGGTCCGATCGGTCGGGGCCTATGCCGGGCTGACCCGGGCAGAGTTTGACGATTGCCTCGATTTCGTGGCGACGGGGGGCTATGCGCTGCGGGCCTATGACCGTTGGCAGCGGCTGAAGCAGCGACCCGACGGCATGTGGCAATTGCGCGACCCGCGCGCGGCCCAGCGGATCCGCATGAACCTTGGCACCATTCAGGATACCGAAACGCTCAAGGTGCGGATGCGCGGCGCGGGCAAGCCGCTGGGCGAGGTCGAGGAAAGTTTCGCCGCCAGCCTGTCGCCCGGCGACACCTTCCTGATCGGCGGGCAAATCGTGCGCTATGATGCATTGCGCGAGATGGTGGTCGAGGTGAGCCGGTCCTCGGCCAAGAAACCCCGGCTGGCGGTTTTCAGTGGCACGAAATTCGCGACCACGACGCAGCTTTCGGCCCGTATCCTTGACCTTTTGGCGCAGGACAGCTGGCCCGACCTGCCGCGCCACACCGCCGAATGGTTGGCTCTGCAACGGCAGGTCAGCCGGATGCCCGAAGCCGACCGTATCCTTGTCGAAAGTTTCCCACATGACGGGCGGGCGCATACCTGTGTCTACGGGTTTGCCGGCAAGAACGCGCAGCAGACCCTTGGCCTCTTGCTGACCCAGCGGATGGAGGAATTGGGCCTTGGGCCACTGGGCTTCGTGTCCACCGATTATGCCACGCTGATTTGGGGGCTGGACCCGGTGGACGACCCCGCGCCCCTGTTCCGGGCCGAGGGGCTGCGCGACGGGCTGGACACATGGCTGGGCGGCAACGCCGTGATGAAACGGACCTTTCGCGGGGTGGCGACGATCGCGGGGCTGATCGAGCGGAACCTGCCGCAGAACCGCAAATCGGGAAAACAGGCGACGTTCTCCAGCGATATCCTCTATGACACCCTGCGCCGCTACGACCCAGACCACCTGATGATGCGGATCACGCAGGCAGAGGCGATGCGCGGGCTGGTCGATTTTGGCCGGATCGAGGAGATGCTGGCGCGGACGGCGGGCAGGGTCGATCATATCAGCACCGCGCGTGTCACCCCGCTTGCCGCGCCCCTGCTGCTTGAGGTCGGGAAAGTGCCGGTCATGGGCCGGGGTCGCGAACGTCTGGAAGAGGCAGAGGCGGCAGCACTGATGGCGCAGGCGGGGCTGGCGCCCTAGCGGCATTGCGCCACTGGACAGGGGCGACCCAGCCCTTAAGAAGGGCACATGACCAAGACCCCGGATATCCAAGACCTTGCCGACCGGCTGCGCGCCGGGGACCGTCGTGCCCTTGCCCGCGCAATCACCCTTGTCGAAAGCGGCCGCACCGACCACCGCGATCAGGCCATGGCCCTGCTAGAGGCCGTGGGCCAGGACCGGCAGGCGCTGCGCATCGGGCTGTCCGGCACGCCGGGCGTTGGCAAATCGACCTTTATCGAAGCCTTCGGCCTGCATCTGACGGGGCAGGGGCTACGGGTCGCGGTTCTGGCCGTGGACCCGTCCAGCGCCCGCACCGGCGGGTCGATCCTTGGCGACAAGACCCGGATGGAACGCCTGTCGCGCGATCCGAACGCATTTATCCGCCCCTCACCGTCGCAAAGCCAGTTGGGCGGTGTGGCGCGCCGCACCCGCGAGGCCGTGGCCCTGTGCGAGGCGGCAGGGTTCGACGTGGTGCTGATCGAAACCGTGGGCGTGGGCCAGTCGGAAACCATGGTGGCCGAAATGTGCGACCTGTTCCTGCTGCTGCTAGCCCCGGCGGGCGGCGACGAATTGCAGGGGGTCAAGCGCGGGATCATGGAAATCGCTGACATGATCCTTGTGAACAAGGCCGATGGCGATCTGAAACCGCAAGCGATGCGGACCTGCGCCGATTATGCCGGCGCCCTGCGTCTTCTGCGCAAACGCCCGCAAGACCCGGACGGGTTCCCCAAGGCGCTGACCGTTTCTGCCGTCGAAGGTGCGGGTCTGTCCGACGCCTGGGTCGAGATGCAGGCGCTGACCGATTGGCGCCGCGATCAGGGGCATTTCGCCCGCCGTCGCACGGAACAGGCCCGCCACTGGTTCGAGGAAGAGGTGCGCCTGCAACTTCTGGCCCGGATCGCCGGGGACGGGGCGCTGGCCGCCCGGATGCGCGACGCCGAAGCCGCCGTTGAAAGAGGCGAAATGAGCCCCGCCCGCGCCGCCGCCGCCGTTCTGGCAGGGGGCAGCTAGGGTCCGGGATCGGAAACACCCTGCCCAAGACTGACAGCGTGTCGAGCACGCGCACAGGAGACTTGAGAGAAACGGTCCGATCGCGGCTTTGAGCCTGGGCTGCCAAATGCTGCAAGATGCACCGATGTCAGCTTTTGTGAAGTTTGACATTGAGCTTGTCAAAATGACATGTATAATGTCAATATGAAAGCAGAACACCTTCACCGACTGATTTGGATGTCACGCCCCTTGATGCAGGCGGCAGAAGCCTGCGTTGAGGCCGGTCTCATCGGAACCAACCTGACCGTCCGGATGCGGGCCGTTCTAGAGATACTGGACAAGTACGGAGACCAGACTGTCCCGGAGCTTGCGGCAAGGCTCGAAATCAAACGGCAATACGTCCAGATCATGTGCAACGAAACGCTGGCTTCAGGTTTCATCGAGCAACGCTCAAATCCTCGCCACAAGCGCTCAGCTATCCTGACTTTGACCGATCGCGGCCGGGCTGTCATCGAAGAGATCATCGCAAAGGAAATGAAACTCGTGGAGGAGCTAGGTGAAAATCTAAGCAATGAAGACGTTGCTACAGCGCTTGCGGTCGTATCCGCAGTGACGGACAGCTTGAAAAAACGAGCGGGAGAGAGTGAATGACGTTCGGAATTGGTCTGGGTGCTGCTGTCCTTCTCATCATACTTTGGCTCGGCAACGGTATTAGGCGCATCGGTTCGGTCAGTGTCGGAACACCGATACCGGAGCGAACGGGATCAGCGCTTCTGCTGATTGATCTACAGTCCGTATTCTGGGAACGCGGTTCATACTCTGACGCTGCAAAAGAAGCCGCTGCAAGCACCATTCTTGAGGAAGCAAATTCTGCAAGGGTCCAAGGCCATCCCGTTATCGCCGTTCGCCAGGAATGGTCGATCCCTTCCACGAAGGTTCTGGCGACCCTCACGATGAAAGGTCAGGCGATAGAGGGCAGTGAAGGGACCGAAATCGCAGAGCCGTTCTCGTCGTTGCCCGAACATGTCATCGTAAAACGTGTGCAGGATGCCTTTGAAACTGGTGAACTGGATGCACTTTTGGAGCGCCTTAGCATCGGCAAACTGCGCCTCGTTGGTTTGGACTTTAACTATTGTGTACAGAAGACGGCGCTGGCTGCGAGAAGCCGAGGTTATGACGTTACCGTTGTGAAGGACGGAACTCTCTCAGCCGCATCGACGAATGTTGCGAAAACGCGGATGTCGTCGGCGGGTGTGGTCTTTTCTTGAGCGGACATGGATCCTTTTGGCGCGAAAGACGTTTCGTCCCGCAGAGCGACCTCTCGGACCCGATGTGCAATTGAAGCCGTGTCATGGGATCGGTGAGTTCCCACGGCCAGTTCCCGAACATCAGGCCATACGCCTTTCCCGCTTGACGGACTGGTGGAATCTGCCTATTGCCCCGCCCTTGTGACGGGGTCTGCATGTGCTGGCCCCTGACGGGCATTGCCCACCACCCAAAGCCGGCCCCGGGGGCCGGGACAACAACAAAGGATTAGACCCATGTCGCGCAAGTGCGAACTCACCGGTAAAGGCCCGATGACTGGCAACAATGTCAGCCACGCCAACAACAAGACCCGCCGCCGCTTTCTGCCGAACCTGCAGGACGTCACCCTGCAATCCGATGCTCTGGGCCGGTCGTTCCGGTTCCGCGTGTCCTCGGCCGCGCTGCGCACCGTTGACCACCGGGGTGGTCTGGACGCCTTCCTTGCCAAAGCCAAGGATGACCAGCTGTCGACCCAGGCCCTGAAGGTCAAGAAGATGATCGCGGCCGCCGCCGCCAACTGATCCGATCATCGACAGATCGAATTGCACCGCCCGGCCCCCGCGCCGGGCGTTCGCATTTCCGCCGCCGCGACCTTCTGGCGCTTTTCCCGGCCCCGCGCAGGTGCTAGCGGTTGGCCCATGAAACTGATGCGCCCCTTCGTGGCTGTCCTGATGGCCCTTGCCCTGCTGGTGACGACCCAGCAGATGGCGGCGGCGCGTGGGCAGGCCCCCGTAGTGGGCGAGGCGGTTCTGTGCATCGGCGGACAGGCGGTGACCGTGGCGCTGGATGCCAATGGCCAACCCGTCGAAGGGGGCGGTCCAGCGCACTTTTGCCCGGACTGTATCCTTCACTTCACCGATACCCAGCATCCACCCGTCGCGGTTGCGGTATCCCAGATTCTGCGGCCCGTCGTCTTTGGCTCGGACCACGCCTCTCTTGCGGGCCCAGTTGCCGCGCCTTGCCCCTCGGCCCGTGGGCCGCCTGTCCTTGTCTGATCCCAAACCAACACCTTCAGACAAACAGACAGGAGACAGCGATGTCTTTCAAATCCACCATTCTTGGCGCGGTGAGCGCCGTCTTTCTTGCCGTGCCCGCCTTTGCCGCCGACCTCATGGTCGAGGATGCCTATGCGATTTCATCCGGCGGGCCCAATGGCGCGGCCTTCATGGTCATCCACAATATGGGCGAGGAAGATCTGCGGATCGTCGATGTCCGGTCTGATCTGGCCGCGCGGACCGAACTGCACACCCACATCGACGAGGGCGATGGCATCATGCGCATGGTTCACGTCGAAGAGGGCTTTGACCTGCCTTCAGGCGGCGAACTGGTGCTCGAACGCGGCGGCAAGCACGTGATGTTCATGGGGATCGGCGATCCCTTTGAAGAAGGGCAAGAGATCGAGATTATCCTCGTCCTCGACAACGGCGAAGAGATCACGGTCAGCCCGATAGTGGACAACACCCGGATGCCCATGGGGCATGGCACCATGAACCACGGCAACTGATCCCGGACCCGTCCGCGCCCCTTCAAACCTGTCGCGGGCGGGCCGACTTCATGTTACCCTTTCCCTATTTGGGAAAGGGTTTTTCATGCGCACCCCTTGGCATATCTGGGCCGTCGGCATCCTGTCGCTTCTGTGGAACGCGGGCGGGGCATTCGACTATCTGATGACGCAACTGCAAAACGAGGCCTATCTTGGCCAGTTGAACGAGGCACAACGTGCCTTCCTTGACGCGCGCCCGGTTTGGTTCGATGCCTGCTGGGCCCTTGGGGTCTGGGGGTCGATCCTGGGATCGGTCCTGATCCTGCTGCGATCGCGGTTTGCGGCTACGGCCTTTGGGGTCTCCATCCTTGGCTTGCTTGGGTCGTCAATCTGGTCCTTCTTCATCGCCGACCCATCGGCGGTCGAGGTCAACGGAACCTTCGGCCTTGTCTTCTCGGCTGCAATTGTCGCCATCCTTCTGGCGCTATACACCTATTCCCGGACGATGTCGGGGAAAGGGCATTTGCGCTGATGCGTGTCTTGTTCGTCTGTCTGGGAAACATCTGCCGGTCTCCTGCGGCCGAGGGGGTGGTTCGCGCCCGCGCGCCCGACTGGGACACCGACAGCGCCGGCACGGGCAACTGGCACGTGGGCGAAGCGCCCTATCCGCCGATGCAAAAGGCGGCAATGCAGCGGGGTGTGGATATTTCGGACCTGCGCGCGCGGCAGTTTCGGCCCGGTGATTTCGACCGGTTTGACCTGATCGTCGTGATGGACAACGATAACCTTGAAGCCGTTGAACGACAGCGTCCGATGGGCCGGACGACCCCAGTGAAGCTGTTCACGGATTTCGGGCCGGGCGGGGTAGGGGATATCGTGCCCGACCCCTATTACACCCGCGATTTCGAAGGTTGCCTGAACCTTATCGAGACCTGCGCCGACGGGCTGCTTCTCAGCTACGGCACATCGCCTCGGCGGTGCTGACAAAGTTGCGGTAACGGGCCCAGAATGCCTCTGCCGCCGGGCCATCGGCGGTGCGTGTGTCCTGCGCCTTGTCCGGGTCGCCAAAGAATTCCGCCGCACGGGACTGATCGCGGCTGGATAGGGTCTGGTTCGCCGCCGCCTGCACGCAGGAACACAGCTGCCGGTTCGCCGCCGAGCGGCCCCCAGCCATACAGGCCTGACTGATTTCCCCTGTCGCACTAGGCGTGCCACGGCTGCCGCCGCCGCCACAGGACGCCAGAACTGCAAGTGCCACAATGGCCAATGAATACCGCATGTTGAAAACTCTCGCCGCTCGATTGTGTGCCGGGCCAAGCCCATTGTCGTTGAGGCGATTATGCCACAAGGGGCCGACCATGCAAATGCGCCGCAACGGGGCGCAGCAACATTTGGCCAAGACAATGCGCAGGGCGCTCAAAGGGGCGAAACTTCGACGATTTTCAGGAAAAGTGGCAGCCCGTAGGGGAATCGAACCCCTCTTTCCAGGTTGAAAACCTGGCGTCCTAACCGATAGACGAACGGGCCACTCTGTGGTGAGGCGGCTTCTAATTAAACCCGGCGACCCGCGCAAGAGGATTCGGACAGAAAAATTCGACCCGCCGAAAGTTTTTCGGATCAGCCCGCCGGGGCCGCATCTTCCAGCCGCAACTGCACCGAAGACCGGCCCTGCCAGTGATTGATCTCCAGCCGTCCGGCAAGGTGGAACCGCGCCCCGTTGTGCCCCTCGATCATGGGCCCAAGAGGTCCGTCGAAGGCGCCGAAGGCGATGCTGTCGATCCGGGGCCCCAGCCCGTCGGTAAAGCTGAATTTCAGGTGGTTGGCGCCGACCCGCTTGGCAAAGCTGATCTGCATGTCGGCAAAGGCAAACCGCGGGGCACGGGCGCCCGCGCCGAAAGGCCCCGCCTGTTCGATCTGTTCGACAAGATCCACGGTCGCCGCGCCCGGCATCAACAGCCCGTCCAGCCGCAGGTCTGCCGGGCCAATCCGGTCCGCGCCCTGCCGCGCCAGCAGGTCGCCCAGCCGATCCATCGCCGCTTCCAGCTTGTCCCGGGCAACAGTCAGCCCCGCTGCCATCCTGTGGCCGCCGCCCTTGACCAGCAGCCCCTCGGACGCAAGCCGGTGAATGGCGGCCCCTAGGTCGATCCCCGAGACGGACCGGCCCGAACCCTTGCCCTCGTCCCCGTCGAACCCGATCACGATGGCGGGCCGGTTGGTGGCTTCTTTCAATCGGCTGGCAACAATGCCCACCACGCCGGGGTGCCACCCATCGCCTGCGGCCCAGACCAGCGGGCCATCCATGCCCCGGGCCTCGGCCTGTTCAAGGGCCAGGTCGCGCACGGTGTTTTCGATCTCTCGCCGGTCCTTGTTCAGCCCGTCCAGAATTTCGGCCAGCGCCTGCGCCTCGGCTCGGTCAGCGGTGGCCAGAAGCCGCGCCCCAAGGTCGGCCTTGCCGATCCGTCCGCCCGCGTTCACCCGTGGTCCCAGCAGGAACCCGAGGTGATAGCTGCTCGGCGCCGTATCCATCCCCGCCACGTCCGACAGGGCCACGATGCCGGGGCGCTGCCTGCGCCCCATCACGGCCAGCCCTTGCCGGACAAAGGCCCGGTTCACCCCGATCAGGGGTGCGACATCGGCAACGGTGCCCAGCGCCACGAGGTCCAGCAGGTCCATCAGGTTCGGCCCGGTCACGCCCTTGGCCCGCAGCTGCCGGTTCGCCTCGACCAACATCAGGAACACGACCCCCGCCGCGCAGAGGTGCCCAAGATCACTGCTTTCGTCCTGCCGGTTGGGGTTTACCACGGCCACGGCGGGGGGCAGGGTTTCGCCGCCAAGGTGGTGGTCCAGAACCACCACATCCGCCCCCTTTGCCGCTGCAATCGGTCCATGCGACAGCGTTCCACAGTCCACACAGACAATCAGGGTATGGGTGCGGGCAAGATCCTCCATCGCCGGTTCGTTGGGGCCATAGCCTTCGTCGATCCGGTCGGGGATATAAAGGGTCGCCTGCCGCCCCATGTCCCGCAGCCAGGAAATCAGCAGCGCGGCGGAGGTGCCGCCATCGACGTCGTAGTCGGCGAAAATGGCGATCTTTTCGCGGGTTTCCACGGCCTGCAGGAACCGCTCTGTCGCCTTGCCCATATCCTTCAGCGTCAGCGGATCGGGCAAAAGATCCCGCAGGGTGGGCGACAGGTAGCTGTCCGCCTCTTGCGCCGAAACACCACGCCGCACGAGGGTCCGGCACAGGGGCAGGGGCAGGCCGGTTTGTTGGGCCATCGCCTCTGACTGGCGGTCATCTTCGATGCCGGGACCGATCCAGCGGCGGCCAGTGGCCGAGGTTTCAACGCCAAGAAAGGCGGGGGTGTGCGCAATATCTGGGGTGTCTGTCATGTCGGCATACTAGGGGCCGGGAAACAGATTCGCCACGCGCGAAAATGGCCCGGCGCAAGGACCGGGCCATTTCGGGGGGCAAAGGGATCAGCGGGCCAGCCGGTTCACCATCGCTGTGTTCATCACCATGTCGGTCAGACCCTGACGGCGATCCGACAGCAGCATCAGCACGATGGACACGAGTTGCAGCGGCGCGACGGTGATCGACACGGTGAACCCCAGCGTGTGCAGGAACGCCTCGCCGCTATCGAGCTTCTGGCGGTTGGCGTTGCGCAGTTCGACCGCCATCAGCCGCATCCCCCATGTGGCCCCGGTTCCGGCGATCGTCCACCAGCGGTAGAAGAAGCCGATCACCAGCATCATCGCCGGGAAAAACAGCACGCCGACAAAGGCGGTGAAGGGCAGGGCGAGACCGGCGAGAATGGCAACGATGGTTGCGTCGACGATCCAGGCGATCAGGCGCTTGGACAGGACGCCAGAATAGACTTCTGGCTGGTGCGCCGGGTCGGGAAGGCCAAGGGAAGCGGTGTAATCAGCGGCGGACATGGGTGTGGTCCTTGAAATGGGTCATAACGGCGGGCGCCCCGTGCGGGGGGGCGCCCAGAGGGATCACTTGGGTTCGCTTGCGGCGTCGTCGATATCGTCGACATCCGCGGCCGACCGCTTGGCCCGGTCGTTCATGAACTGGTCGAACTCGGACTTGTCCTTGGCTTCGCGCAGGCGTTCCAGGAATTCCTCGAAGCTGCGCTGTTCGTCTTCCAGCCGGCGCAGGGTGTCAGCCTTGTAGGCGTCAAAGGCGGTGTTGCCCGAGGATTTGAACGCGGCGCGGAAATGCGTCTTGGTCATGTGGTTGCGGGAATGGGCACAGCTGCGGGAAAACATGCGTTTGCTCCAGATCATGTAGGCAAGAAGGGCAAGGCCGACAGGCCAGACGAAGATGAAGCCAAGCACCATGGCGGCGATCCAGGCGCCTTTGCCGCGTTCATCCAGCCAGCGTTCGGCGCGGGTAAAGAATCCGGGGGCACCATGCGCGGGGGCGTAGGGCCGGGACGGCGGGTGGAGAGAGGCGTCAGACATCGGGGGCTCCTTGCGGGTTATGGGTTTATGTGAATGGTTTTCACATTACAGCATATCGGAACCATACCCCCGGCCTGCAAGGGGTGATGTAAAAGTTTTTAACATAAGTCGGCTCAAGACGACTTAAGGCTTTGTAAAGGTAAGATTAAAATCTTCCGTCACGCCGTAAAATCTGTCCGTTCCGCGCCCGTGACCCGGGGCAAATCCGCCGGGTCAATCGGAAAAACATGGCGTGGGGTGCCCGCCGCGGCCCAGACCTGATCGAAGTCGAACAGGAGCGGATCCATGTAGATGCGGGGTGGTGTCAGGTGCCCGACCGGGCTGACCCCGCCGATGGCAAAGCCGGTTGTCGCCCGCACGAAATCCGCATCCGCCCGGCCCAATGGCTCGCCCGCAACGGCGCTCGCCTTCGCCGGATCGACCCGGTTGCTGCCCGCGGTCAGGAACAAAACCACCTGCCCGCTGGTCTTGCCCCGGAAGACGATGGATTTGACGATCTGGTCCAGCGCGCAGCCGACCGCCGCCGCGGCGTCTTCCGCCGTGCGGGTCGTATCGGCCATTTCGACCGGCTCCGCCGCCAGCCCGGCGTCGCGCAATGCCGCCCGCACCCGTTTCAAACTCTTGCTCATCGCCGCCTCTTTCAATCCTGCCCCGACTGAACCCCAGCGGCCCGACGAACTCAAGCCAGATTGACGGCCCCCGAGCCGCGTTCCATCCTGCGCCCATGACCTTCGAATCCCGCCTGACCCGCAGCCCCGATCCATTTGACACCGACCGTGGCGCAGAGGCGCGGGCGCAGTTTTCCGACCTGTCGGCGCCCGTTCAGGGGCTGATCAACGGGGCTGCAGGGTGCAGCCCCTACCTGTCTGGCCTGCTCTCGCGAGAGGCGGATTGGATTCGCCCAGCCTTCGACGACCCCGAGGGGGCGATGGACGCCCTCTTGGCAGAGGTCGCCGCGACCCCCTACGACAGCCTCGCCCCCGATCTGCGCTGCGCCAAGCGCCGGGTCGCGCTTTTGGCGGGGCTTGCGGACCTTGGCGGGGTCTGGCCGTTGGAACAGGTCACGCAGGCCCTGACGGATTTTGCCGATGCTGCGGTCGATGTCTGCCTGAAACGGCTGACCGCCGCCCATATCCGGCGCAAGAAACTGCCCGGGTTCACCGAAGACGACGCCGAAACCGCCTGTGGCATGGTCGCGCTGGCAATGGGCAAGATGGGCGCGGGAGAGCTGAACTATTCCTCCGACATCGACCTGATCATGCTGTTCGATCAGGACCGTCTGACCGAAGACACCTATGACGAGGCGCGGATGGGTTTCGTCAAGATCACCCGGCTGATGACGGGGATTCTGGCCGATGTGACGGCCGAGGGCTATGTCTTCCGCACCGACCTGCGGCTGCGGCCCGATGCCTCTGTCACGCCGGTCTGCCTGTCGATGGGGGCGGCGGAAAGTTACTACGAGGGGGTTGGCCGGACATGGGAACGGGCCGCCTATATCAAGGCCCGCCCCTGCGCGGGGGATATCCACGCGGGCGCGGGGTTCATCGAAACCCTGCGGCCCTTCATCTGGCGCAAACACCTTGATTTCGCAGCGATTCAGGATGCCCACGACATGCGCCTGCGCATCCGCGATCATAAGGGGCTGCATGGCCCACTGTCGCTGGACGGGCACAACATGAAGCTTGGCCGCGGCGGCATCCGCGAGATCGAGTTTTTCACCCAGACCCGGCAGCTGATCGCAGGCGGCCGCGACCCCAAGCTGCGCGTGAGGGGCACCAAGGCGGGGCTGGAGAAGCTCGCGGCGTCCGGCTGGGTGCCCGAGGATCATGCGGCCAAGCTCTATGACCACTATCGGTTCCACCGCGAAGTGGAGCACCGGGTCCAGATGGTCGCAGACCAGCAGACCCATCACCTTCCCACGAACGAGGAAGGCTGGGCGCGGCTTGCGTCCTTCATGGGGCGGGATGTCAGCGGGCTGCGCCGCGAACTGACTGACCGCATCGAGGATGTGCACGCCCTGACCGAAGGCTTCTTCGCCCCCGGCCATGCCCGCACGCCGAAAGAGGACTTCGGAGCCGAGATCACCGCCCGCTGGCCCAACTACCCCGCGCTGCGGTCCGCCCGCGCGGTCGAGATTTTCAATCGCCTTCGGCCCGAGATCATGGGTGCGCTGGCAGAGGCGGCAAAGCCGGAAGAGGCGCTGCTGAACTTTGACGGGTTCCTTGCGGGCCTGCCCGCCGGGGTGCAGCTGTTTTCCCTGTTCGAGGCGAACCCGCAATTGACCCGGCTGGTTGTCGATGTCTGCGCCACTGCGCCCGCGCTGGCGGCCTATCTGTCGCGCAACGCCGATGTGTTCGACATGGTGATTGGCGGCGGGTTCTTTTCCGACTGGCCGGGCGCACAGGGGCTGGTCGCCAGCCTGACCCGCGCCATGTCCGAGGCGGCGGATTACGAAGACCGGCTGAACATGGCCCGCCGCTGGATGAAAGAGTGGCATTTCCGGGTCGGGGTTCATCACCTGCGCGGGCTGATCGACGCGACCGAGGCGGGGCGCCAATACGCTGACATTGCCGAGGCGACGATTGCCGGGCTTTGGCCGGTCGTGGTCGAGGACTTCAGCGCCAAGCATGGGGCGCCTCCGGGGCGGGGCGGGGTCATGCTTGGGATGGGGTCGCTGGGGGCGGCGCGGCTGAACGCCGCGTCGGACCTTGATCTGATCATGATCTACGATGCCGACGGCGTGGAAGGATCAGAGGGGCGCCGCCCGTTGGCGACCCGGCCCTACTATGCCCGGTTGACACAGGCGCTGGTGACGGCGGTGACTGCGCCGATGTCGGATGGGCGGCTGTACGAGGTCGACATGCGGCTGCGCCCGTCCGGGCGGCAGGGGCCGGTTGCCACCTCTTTCACATCCTTTCAGGACTACCAGCGCACCGAGGCCTGGACATGGGAGCATCTTGCCCTGACCCGCGCCCGCCCGATCGCGGGTAATATGGAACTGGGGGCCGAGGTTGAAACCTTCCGACAGGAGCTGTTGCGGGACAAGGCCGGTGGGGAATCCGTGCTGGCCGATGTGGCCGATATGCGGGCCCGGATTGCCGCCGCCAAGCCGCCACAGGGCGACTGGGACGCCAAGATTGGGCCGGGGCGGTTGCAGGACGTCGAACTGGCCGCCCAGACCGTTGCCCTGCAATCCGGTAGCCCGGCCCGTGAAATAAGGGCCCAATTGGCCGCCGGTGTCGGTTCTGGACGCCTGAGTGACGCGGATGCAGAGGCGCTTTCGACTGCGGCAGGGCTTTTCTGGCAGCTGCAAGCCTCTGCAAGATTGCTGACGGGCGGGGAATTAAAACCGGAAGAGCTTGGCGAAGCCGGGCGCAGGCTTATCTTGCGGGAGACAGGGTATGAGACAACGGATCGCTTGCTGGCCGCAATGGGGACGGTCGCAGAAACGGCGGACGCGGTCATTTCGCGGCTCCTGTCTGGAGCCGCGCGGGAGACGAATGATGACAAGAGCCAAGGATCCAATTGATCCGCGGGGCCTGATCCGTGAAGCCTACCGGATTGACGGGATCAGCGCGCCGGAATGCAGGTCGATCTTCTTCGACTGGGCGCTGGGCATCCCGGTGGATTCCAATACGGACGAGATGGTCCGGGCGCTTCTGGCACGCTATGCCGGGGAACCGGCGGACCACCCGATGACCGAAACCCTGAAGGCCGCGCTGGATAAGGCAAATGCACCACGCCGCAGGGGTGGTCGGGCCGCGCGGGCCCGGGACTAGGATATAAGGCAGAACGTCGCGAATGGTGGGCGTATGGTGGGTCTTGACCCACCTTGCCCGATCATTCAGCGGGGCAGGCGGGCCGCCTCGGCAGCCAGTGCGGTGATCCCGTCCCAGTCGCCTGCCGTGACCATGTCTTTCGGGGCGACCCAGCTGCCGCCCACGCAGAGCGTGTTAGATAGCCCAAGGTAATCGCCCGCATTCTTCAGGCTGATCCCGCCGGTCGGGCAGAACTTGACCTGCGGCAGCGGCGCGCCAATGGCCTTGAGCGCCGGTGCGCCGCCATTGGCCTCGGCCGGAAAGAATTTCTGCACGGTGTAGCCGCGTTCCAGAAGGCGCATCACCTCGGACGAGGTCGCCGCGCCGGGCAGCAGCGGCAATTCATTGGCCTCGCAGGCATCCAGCAGACGGTCGGTCGCGCCGGGCGAGACGCCAAAGCTGGCCCCGGCCCGTTTCGCGGCTTCGACATCCGCAGCGGTCAGAAGGGTGCCTGCGCCGACAACGCCGCCTTCGACCTTGGCCATCTCTGCAATCGCCTCCAGCGCGGCGGGGGTGCGCAGGGTCACTTCCAGCGCCGGGAGCCCGCCCGCGACCAGGGCGCGCGCCAGACCTTCGGCCTGACCAGCATCGTCGATCACAAGGACCGGAACGACCGGGGCCAGTTCGCAGACTTTGCGGGCCAGTTCAGATGCCTGTTGCGGTGTCATATCTCGGTCTCCAATGTCAAAGGATCGTGCAGGCGCCGTCGGCGGCAAGCCCGACGTTCCGGCGGAAGGTTTCAAACAGTTCGCGCCCGACGCCGTTGCCGTTTCCGGTCAGGTCGGCGGGGGCCGGGGTCCGCCCGGTCAGGTCGGCCAGCACGTCCAGCGTGCCCTTGGTGGCATCAAGCCGGATCATGTCGCCATCCTGCACCAGCGCCAGCGGCCCGCCATCGGCGGCCTCGGGGCAGACATGGATCGCGGCGGGCACCTTACCGGACGCGCCCGACATCCGCCCGTCGGTTACCAGCGCGACCTTCAGACCCCGGTCTTGCAACACGGCAAGCGTCGGCGTCAGCGAATGCAGTTCCGGCATCCCATTGGATTTCGGCCCCTGGTAGCGGACCACCACGATGGTGTCCTCGGTAAACTCGCCGTTCTTGAAGGCGGTCTTTACGTCGGCCTGATCGTGGAATACGCGGGCCTTTGCCTCGACGATGTGGCGTTCCTCGGCCACGGCAGAGGTCTTGATGACCCCGCGCCCAAGGTTGCCCGACAATTGGGTCAGACCGCCATGAGCATGGAACGGGTCCGACGCGGGACGCAGGATCTTGTCGTTCAGGCTGACCTTTGTGCCTGGCACATAGGTCACGCGCCCGTCCTTCAACTGCGGCTCTTGGGTGTAATGTTCCAGCCCGTCGCCGACCACGGTCTTGGTGTCGGGATGCAACAGCCCGGCGTTCAGCAGATCGCCGATCATGTAGCCCAGGCCGCCAGCGGCGTGGAAATGGTTCACGTCGGCCAGCCCGTTGGGATAGACCTTTGCCATCAGCGGCGTGACCTCGGACAGGTCGTGGAAATCTTCCAGATCAAGGATGACACCAGCGGCGCGGGCCATGGCGGGCAGGTGCAGAACAAGGTTTGTCGAGCCGCCGGTCGCCATCAGCCCGACAATCCCGTTCACGAAGGCCTTTTCATCCAGAATGTCGCTGACCGGGCGGAAATCGTTGCCCAGTGCGGTGATCTCCAGTGCCCGTTCGGCGCCTGCCACCGTCAGCGCGTCGCGCAGCGGCGTGTTGGGGTTTACGAAGGACGATCCCGGCAGGTGCAGCCCCATGAATTCCATCAGCATCTGGTTGGTGTTCGCGGTGCCATAGAAGGTGCAGGTGCCCGGCCCGTGATAGCTGGCCATTTCGGCCTTCATCAGCTCATCGCGGCCGATCTCTCCGGTCGCGAACTTCTGGCGGATCTTGGCCTTTTCGTCATTCGGCAGCCCCGACGGCATCGGCCCGGCTGGCAGGAAGACCGAGGGGATATAGCCGAAGGTCGCGGCGGCGATGATCAGCCCCGGCACGATCTTGTCGCAGACCCCAAGGTAGAGGGCCGCGTCAAACACATTGTGCGACAGCCCGACCCCGGCGGACAGCGCGATCACGTCGCGGGAAAACAGCGACAGCTCCATCCCCGTTTGTCCTTGCGTGACCCCATCGCACATCGCGGGCACCCCGCCCGCGACCTGCGCGGTCGCCCCTGCGGCCCGGGCGGCGGCGCGGATCAGGTCAGGATATCGTTCATAGGGCTGATGCGCCGACAACATGTCGTTATAGGCGGTGATGATCCCGATATTCGGGGCCTTGTCGGCGGTCAGGGTTCCTTTGTCATCGCCCATCGCGGCATAGGCATGGGCAAGGTTGCCACAGGACAGATGCGCCCGGCGCGGGCCTTCGGCAGCGGCGCAGGCCATGGTGTCGAGATAGGTTTTCCGCGTGCGTTCACTGCGGGCGCGGATCCTGTCGGTCACGGCGGCGATGGTGGCATTCAGCGGCATTTCATAGGTCCTTCGGGTCAATTCGGGCCGGGTCTAGCAGGTCTTGTTAGCGCTAACAACCCGTGATTTCGTCTTGGGCCGGTCAGTTTCGCCGCAGGGACGGGGCAAAATCGTTGCCCAAAAGACTCACATTCCCTGCCTTTTCATCAAATTGGACTGGGTTGGCCACATTCCTGCCCCGTTCAGGGGTGAGAAGTGATCGCAGCCGGGGGGCCAACAACTTGGGGCAGAAGCCCCGGAGGACAGAAATGAAACTTCTGCGCATCGTTGCACTCGCAGCCCTTGGCCTTGGCGTGGCCGGCTGTACCTCGGTCGATACTGTAACACGAAATCAGCCTGTGGACGACCTGATCGCCGCCCCGGCCCAGATCGAACGGTCCTATACCGTGACCAATGTGGTCGCCATGGTTCCCGCCAGCCTGAAAGTGTCGGAACGGAACGGATACTATCCATTTGCCGACATCGTGTGGCGTGGTGACCCTGTCGGCAACCGGCATATGCAACTGGCCCAGATTTTCGAAACCGCGGCGGCCCGTCATGCCGAAACCCTGCAGGGCGATGTGCCCGTGGTGGCCGAAGTGGTCCTGAACCGGTTCCACGGCGTGACCGAACGGACCCGGTTTTCGGTCGGCGGCGTTTATAACGTCGTGTTCACCCTGACCGTGAAACACGCCGAAACCGGCGCGATCATCGAAGGCCCGCGTCTGGTCGAAGCGAACTTGCCCGCTCCGGGTGGCGAAGCGGCGCTTGCACTTGAACACGCAGGCCAGACCGAAAAGGTCCGGATGACCGACTTTCTGACCACCGTCCTTGCCCGTGAACTTGGTGCTGGCCCGGCCGAGGTTGCGCCGGTCCCGGTGCCCGGCGACGACGAACTGATCGTCTCGCAGGCGGTGCAGCAAACAGGCGTCTTCCGCTAGTCCCGGAAACCCAGTAGGAGGGGGCCATGATGCACCCCTCCTATCCAACCATCCGTCTCATGCCCAAGGCAGATGCCCGCGCCATCCGGCACGGGTTCCCTTGGGTCTACGCCAATGAACTGGTGACCGACCGCCGGACCCGCGCCCTTGCGCCCGGGTCCGTTGCCGTTCTGGAATCGGCGGACCGGCAGCCCATGGGGCTGGTCGCCATCACGCCCGAAAGCAAGATCATCGCCCGGATGCTGGATCGCGATCCGCAGGCCGTGATCGACGAGGACTGGTTCGCCGCCCGCATCGCGCGGGCGCTGGCCCACCGGGACCGGATCTATGACGCGCCCTTTTACCGACTGGTCCACGCCGAGGCCGATGGCCTGCCCGGTGTGATCATAGACCGGTTCGGGGATGTGGCTGTGGTGCAGCCTAACGCCGCCTGGGCCGACGCGCGGGTCGACCTGCTGGTCGCGGCGCTTGCGCGGGTGGCCGGGGTGACGACCGTGATCCTGAACGGCACCGGACGCGCCCGCGCGCTGGAAGGCCTGCCCGAGGAAACCCGGGTCGCGCTGGGCGCCGCGCCTGACGCGCCAATCCCGGTGCCGATGAACGGGGCCACCTATATGGCCGACGTGATGGGCGGGCAAAAAACCGGCCTGTTCTTCGACCAGCGGCCCAATCACGCCTTTGCCGCCAGCCTGTCACGCGGGGCGCGGGTGCTGGATGTGTTCAGCCACGTCGGCGGGTTCTCCCTTGCCGCGCTGGCCAATGGTGCGGACAGCGCCCTTGCGGTCGATGGATCGGCCCCGGCACTGGACCTTGCCGCGCAGGGGGCTGCCGCCTCTGGCGTGGCCGACCGGTTCCAGACCCGGCAGGGCGATGCTTTTGACACGCTGATGGCGTTGGCAGACGAGGGGCAGAGTTTTGACGTCGTGATCTGCGACCCGCCGGCATTCGCACCTTCGAAGAAAGCGCTGGAGGCAGGTCTGCGGGCCTATGAACGGGTGGCGAAACTGGCCGCGCCCTTGGTGGCCGAGGGCGGCTATCTGGGGCTGTGTTCCTGTTCCCACGCCGCCGACCTGACCAAGTTCCGCAACGCCAGTGCCCGCGGCATTGGCAAGGCCGGGCGGCGCGGCACCATCGTCCACACCGGGTTTGCCGGGCCGGACCATCCGCTTTTGCCGCAACTGGCCGAAAGCGGCTATCTCAAGGCCGTGTTCTTCCGGCTATGAGGGTGCTGCTGGACGCCTGCGTGCTGTATCCGACGGTGATGCGCGAGGTGCTGATCGGGGTGGCAGCCGCCGGGGTTTACCAACCGCGCTGGTCGGGCCGCATCCTTGAAGAATGGGCGCGGGCCACGATCAAGCTTGGCCCCGGGGCCGAGGAGATCGCGCGGGGCGAGATCGCCAGCCTGACCGCCCGCTTTCCCGAGGCATCCGTTCGCGTGCCCGAGGGGATGGAACGGCGGTTCTGGTTGCCCGATCCAAACGATGTGCACGTGCTGGCCGCCGCCGTGGCGGGCAGCTGCGACATGATACTTACGCTGAACGCCGCCGACTTCCCCCGCGCGACCCTGGCCGAGGAAGGGCTGACCCGGCAGGCGCCGGACGAGTTTCTGATGCATCTCTGGCCGGATCACGAACCAGTGCTGCGGCAGGTCGGGGCAGGGGTGCTGGCCACGGCAAGGCGGCTTTCGGGCGAGGACTGGACGATCCGGGCGCTGATGAAAAAGGCCCGCCTGCCGCGGTTTGGAAAGGCCCTCGGGCAGGGGATGGTGGGTTAAAACCCACCTTACTTTTTCGTCGTTCTTTCGGCCCGGCGCCCCCGAATTGTAAGGTGGGTCTTGACCCACCATCCCCCGGTCAGACGCCCCACTTGGCCTCGTTCGCTTCAATCGCGGCGATCCGCTTGTCCGTCTTGGGGTGCGACAAAAGCCAGGCGGGCATTGCCGCGCCGCGCGCACCGGTCAGGGTCTCCAGCTTGCGGAACAGGGATTTCTGCGGCGCAGTCCCGAGACCGGCCTTGGTCATGAGGGCGGAGGCATAGGCGTCGGCCTCGAACTCATCCGACTGGGACAGCCGCGCCATCACCAGCGACATCACGAACCCCGCCACCATCGGCCCCAGCCCCGGCAAAACGCGGTTCAGCACCATGGCAAGCGCGGTGCGCAGCGCGTTCTGGCCTGAAAAATCGATCATCCGGCGGCGGCTGTGGCCCAGCGCGGTATGGCCCAGCTCATGGGCGATGACGCTGGCCATCTCTTCGGCGCTTACCTCGCCCTTGCGGAATTTCTCGTAGAACCCGCGGGTGATGAAAATGCGCCCGTCCGGCGCGGCCAGCCCGTTGACCGGGTCGATTTCATAGATGTGAACCTTGATCCGGGGCAGGTCCAGCGCCCGCGCCATACGGTCGATCACCGGCTTCAGGACCGGATCCACGAGTTCCGTCGACCGCGCGTCCAGTTCGGCCCGCAGCCGCCAGGCCGAGAACCGATACATCACGACGCCGTAGACAACAGCCAGGAGGATCGGAAGAAACTTGATCATGGATCAGATATGGGCGTTCTTCGGTGCCTTTCCAGACCGCCGCCACAGCCAAATGCCAAGGCCGATGGTGACAGCCCCGGCGGCCAGAAGCCCGGACAGGTTTCCGGCGATATCGGCGATGGCGCTGATCTGATTGGCGAAAGCGTATCCAAGGCCCACGTAAACGGTGACCCATGTCGCCTCTCCGGCCATGTCCCAGCCGAAGAATCGTGGCCAGCGCATCCCGGCGATCCCGGCGGCAAGGTTCACATAAGGTCCAAGCGGTGAAAACAGCCAGCGCGACAGGTAGACACCGATTCCGCCCCATTCGCGCGTCTTGTCCTGCGCCTTTTGCAGGATCGCCCCGCGTTTCGGGTGCCGCGCCATCCAGCCTGTCAGGTGCCGCCCGCCGATCCGCCCGATCCCGTATCCCACCTGATCGCCCAGAACCGCCCCAACCCAGGCCGCCCCGGCCACGGTGTAAAGGTCCAGGTCCCCAGACGCGGCAAAAGCCCCGCCCGCCAGCATCATCAGCGAGGACGGCACCGGCAGGGCAAGGCAGCTGAGAAACGTGCCAAGAAAAAGCGCGGCCACCCCATAGGTGGTGATCAGCGACAGGACCGTTTCCATCAGTCGCCCCGTGCGGCCCGGTGCGCCTCTGCCGCGGCCTCGATCCGGGACTGAAGCTCGGTCAGGGTGATCCCCTGCGCTGCCGCGATGTCGCCCATAGTGACCCTTTCGCGCGGACCCCCCGGGTTCAAACCCAAAATCGGGATCAACACCTCTGGCGGCAGCTTGTAGGACATGCCGACATAATTGGGCGGCATCCACGCCTCAAGCGGTTGGTTCTGATGCGCGGGGTCCGCCCAGTAGATCGCCTGCCGCACGGTCCGCACCCCGAAAAACGCGGTGGCCGCAAGGGCCGCGGCAAACAGCAGGGTCAGCAGGCGGTGGTGGGTCCAGAGGTGGCGCAGGCGGGTCAGCACATCAGAAGTCCAAGGTCGTGGCGCGAGAGCCGTTCGACACCCTTATCCCCCACCAGAACCGAATGGCCAAGGGTCATCGCCGCGCCGCTGTCGCTGTCCATCAGGATCATGTGCAGGAAGAACACCTGCCCCTCCAGCATCGGCAGCGGGTTGCCTTCGTAGAACATCGGGAAATCCACCCAGATCGGGTTATAGACCGCCCCCATCCCATAGCCGCAGGCCTGAAGCCGGGCGTGATGCAGCCCGTGCGCATCGAAGACCCGCGCATGGGCGTCGAACACATCGCCCATGGGCGCGCCGGGCCGGATCGCCGCCTCGCAGGCCTCGATCGCCTCGACCGTGGCCGCGTGCATCCGGCGATGCGCGTCCGAGACCTCTCCGACCACGACGGTCCGCATCATGGCCGCGTGATAGCGGGCATAGGTGCCGGACCATTCCAGCGTCAGCTGGTCCTGCGGATCCAGATGTCGCCGTCCGGAATAGTAACGGCACAAAAGCGCGCCGGGACCGGACCCGATGATGAACTCGTTCCCCGCATAATCGCCGCCGCCCTTGAACACGGCCCCCTGCATCGCGGCCAGAATGTCCCCTTCGAAGGCGCCTGCGCGGGTAATCTCCAGCGCGGCGTCCAGCGCATCGTCCGACAGGGCGGCGGCGCGGCGGTGCATGTCGATCTCGGCCGGGGATTTGTGGCGGCGCAGTCCCCGGATCAGGCCGGAGGTGTCGATCAGGCCGGGAAGGACCGCGCGCAGCCGCTGGCCGTTGTAGTCGGTCAGCCCCGCAGTCTGGCTTTCGAACCCGATGTTCCCTGACACGCCAAGATCGGCCAAGAGCCGGGCCAGATCGTCGGCGGGGTTCGCGCCTTCGACCTCGGTCCAGATGTGGATCTGGTCGTCTGTCAGGGTCGAGGTCAGCCGCGCCTGCCGCAGGTCCGGCATCCGTGTCAGCAGATGCAGATCGCCCCGCGCGGTCAGCACCATGCATTGGAACATGGCAAAGCCGAAGGTGTCATAGCCGCTGATCCAGAAATGGCTTTCCGGGGCAAACATCAGGATCGCGTCCAGCCCTTCGGCCTGAAGGGCTTCGATGGCGCGGGCTTGGCGGGCGGCGTATTCGGCCGGGGTGAAATGCAAGGTCATGGGCGCATGAGGGGCCGGGCGATCTGCCCGGTCAAGCCCATCCGCGACATGCCCTGCCGTGTTCAGTATCCCAGCCGGTCGCGCATGAAGGCCAGCGCGACAGACAGACCGTCCGGCGCGATCCCATGGGCCGTGCCCTTCATGATGTGGGCATAGACCTCTTCCCAGCCCGCCCCCTGCAGGGCCTCTGCGGCTTCGGGCAGGGATTGAACCGGCACCACATCGTCCTGATCGCCATGGACCAGCAGGACCGGCGGGCGGCAGGTGACTTCATCCGCCAGAAGCTCCGGCTGCAACAGCCGCCCCGAGAAAGCGCAGATGCCCGCCACCGGGTCTTCCCGGCGCGGGGCGACATGCAGCGACATCATCGTGCCCTGGGAAAAACCGAACAGCATCACCTGTTCGGGTAGCAGGTCTTCATCGACCATCACCCCGTCCAGAAAGGCGTTCAGGTCTTCGGCGGCGCGGCGCAATCCGGCCTCCGCCTCTTCCTCGGACGAACCATCAATCCACGGGATCGGGAACCACTGGAACCCGAAGGGCGCCCCGGCGCAGGCCTCGGGCGCGTCGGGGGCCAGAAACAGCGTATCGGGCATATGTTCGCCCAAGGGGTCGGCCAACCCGAGAAGGTCCGCGCCATTGGCGCCATAGCCATGCAGGAAGATGACCGCGCTGCGCATCTCTCCGGAAATGGGGTCGCGGCGGCCCGCTGTCAGTGCCCGTGTCATCGAATGCCTTCCCTTTGTTTCGCGACCCTGTAGTAGGCCCAGAGAAGCCGGGCCGCAACTGCCGCCCAAGGGGACCAGTCGGCGGCCATGCCGCGCAGCGTCTTTTCGGATGGGCGGTCGGGCAGATCAAAGACGATCCGCGCAGATTCCTGCAAGGCCAGATCGCCCGCGGCAAAAACATCGGCCCGGCCTAGCGCGACCATGGCGTAAATCTCGGCCGTCCACTGCCCGATCCCTGTGATCGCGGTCAGCGTGGCGATGACCTGATTGTCGGGCAGATGCGCCAAACTTTCCCAATCCAGATCGGCCCCGGCCAGCGCCTTGGCATAGCGGGCCTTGGGCCGGGACAGGCCATAGCTGCGCAACTCTTCCTCGGTGGTGGCGCGAACGGCCGGTTCGGTCGTCAGCCCCGCGGCTTCCAACCGCCCCCAGATCGCAGCGGCCGAGGCGGTGGACACCTGCTGGCCCACGATGGCCGACAACAGCGCACCAAACCCCGCAGGCGACCGACGCAGGGGCAAGGGGGTGCACAGCGGCAGGATGCGGGCGAATTCCGGCACTTGGGCGGCCAGCCAGTCCGCGCCCTCGGCCACGCAGGCCCCGGTTTCGATGATCCGTCCGACCGTCATGCACCGTCTGTGGCATGGGCTGCGCGGCGGCGCAATCACCCATGCGCCCGCGCGAATATGTCCATTGCCATTCCCGGCGCCGGGGACTACCGATTTCGCCATGACGGACATGACCCAAATCCCCGACACGGACCGGATCGCGAAACGCAACGTGATCGTTCTGGTTCTGGCGCAAGCCATCCTTGGCGCGCAGATGCCCATGATCTTCACCATCGGCGGACTTGCCGGGCAGCAGATGGTGCAGGGCACGGCGATTGCCTGCCTCGCGACCTTGCCGATCTCGCTGATCGTCTTTGGGTCGATGACGACAGCGCCCTGGCTGTCGCCGCTGATGCAGGCGCGGGGGCGGCGGTTCGGCTTTGTCCTTGGGGCGCTGGCGGCCGCCTTTGGCGCGGCGGTCTCGGCGCTGGGCCTTTACACCGGATCGTTCGTCACCCTGCTGATCGGGTCCTATTTCATTGGCATCTACATGTCCGCGCAGGGGTTCTACCGCTTTGCCGCGACGGATATGGCCTCGGACGCCTACAAACCAAAGGCGATTTCCTACGTCATGGCCGGCGGGCTGGCCGCGGCCATCATCGGGCCGCAGTTGAACAAGCTGGTGGCCGAAAGCTTTGTCGTCCTCTACCTCGGGTCCTACCTTGCCGTTGTGGCGCTGAACCTGTTCGGCTCGTTGTTGTTCTTCGGCCTGCAATTGCCCAAGGGCACGCGGGGCCAGCCGATACAGACCGACGCGCCCGCCAGCCGCACCCGTGGCCAGATGCTGCGCGACCCCCATATCGTGGTGGCCATGGTCGTGGGCATGGTGTCCTATGCGCTGATGAACCTTGTTATGACTTCGACCCCGCTGGCGGTGGTCGGCTGTGGGTTCGATACCGGCGATGCGGCGGATGTCGTCACTGCCCACGTGCTGGCGATGTACATCCCGTCGTTCTTTACCGGTCACCTGATCGCGCGCTACGGCACCACCCGGATCATGGCGCTGGGCCTTGTGATCCTTGCTGGGGCCGGGGCAGTAGCGCTGACCGGAGTGACGCTTGAGAACTTCTTTATCGCGCTGGTCCTTCTCGGGATCGGCTGGAACTTTGGCTTCATCGGGGCGACGACCCTGCTGACCAAATCCCATGCCCCGCACGAACGTGGTGTGATCCAGGGGTTCAATGATCTTTTCGTTTTCGGCGGGGTCACCGTGGCCTCGATGGCCTCGGGTGGGCTGATGAACTGTTCCGGTGGCAGCCCGATCGAAGGCTGGACGGCGGTAAACCTTGCCATGGCGCCATTCCTTGCACTGGCGGGCGGGGCACTGATCTGGCTGGTGATGAAACCGAAGTCGGTCGCATGACCATTCCGGGGTGGTGGGTCAAGACCCACCTTACCCGGGGGCGCTTCGCCCCCCGGACCCCCCGAGGATATTTCCAACCCAAAGAAGAATGGACGCCCGGTCCAGCCCCCTTCTTTGGGTCAATAAATATCCCGGGGTGAATGGCCCGGAACGGGCCAGAGGGGCAGAGCCCCTCAAACGTAAGGTGGGTTTCAACCCACCGCCCCCGAAACGGTCACGATGCGAAGAGCAATCGAAGTTTCTTTGAAAACGGGCTCAGGCCCACGGCCCCTTCGGCCACGCGTGCCGGCTGGCGGATGAGCTGTTGCAGGAGCGGTCGGGTTTGCCAGCCTTCGATCAGGGCCGCGCGGGCCGGTTTGGGGATACCCGCATGGTGGCGGATATTGCGGGCAAAGGCATCGTCCAACGCCCCTCGCGCCATGGCCGCAATCGCCGCCGGGCGGCCATCGACCAGCGGGATGCGTTTGCGGGCCTCCAGATTGGGGACGGCCTGAAGGAACCGCACCAGCGCGGTCGCCTTGCCCAATGCGATGACCGCAGGGGCCGCCGTGACATGCGCCCCAAGGCAGCGCGCAGCCACCCACATCAGCACCCCGCCAGTATTTTCAAGGTATTCATCGAAATGCGCCTGATCTTCGAAGGCGTCTTTATAGATGTCCCAGCGCCGGGCGACGATAAGCCGATCCAGGACGCCCGCGGTTTCCGGGGTCAGGACCTCGGCCAATGGCCCCACGACTTCATGCGCCCGGGGCTTTTTCCCGTCGCGGATTTCTTCCAGCGCGTCACGCCACCATTGCAGGCGCATTTCGGCGATCATCGGTTCTTCTGTCACCCAGGGCGCGCGGGCGACCTCGAGGTTGAAGGCATAAAGCGGGAACAGCACCCGCCGCGCGGCAGGCGGTGCCGCCATCGCGGCAAGAAACCGGTCCGGGTCGCCTCGTTCGACCAGCGCGGCGCAGGCGTTCAGGGTCACGCCACAGCCCCGCCCTGCACCAGCTTCCAGTTGATCCCGTCCAGAAGCGCATCAAAGGCCGCGTCGACGATATTCGCGCTGACGCCCACCGTGGCCCAGCGGCGGCCAGCGCCGTCTTGAAAATCAATGATGACGCGCGTCACCGCCTCGGTCCCGCCATTTGTGATGCGCACCTTGAAGTCCACGAGGCGCATATCGTCGATCTGTTCCTGATACCGGCCAAGGTCGGATTTGAGGGCCTGCCACAGGGCGTTCACCGGCCCGTCGTCCGACAGGTCGCTGGCATGTTCATTCTTGAAGAAACTGGTCCGGGTTTCCCCGTCGATCTGGACGGTGACGACAGCCTCGGACTCCACCACCAGCTTGCCCTTGGCGTTGCGGCGGCGTTCGGAAATCACACGGTAGCGTTCCACCTCGAAGAAATGCGGCAGAAGCGCCAGTTCCTCTCGTGCGAGCAGTTCGAACGACGCCTGCGCGGTGTCATAGCTGTAGCCCTGCGCCTCTTTCATCTTGATCGCGTCAAGGATGCGGGGCAGGGCGGCTTCGTCCTTGTCCACGGTCAACCCGGCGTCTGATAGGCGCTTGCGCAGGTTCGACTGTCCGGCCTGATTGGACATGGGGATGATCCGCGTGTTGCCGACCAAGGCCGGGTCGACGTGTTCATAGGTGGTCGGGTCCTTCAGGATCGCGCTGGCGTGAAGCCCGGCCTTATGCGCAAAGGCCGAGGCCCCGACATAGGGGGCCTGCTTCACCGGCACCCGGTTCAGGATGTCATCCAGCATCAGGCTGACCCGGCGCAGGTCCATCAGCGCATCGGTACTGATCCCGGTGTCCAGTGTGCTGGCAAAGGGCTCCTTCAGCAGAAGCGTCGGGATCAGGCTGGTCAGGTTGGCGTTGCCGCAGCGTTCGCCCAGCCCGTTCAGCGTGCCCTGCACCTGCCGCGCACCCGCCTCGATCGCGGCCAGCGAATTGGCGACCGCATTGCCGGTGTCGTCATGGGTGTGGATGCCCAGTCTGTCGCCGGGGATGCCCGCCGCGATCACCGCACCTACGATCCGGCCGACCTCGGTGGGCAGGGCGCCGCCATTGGTGTCGCACAGAACGATCCAGCGGGCGCCCGCGTCCAGCGCCGCCCGCAGACAGTCCAGCGCATAGTCGGGGTTGGCCTTGTACCCGTCGAAGAAATGTTCGGCGTCAAACAGCGCCTCGCGCCCCTCGGCCACCAGATGGGCGACAGAGGCGCGGATGTTGTCGATGTTTTCCTCCAGCGTGATGCCAAGGGCGGCGGTCACGTGGAAATCATGGGTCTTGCCCACAAGGCAGACCGCCGGGGTGCCGGCATTCATCACAGCCGACAACACCTCGTCATTGGCCGCTGATCGGCCCGCGCGCTTGGTCATGCCAAAGGCGGTCATGGTCGCGCGGGTCTTGGGGGCATCGGCGAAAAAGTCGCTGTCGGTGGGGTTCGCCCCGGGCCAGCCGCCTTCGATGTAATCGACGCCTAACCCGTCCAGCGCCTGCGCGATGCGGGTCTTTTCGGCGGTCGAGAATTGCACGCCCTGCGTCTGCTGCCCGTCGCGCAGGGTGGTGTCGTAGATATACAGCCGATCCTTGGTCATTTCCCTGCTCCTTTGGCCCGCGTCTTGTTCCCAAGACCCATGCCCATCCGCTCAATCCCTGTCGTCCGGGTCGCGCAGCGGGCCGGACAGCCCCCGACCGCCCCCCCGGGCGGGGGCTTAACCCCCACCCGCGGCCGCGGGCAGTCCTGTGTCGGGAGGCGGGTCATAGGAGGCCCTCCAATTTGGTGGGGTCGAAATCGGGGCCGGGAAAGAGTTCGACACCCTCCTTGGACATGCGCACTTCGACACCAAAAGCAGTCAATGCCGCTTTGAACGCATCCAGCTCCGAAAAGTCCTTTGTCGCTTTGGCGGTATCGCGCAAGTTCGATAGCCGTTCTGAAAACCGTGACAAATCACTTGTATCGTCCCCAACCCAGTAGGCCATATTTCCAAGCCGAAGTCCCAAGAACTGCAAGGACGCTGCCATAGTCTCCCCATCGCCGCGCTTGTAGACCTCGTGCAATGCGGTTAGGGCACCCGCTGTATTCAAATCGTCGGCCAAGGCTTCAATAACTGATTTCGAAACTTGCCCAATTGGCTTCTTTGCCGCCAATGCTAGCCACTTCCGAAGCGTCTTCTCCGCCTCGTCCCGCTTCTTCTCGGTCCAATCCATCGGCTTGCGATAATGCGTGCCCAGCATCACAAAGCGGATCACTTCGCCCGGCACCCCCTGATCCAGCAGGTCGCGCACGGTAAAGAAATTGCCCAGGGACTTGGACATCTTCTTGCCTTCGACCTGAAGCATCTCGTTGTGCATCCAGACATTCGCGAAATCGCCTTCGGGGTGGGCGCATTTCGACTGGGCGATCTCGTTTTCGTGGTGCGGGAATTGCAGGTCGTTGCCGCCGCCGTGGATGTCGAAGGACGCCCCAAGCAATTCGAACGACATGGCCGAGCATTCGATGTGCCACCCCGGCCGCCCACGGCCCCAGGGGCTGTCCCAGCCGGGGGTTTCGGCGTCCGACGGTTTCCAGAGGACGAAATCCATCGGGTTGCGCTTGTAGGGCGCAACCTCGACCCGCGCGCCCGCGATCATGTCGTCGACCGACCGGCCCGACAGCGCACCGTAGTTGGCATAGCTGTCCACCGCGAACAGCACATGGCCTTCGGCGGCATAGGCGTGGCCCTTGGCGATCAGATCTTCGATCATCGCGATCATCGCCCCGATCCAATCGGTCGCGCGGGGCTCAGCCTCTTCGGTTTGAAGACCTTTGATTGCTGGCCGCAGCGCACCTAGTTCATCCATGTCGGCGTGATACCAGCTGATGGTTTCCTCGGTCCGTTCGGCGATCAGCTCTTCCAGCGTGCCCTTGGCCCCGGCCTCTTTGCGCTTGCGGGCGGTGTCGTTGATCTTGTCGTCCACATCCGTGAAGTTGCGCACATAGGTCACGTGATCCGCGCCATAGACATGCCGCAGCAGCCGGAACAACACGTCGAACACCAGAACGGGCCGCGCGTTGCCTAGATGCGCCCGGTCATAGACGGTCGGCCCGCAGACATACATCCGCACATTGTCCGGGTCGATCGGGGCAAAGACCTCTTTCTTGCGGGTCTGGGTGTTGTGCAGTTTGATCGTCGTCATGTCTCACTCACGCGCGGTTTTCGCCCGCGGGCTTAGCAACTTACCGTCAGAAGTGAAACGTGAAAGAGCGGCCCGCGTGACTGGTGTCAGCAGGGAATAATGCAGCAAATGATGATGCAGGTGCTCTTCATGAGATGGGTCATAGCACCGGGGCGGCTACCCGTCCAGCATTTCGACAAGCTTGCGGATGGTGTTGAGGTTTCGGGCGGTGAAATCGACGCCCAGAACCTTGGGCAGCTTTTCCGCCAGTTTCGACCGGCCGAACCCGTCGGGCGTATGGACCCAGGCGACGCGGCCTTGCAGGCGGATCTCCTCGGTCGGCGTGCGAAGTTGGGCATAGAGCGCGTCGTCGAAGTGCGGGTCGGCCCACAGAAAGGCCCCATGCAACTGGTTCCCCGCCGCAGGCGCAATCGGGCAATCGTCCAGCACCTGGTGCAGCGCCGCGCCCGGCAGGACCATGATCGGCACATCGACCCCCATCCGCGCCACCATCGCGCGCCGCAGGTCTTCGGCCAGCGTGGCGGGATCGCCTTTGGCCGCGAAAACCAGATTGCCGGAGGCGATATAGGTCCGCACCCCGGTCCAGCCGAGTCCCGCGCAAAGGTCGCGCAGATCGGCCATGGGCACCTTGTTGCCGCCGCCCACGTTGACCCCGCGCAGAAGTGCCACGAATGCTGTCATGTGTTCGCCCCCGTCAGGATTGCGCGATGGCGGTGCCCGCCGCATGGGCCGACGACCACGCCCATTGAAAGTTATACCCGCCCAGCCAGCCTGTCACATCCACGCATTCGCCGATGAAGTGGAGGCCGGGAATGCCCGTCGCCTCCATGGTTTTGGACGACAGCGCCGCGGTCGACACGCCTCCCAGCGTCACCTCGGCCGTGCGGTAGCCTTCGGTCCCGGTCGGCACCACCTGCCAGCCGTGCAGCCGGGCGGCCAGATCGTCGATCCTTGCGTCGGACCAATCGGCAAGATTGCCGGTCAGCCCTAGTTCCCCCGCCAGAAGATCGGCAAAGCGGGCGGGCAGGTGATCGGCAAGGATGGTCCCGACCGGCTTTCCCCCGGCGGCGGCCTTGCGGGCCTTCAGCGCGGAGGCAATATCGGTGCCGGGGCTAAGGTCGATGGTCACCGCCTCGCCCTCGCGCCAGTAGGACGAGGTTTGCAGCATCGCGGGGCCGGACAGCCCGCGATGGGTGCACAGCATCGCCTCGGGGAAGGCGGGGCCACGGTCGGCGCGGGCGGTCACCGGCAGGGCGATACCCGAGATCCCGGCAAACCGCCCGTCGGAAAATGTATAAGGCACCAGCGCGGGCCGCGTGTCCGTGACCGGCACGCCATAGTCGCGGGCGATCTGATAGGCCAGCCCGGTCGCCCCCATCTTGGGGATGGATTTGCCGCCCGTGGCCACGACAAGGTTCGTGGCCTCGACCACCACACTGTCGCGCCCGCGGGTCAGAGTGGCGCGAAACCCCGTATCGGCGCGCTCCACCCTCTCGATGCCCGTTTCGAGCCAAAGGTCGGCGCCTGCACGGTTCACCATGGACAAAAGCAGGTCGATGATCGCCTGCGATTTGCCATCGCAGAACAGCTGTCCCAGCGTCTTTTCATGCCAGGCGATCCCGGCGGTCGACACGAGGTCAATGAAATCCCATTGGGTGTATCGGGCCAGCGCGGATTTGGCGAAATGCGGGTTGTCCGAGATGAAATTCGCGGCCGTCACGTCAAGATTGGTGAAATTGCAGCGCCCGCCACCCGAGATGCGGATCTTGTCGCCGGGGCGTTTCGCATGATCGACGACCACCGCCCCCGGCCCGGCATGGGCGGCGCAGAAAAGGCCGGCGGCCCCGGCCCCAAGGATCAGCGTCTTCACCTTCATCCCTGTCCAAGACCACGGCGGCGAGAGGCTGGCAAGGGGTGGCGATGCCGAAAAACGATTCGCGGGGAATCGCCTGTCCATTCATTTCGCTGGAAATCCGAATCACTTGCCGTTACCCTTGCGCCAGATCCGGGGAAAACCCGGGCAGGCAGAGGCAGAGACACCCAAGGCGGTATTCCCATGACGGAAATGGTTCATGGCACGATCCCCGTGCAGGCGGGCGAACCCATTCTTCCACGCTGGTGGCGGACGATCGACAAATGGACGATGTCCTGCGTCCTTGCGCTGTTCGGGATCGGATTGCTGCTGGGGCTGGCGTCCTCTCCACCGCTGGCGGCCCGCAACGGGCTAGAGCCGTTCTATTACGTGACCCGTCAGGCGGTGTTCGGCGGCGCGGCGATCCTTGTGATGATGATCACCTCGATGATGTCGCCGCTGATGGTGCGTCGGCTTGCCGTCCTTGGGTTCATCGCGGCCTTTGCGGCGCTCGCCCTGTTGCCCGCCTTCGGAACCGATTTCGGCAAGGGCGCGGTGCGCTGGTATTCTTTGGGCTTTGCCAGCTTCCAGCCGTCCGAGTTCCTGAAACCCGTCTTTGTTGTGGTCGCCGCATGGTTCATGGCGGCCAGCTTTGAATTGGGCGGCCCGCCGGGCAAGGCCTATTCATTCGCGATCACGGTCATCATCGTGACGATCCTTGCGCTGCAACCGGACTTTGGCCAGGCGGCGCTGGTGCTGTTTGCCTGGGGCGTGATGTATTTCGTGGCCGGGGCACCGATGCTGCTGCTGTTTGGGATTGCGGGGCTTGTTATCCTTGCGGGCAGCTTTGCCTATTCCAACTCGGAACATTTCGCCCGCCGGATCGACGGGTTCCTGAATCCGGAGATCGACCCGACCACCCAGATCGGCTATGCCACCAACGCCATCCGCGAAGGTGGGTTTTTCGGTGTCGGCGTCGGCGAGGGGCAGGTAAAATGGTCGCTGCCCGATGCGCATACGGATTTCATCATCGCGGTCGCGGCCGAGGAATACGGGCTGATCTGCGTCATCGCGATTATCGCGCTTTATACCGTGATCGTCTTCCGGTCGCTTCTGCGGCTGATGAAGGAACGTGATCCCTTTATCCGGCTGGCGGGCACCGGGTTGGCCTGTGCCTTTGGCGTTCAGGCGATGATCAACATGGGCGTCGCGGTGCGGCTTTTGCCAGCCAAGGGGATGACCCTGCCCTTCGTCAGCTATGGCGGATCGTCGATTATCGCGGGCGGGGTTGCGGTCGGGATGCTTCTGGCCTTTACCCGGACGCGGCCGCAGGGCCAGATGGGCGATCTGCTGGCGCGCAGGCACTAGGGTTTCCGGCCGGACCGGCCGGGGCGATATCTGAAAGGATCACACATGGCGGCCCCTTTACTGGTTATCGCGGCGGGCGGCACCGGCGGGCACATGTTCCCGGCGCAGGCTCTGGCCGAGGCGATGCTGGCCAAGGGGTGGCGGGTGCGCCTGTCCACGGACGCGCGCGGCGGGCGCTATACCGGCGGGTTCCCGGCGGGGGTCGAGATCACCCAGGTCGCCAGCGCAACCTTTGCGCGTGGCGGGGTCGCGGCAAAGGCGCTGGCCCCGTTTCGCATCCTTGGGGGTATACTTGGCGCGACCTTCCGCACCCTGCGGGACCGGCCTGCGGTCGTCGTGGGCTTTGGCGGTTACCCGTCGATCCCGGCGGTGGCGGCGGCATGGATCACCCGGACACCCCGGATGATCCACGAACAGAACGGGGTTCTAGGGCGCGTCAATCAGGTTTTCGCGAAACGGGTCGATCAGGTCGCCTGCGGCACTTGGCCCACGGCCCTGCCCGATGGGGTCGATGGGGTCCACACAGGCAATCCGGTGCGCAGTGCGATCATGGCCCGCGCGGGCGCGGGATATATCGCACCCGGCGATTACCCCATGTCGATGTTGGTCATGGGCGGCAGTCAGGGCGCGCGGATCCTGTCCGATGCGGTGCCCGCCGCCATCACGTCCCTTCCCGACAGTATTCGCAGCCAACTGCGGGTCAGCCATCAGGCCCGGCCCGAGGATATGGACCGCGTGACCGCCGCCTATGCCGAGGCGGGCATTCGCGCGGACGTGCAAAGCTTCTTCACCGACGTGCCCGAACGCATGGCCGAGGCGCAGCTGGTCATCAGCCGGGCAGGGGCCTCCTCGGTCGCCGATATCTCGGTCATCGGACGCCCGTCGATCCTGATCCCCTTCGCCGCTGCCACCGCCGATCACCAGACCGCCAACGCCCGGCAGTTGACAGACGCGGGCGCGGCAATCCTGATCCCCGAAAGCCGCCTTGACGCGGTCAGCCTTTCGGCGCAGATCGCGCTGATCCTTGGTCAGCCCGCCGCGGCCAACCAGATGGCCGCTGCCGCCCTGTCCTGCGGCATTCCCGATGCAACCGACCGGCTGGTTGCCCTTGTCGAAGGGCTGGCCGGACAGACGAAAGACGCCTGATATGAACGCCGCCGCCACCAAACTTCCGCTTGACGTGGGTCCGATCCATTTCGTGGGCATCGGCGGGATCGGCATGTCCGGCATCGCCGAGGTTCTGCTGAACCACGGATACGTGGTGCAGGGGTCGGACCTGAAACGGTCCAAGATCACCGACCGGCTGGAAAAGATGGGCGCGCTGATTTTCGAAGGTCAGCGGGCCGAGAACCTTGAAGGGGCCGAGGTCGTCGTGATCTCATCCGCGATCAAACCGGGCAACCCCGAATTGGACGAGGCCCGCCGCAGGGGCCTTCCCGTCGTCCGCCGGGCCGAGATGCTGGCCGAGCTGATGCGCCTGAAATCCAATGTAGCCGTGGCCGGAACCCACGGAAAGACCACGACCACGACGATGGTCTCGGCCCTGCTGGACGCCGGGAATTTCGACCCGACCGTGATCAACGGCGGGATCATCCATGCCTACGGGTCGAACGCCCGCGTGGGCGAAGGCGAATGGATGGTGGTCGAAGCCGACGAAAGCGACGGCACCTTCAACCGCCTTCCGGCGACCATCGCCATCGTGACCAACATCGACCCCGAACATATGGAGCATTGGGGCAGCCTCGATAACCTGCGCAAAGGCTTCTACGACTTCGTGTCGAACATCCCGTTCTACGGGTTGGCCGTCTGCTGCACGGACCACCCCGAAGTGCAATCGCTGGTCGGCAAGATCACCGACCGTCGCGTCGTCACCTATGGGTTCAATGCGCAGGCAGACGTGCGGGCGGTGAACCTGACTTATCAAAAGGGGATCGCCCATTTCGACATCGCCCTCCAGGCCGAAGACGCGGTGATCGAGGGCTGCACCCTGCCGATGCCCGGCGACCACAACGTATCGAACGCCCTGTCGGCGGTGGCCGTGGCCCGGCACCTTGGGATGAAGAAGGATGAAATCCGCGCGGCGTTGGCTAGTTTCGGCGGGGTCAACCGCCGCTTTACCCGCGTGGGCGAGGTGGGCGGCGTGACCATCATCGACGACTACGGCCACCACCCGGTTGAAATCGCCGCCGTACTGAAGGCCGCGCGGCAGGCCGTGGGCGTCGACAGCGCCGCGCGGGTCATCGCCGTGCACCAGCCACACCGCTATTCCCGCCTGTCGTCGCTGTTCGAAGATTTCTGCGCCTGTTTTAACGAGGCCGATGTGGTCGGCATCGCCGAAGTCTATGCCGCGGGCGAAGACCCGATCCCCGGCGCGTCGCGTGACGATCTGGTGTCGGGGCTGGTCCGCCACGGACACCGGCATGCCCGCGCAATCCTGTCCGAGGACGATCTGGAACGACTGGTCCGCGAACAGGCCCGTCCGGGCGACATGGTGGTCTGCCTTGGGGCCGGGACGATCAGCGCCTGGGCCAACAACCTGCCCGCCCGTCTGGAAAAATGAACTGGGTCTGGATCATCTCCGCGGTCGTCGTTCTGATCTCGGCCATGTCCATAGCCCGACACATCCGGCGCGGGCTTATCTTCTTCGCAATCGCCTTCGCAGGGCTGATGTTATTGCATTTCCAAGCCCATCCGGGCGAGGCGATGCTGGGTCTCGGCTCTTTGGGCGGGGGGCTGGCGATGATGCGGCCACTTCGACGGATCGTCACCCGGATATCGTTCTAGGACAGGCACAACGAAAGGGACAGCCATGCCAGACGCCACCCTGAAACGCCGGATCGGCCCCGGGCTGCTGACAGCCTATGGCGTGGGCGTGATGGTGGGCGCGGGCATCTATGTCCTTGTGGGCGAGGTCGCGGGCCTGTCGGGCATCTATGCGCCGGTCGCCTTCCTTCTGGCAGGGCTCGTCGCGCTGCCGTCCGCCCTGTCCTATGCCGAACTTTCGGTCCGGATGCCCGAAGCCGCGGGCGAGGTCGCCTTTGTCGAGGCGGGAACAGGGCTGCGCTGGCTGGGACTGATCGTTGGGCTGGCCATCGTGCTGTCCGGCACCCTTTCAGCGGCGGCGGTCTTGCGGGGCGGGGCTGGGTATCTGACGTCGATCGTCGGGATCTCGCCCGAAATGGCGATCATCGCCGGGGGCGTCCTGATCGCAACGGTCGCCATCGTCGGCGTGCTGGAAAGCCTTGCAGTCGCGGCCGTCTTTACCCTGGCCGAGGTGCTGGGGCTGGCTCTTGTCATCTGGGCGGGGCTGGGGGCCGACCCCGTCTCGGTCGATTGGGCGGCGGCCCCCGCGCCCTATTGGCCCGGTATCTTCGCTGCCGTCACCCTGTGTTTCTTCGCCTTCATCGGGTTCGAGGATATCGTGAATCTGGCCGAAGAAACCCGCGACCCCGACCGCACCATGCCGCGCGCGATCCTTTGGGCGCTGGCAATCACCGCTGTCCTCTACGCGGCGGTATCCTACGCCGCCGTTCGGGCAGTGCCGATCGAGGCGCTTTCGTCCAGTCAACAGCCGCTGGCGCTTGTCTGGCAGGTCGGAACCGGCAACCCCGCCGCCTTCCTGTCGGCCATCGCGGTCGCAGCGGCCGTGAACGGAGTATTGGCGCAAATCGTCATGGCGGCGCGAGTCTTGTACGGGCTGGGTCGCAGGCACGGCAGCCTGCGGGTCTTCTCGGGCGTTGGCGCGCGGTTCGGAACGCCGCATCTTGCCACGATACAGATCGGCGGTGGCGTGATCGGCGCGGCGCTTGTCCTGCCGGTGGGGCAGCTGGCCGGTATCACCTCGCTTGTCCTCTTGTCGGTCTTTGTCCTCGTCAACCTGTCGCTGATCCTGATCAAGCGGCGCACGCCGGCCGCACGGTTCCGGGTGGGGGCATGGGTGCCAGTGGCAGGGCTGCTGATGGCGTTGGGCGCGCTGATCCTGTGGCTGTGGGGGGTGCTGGCATGAGCTATTCCCTGTTCGCCGCCGCGGCTTGGGTCATCCTTGGCACGATCACCGCGCTTTTGCCGCTGCGGCGGCAAATGTGGCCCGGATTGACCCTGCTGCTGTTAGCGCCTGTCATTTTGGTCTGGTTATCGGTTGACCATGGGCTTTGGATCGGGGCATTGGGGGCGGCAGGTTTCGTTTCCATGTTCCGAAACCCGCTTCGTTACCTCTGGGCCCGGGTTCGGGGCCGCAATCCGCAACTACCGCCAGAGCTTCGCAGATGACCTATTCCCTGATCGCCGCCTTCCTCTGGTTCATCCTTGCCAATGTCGCCGCACTGGTTCCCAGCCGCGACAACCACTGGAGCAGGGCCTATGTGCTGATCGCGGTGGGTGTGCCGATCCTGGGCTGGGTCACCTATGAAAACGGGCCGTTCATCGGGCTGGTTGTTCTGGCCGCCGGGGCAAGCGTGCTGCGCTGGCCGGTGATCTATCTGGGCCGCTGGGTTCGGCGGAAGGTCGCGCGCTAGCTTGCTTGCCGGGGGGCGAACCGCTATTCCGCCCGAAACCATGACGAGTAGCAGGCCCACCCCGTGACCTTCGATCTTCCGCCCGTGCGCGGCAGCCTGACCCGCGACCGCGACCTTGCCAGCCTGACGTGGATGCGGGTGGGCGGGCCTGCGGATGTGCTGTTTCAGCCTGCCGATGCGGATGATCTGGCCGATTTCCTTGCCGCGCTTGACCCGGCGGTGCCGGTTTTCCCGATGGGGGTCGGGTCCAACCTGATCGTGCGCGATGGCGGTATTCGCGGCGTGGTGATCCGGCTGGGCCGGGGCTTCAACGGGATCGATATTGACGGCGCCACCGTGCGGGCCGGGGCAGCGGCGCTGGACGCCCATGTCGCCCGAAAGGCGGCAGAGGCGGGGCTGAACCTGACCTTCCTGCGCACCATCCCGGGGTCCATCGGCGGCGCGGTCCGGATGAATGCGGGCTGTTATGGCGACTATGTCGCGGATGTGCTGCGCGAGGTGGATGTGATCACTCGGCAAGGCCAGCGCCTGACCCTTGCCGCCGAGGCCCTGAACTTGCGCTACCGGCAATCGGACCTGCCCGATGGGGCGGTGGTCATTGGCGCGGTCTTTGACGCACCGGAGGGCGACCCCGCGGAACTGGCCGCGCGAATGGACGACCAGCTGGCCAAGCGCGATGCGACCCAGCCGACGAAAGACCGTACCGCCGGGTCCACCTTTCGCAACCCGGCCGGGTTTTCCAGCACCGGCAAGGCGGATGACACCCACGAACTGAAAGCGTGGAAGGTGATTGACGACGCCGGGATGCGGGGCGCCACGCGGGGCGGGGCGGTGATGAACACCAAGCATTCCAACTTCCTGACCAATGCGGGCGGCGCGACGGCGGCCGATCTGGAGGGATTGGGCGAAGACGTGCGGAAAAAGGTTTACGATTCAAGCGGTATCACGCTAGAATGGGAAATCATGAGGGTCGGCGAACCGGCTCCAGAGGCAGACTAACAGGCGGGGCCAATTTCCCCGTCTTACAAGATCGAATGATCCGCCGCGCGATAATGCGGCAATTTTCAATGACGGACCGAAAAACGGTTCGCGTGGTGAGGCAGTAGGCATGTCGGGCAGCAGGCCCCGCAAGGTTGCAGTTTTGATGGGCGGCCCATCGGCCGAGCGCGAGGTTTCCCTCAGCTCGGGACGGGAATGTGCGACCGCGCTGCGGGCAGCCGGTTTCGACGTGACCGAGATTGACGCGGGCCCCGACCTTGCCGAACGGCTGCGCGCCGACCGGCCCGATGTGGTGTTCAACGCGCTGCATGGGCGCTGGGGCGAAGATGGCTGCGTTCAGGGCATTCTTGAATGGCTGCGCATTCCCTATACCCATTCCGGCGTGCTCGCCTCTGCTCTTGCGATGGACAAGCAAAAGTCGAAAGAGGTCTACCGCGCCGCCGGTCTGCCCGTTGTCGACAGCATCCTGTCCACCCGCGACCAGATCGAAGCCGCCCATGTCATGGCCCCGCCCTATGTGGTCAAGCCCAATGCCGAAGGATCGTCCGTCGGGGTCTATATCGTGCGCGAGGCCGCCAATGGCCCGCCGACGCTTGCCCCCGATCTGCCCGCCAGTCTGATGGTCGAAACCTATGCGCCGGGGCGCGAGCTGACCGCATCTGTGATGGGCGACCGGACGCTGACAGTGACCGATATCATCACCGATGGCTGGTATGACTATTACGCCAAATACGCCGACGGCGGATCGCGCCACGTGGTGCCCGCCGATGTCCCGACCGAGATTTTCGATGCCTGCATGGACTATGCCTTGCGGGCGCATCAGGCGCTGGGCCTGCGCGGGTTGTCGCGGACCGATTTCCGCTGGGACGATACGCTCGGGCTGGACGGGCTGATCCTGCTGGAGACCAACACTCAACCGGGGATGACGCCGACCTCGCTTGCCCCCGAACAGGCGGCCCACTGCGGCATCGACTTTCCGACGCTCTGCGCCTGGCTGGTAGAGGATGCCTCATGCGATCGCTAGGCCAGCAGACCCCGCGCCGCGACCCGGCGCCGTCCCGCTGGGGCTACCGCTATCAGCGGCTGATGCTGACACCCGGCGTTCGTCGGTCGTTGCGGATCGGCGTGCCGTTGGCGGTGCTGGCCGTGATTTCGGCTGCGTGGTTTAGCAAGGCTGAAAACCGGGACCTGGTCGCGACCACTTATCAGGACATCCGGACCTCAATCGAAACCCGGCCCGAATTCATGGTCAACGCGATGGCCATCGACGGGGCGAGCGAAGCGCTGGAACTGGAAATCCGCACGGTCCTGCCGGTCGATTTTCCGCTGTCGTCTTTTGAGCTGGACCTGGAAGTGATGCGCGACACGGTCGAAGCCGTGGGCGCGGTGGAACGAGCCACCCTGCGCGTCAAACCCGGCGGCATTCTTCAGGTCGATGTGACCCCGCGCGTGCCGGTCGCCGTCTGGCGGCGCAACGACGGGTTGGACCTGATCGACGCGGGCGGCGCGATCATCGGGCCGCTGGCCCAGCGGGCGGACCGGGCCGATCTTCCGCTGATCGCGGGCGATGGCGCGCGGCAGAACGTGACCGAGGCGCTGGCCCTGATCGACGCCGCGGGCCCCGTGGCCCCCCGTGTACGCGGGCTGGTGCGGATGGGCGAACGGCGCTGGGACGTGGTTCTGGACCGGGATCAGCGGGTCCTGCTGCCCGCAGACCGCCCGTTGCAGGCGTTCGAACGGGTCGTGCTGATGGCCCAGACACAGGATTTGCTGGATCGCGACGTTCTGGTCGTGGACATGCGTAACGAGGACCGGCCGACCATAAGGCTGGGGGAACAGGCAACCGTCGAAATGCGGCGGCTTAATGCTTCGGTATCGGGGGCAGGAAACTGATGAGGCAGCTATACGAAACCCAACGGGCTATGCGGAACATGCGCAAGGCGGCAATGCAACGTGGCGTAGTCGCGATTCTGGATGTGGGGACATCCAAGATCGCCTGCCTTGTGCTGCGCTTCGACGGGCCGGAAAGGTTCCGCGACAGCGACGGGGTCGGGTCGATGGCCGGGCAATCGTCGTTCCGGGTGATTGGCGCGGCGACCACGCGGTCGCGCGGGGTTCGCTTTGGCGAAGTGGACGCGATGCAGGAAACGGAACGGGCGATCCGCACCGCCGTTCACGCAGCCCAGAAGATGGCCAATGTGAAGGTGGACCATGTCATTGCCTGTTTCTCGGGCGCGCGGCCCCGGTCCTACGGGCTTGAGGGCGAGGTCTCGGTTGAAGGCACGGTTGTCACCGACGCCGATATTGGCCGGGTTCTGGCCGCCTGTGACGTGCCGGATATCGGGGCCGGGCGCGAGGTGCTGCATGCCCAGCCGATCAACTTTGCGTTGGATCACCGGTCGGGTCTTGGCGATCCGCGCGGACAGATCGGCAACCAGTTGGCGACCGACCTGCATCTGCTGTCGGTTGACGCGACGGTTATCCAGAACCTGCTCTATTGCATCAAACGCTGCGATCTCGAACTCGCCGGGCTTGCCAGTTCGGCCTATGTGTCGGGCATTTCATCGCTGGTCGAGGACGAACAGGAACTTGGCGCGGCGTGTATCGACATGGGCGGCGGTGCGACGTCCCTGTCAATCTTCATCAAGAAGCACATGATCTATGCTGACAGCGTCCGCATGGGCGGCGATCACGTGACCAGCGATATTTCCATGGGCCTTCAGGTGCCACTGGCGACCGCCGAACGGATCAAGACCTTCTACGGCGGCGTCGTGGCCACCGGCATGGACGACCGCGAGATGATCGAGATCGGTGGCGATACCGGCGACTGGGAACGCGACCGCCGCACCGTCAGCCGGGCCGAGTTGATCGGGATCATGCGCCCTCGGGTCGAAGAGATCCTGGAGGAGGTGCGCGCCCGTCTGGATGCCGCCGGGTTCGAATACCTGCCCAGCCAACAGATCGTGCTGACCGGCGGGGCCAGTCAGATCCCCGGCCTTGACGGATTGGCCAGCCGCATCCTTGGCCAGCGCGTCCGCCTTGGCCGCCCGCTGCGTGTCCAGGGGCTTCCGCAGGCCGCGACCGGCCCGGCATTTGCCGCCGCCGTTGGCCTGACGCTCTTTGCCGCACACCCGCAGGATGAGTGGTGGGATTTCGAGATTCCGACCGAAAACTACCCGGCCCGGTCGCTTCGGCGCGCCGTTCGTTGGTTTAAGGACAACTGGTAATACGCAACATCTTGCCGATTGCCCGAAATCCGGCGAAAAGGACGCTGAAAACCGCCATATTTGGTAGGTTTTGGCGCATTTTTTCGTGACCTCGGTCCAACAAGCCGTTAGGATCGCAGCAATTTAGGCAAGAACGCCCGATGGGACGGGCCCGAAACAGACAGGCGGACAGAGCATGACACTGAATCTCTCCATGCCCGGGCAAGAGGAACTCAAGCCCCGGATCACCGTGTTTGGCGTTGGCGGCGCTGGCGGCAACGCAGTGAACAACATGATCGAGAAGCAACTCGACGGCGTGGAGTTCGTGGTGGCCAACACCGACGCGCAGGCCCTTCAGCAATCCAAGGCACAGGCCCGCATCCAGATGGGTGTGAAGGTGACCGAGGGCCTTGGCGCGGGGGCACGGGCCACGGTTGGCGCAGCTGCCGCCGAGGAAAGCATCGAACAGATCGTCGACCATCTGGCGGGCGCGCATATGTGCTTCATCACCGCGGGCATGGGTGGCGGCACCGGCACCGGCGCGGCCCCGATCATCGCGCAGGCCGCCCGTGAACTGGGCGTTCTGACCGTGGGCGTTGTGACCAAGCCGTTCCAGTTCGAAGGCGTCAAGCGGATGCGCCAGGCTGAAGACGGCGTTGAGGCACTGCAAAAGGTCGTGGATACGCTGATCATCATCCCGAACCAGAACCTGTTCCGCCTTGCCAACGAAAACACCACCTTCACCGAAGCCTTCGCCCTTGCCGACGATGTGCTGTATCAAGGTGTGAAGGGCGTGACCGACCTGATGGTCCGTCCGGGCCTGATCAACCTCGACTTTGCCGACGTCCGCGCCGTGATGGACGAGATGGGCAAGGCGATGATGGGCACCGGCGAAGCGCAGGGCGAAAACCGCGCCATCGACGCCGCCGAAAAGGCCATCGCCAACCCGCTTCTGGACGAAATCAGCCTCGAAGGCGCCAAGGGTGTTCTCATCAACATCACCGGCGGCTACGACCTGACCCTGTTCGAACTGGACGAAGCCGCGAACAAGATCCGCGAAAAGGTCGATCAGGATGCCAACATCATCGTCGGTTCCACGCTGGACCCGGATATGGAAGGCCACATGCGCGTGTCCGTCGTTGCCACCGGCATCGACGCCAGCGAAGTGCGTCAGGAAATCCCGGTTCCCCGCCGCAAGATGTCCGAGCCGCTGACCCAGACCGTCTCGACCGAAGCGCCGAAGGCCGTGGCCCCCGCGCCGACCCCGGCGCCGGTCGCCGCGGCTGCCGCCCCGGTGATGGAAGAACCCAGCCTGTTCGATGACGCGCAGGACATGGTCGCCAAGGCACCGGAACCGGAAGACATGTTCGACGAATTCGAAGAACAGCTGACCGCAGAGCTTGAGGCTGAGGATGTGGCCGAAGACGACCTGCCGCCGCCCGCCTATCGCCCGCGCCCGGAACCGTCGATGGACCGTACCGCCGACAGCTTTGTCGCGCCGCGCGCCCCGGCCCCCGGAACGCCCTCGCCGGAGGCGCTGGCCCGTCTTCAGGCTGCTGTTCACAAGGCCCCGACGGCCCCCGCTGCCGCGCCCCGTGGTCCGGTCGCTGACCAGCGTGTGGAACCGGAAAAGCCGCGCTTCGGGATCAACTCGCTGATCAACCGGATGACCGGCCATGGCGCTGACCAACCGGCGGCCCAGCCGCAGCGGTCCCAGCCCGAGGTTCATGCCTTCCGCGACGAACCACAGGCCGATCCGGAACAGGAAAAGATCGAAATCCCTGCCTTCCTGCGCCGTCAGGCCAACTAGGAACGCAACGTCAGACTGACAAGGGGCCGCCATTGTGCGGCCCTTTTTCATTCTTAATCAAAGGGTTAAGGGGGAGATTGCGGGCGTTGCAACAAATTCGTTTCGAATGTTTCATCCCGTTAGAAAGAGTGAGTTGAGCCCGTGGCCCCGCTTGCTTACCTCATGGGCAACGTGAACGAATCCGGGGCTTCCCTTGCAGACCACGATTTCACAGCCTGTGACCTTTGAAGGCGTTGGCCTTCATAGTGGCCAGCCTGCGCGTCTGCGTGTGTGCCCGGCCCCCGCGCATCATGGTATCGTCTTCCGCCGCACCGATGTGGTTGGGGCGGATGCGCTGGTTCGGGCTCGGTGGGATTTCGTATCGCAGGAACCGCTGAACACCCGCATCGTGAACGAAGCCGGGGTTTCGGTCGCCACCATCGAACACCTGATGGCGGCGCTGGCGGGCAGCGGGTTGCATAACGTTCTGATCGACATCGACGGGCCAGAGGTTCCGATCCTTGATGGATCGTCTGCCGAATTCGTGCGCGGGCTTGTGGCCGCAGGGTCGACAGCCCTTGCTGCGCCTTTGCGCGCGATCCGCGTGCTGCGGACGGTCGAGGTATCAAGCGGGGACGCCGTCGCGCGGCTCTCGCCCTCTGACAGCCTTGAAATCGACTTCGAGATTGACTTTGCCGATGCTGCGATCGGGCGGCAGGAAAAGATGCTGAACATGGCCAACGGCGCCTTCGTTCGGGAACTTTGCGACAGCCGCACCTTCTGTCGGCAGTCGGATGTGGATGCGATGCATGCCGCCGGACTTGCGCTTGGCGGGTCGCTGGAAAACGCGGTCGTTGTGGATGGGGCCGAGGTTCTGTCGCCCGGCGGGCTGCGCCACCGGGACGAAGCGGTGCGGCACAAGATGCTGGATGCCCTTGGTGATCTTTACACTGCCGGTGCTCCGATTCTGGGGCGCTACACCGGCAGTCGGGCCGGTCACGCGCTAACGAACAAATTGCTGCGTGCGCTGTTCGACCGACCCGAGGCATGGGATTGGGTTGTTTGCGACGCGCGGATCGCGGCGCGTCTGCCCGGCGTTGGCGTCCATTTTTCGGACCTCGGGCACGTCGCCTGACCTCTTGCGGCATGACGTGGATGGCCGTGTCACGCCGACAGGCGCCAAAAGGCATTTTGCCCCCCATTTTTCTGTGCTAGACCAAGGGCAATCCGGGGCGTGTGCGCGTTTCGGGAACAAGGAAAGTGTGTCGGGGGCAAGCGCATGTCGAGCCGTTTCGGAAATGCAAAAGGCAAGGCGATTCTGGGCGCCGCCCTTTTTTCGTTTGCCCTGACAGCCGCTTGTTCAACTTTTGACCCGCGCCGCGAAGGTGCGCTTGAGGTTTACACGGCGGAAGAAATCTACCAACGCGGCGAATTTGAACTGGAGAAGGGGCAGGCGGATGACGCCGCCTTCTATTTCGGTGAAATCGAACGGCTGTATCCCTATTCTGAATGGGCCAAGCGCGGTTTGATCATGCAGGCCTATTCCTATCACCGCGACGGGGACTACCCCAATGCCCGGGGTGCGGCGCAGCGGTTTCTTGACTTCTACCCGGCGGATGAAGATGCGGCCTATGCCCAATATCTTCTGGCGCTCAGCTACTATGACCAGATCGACGAGGTTGGCCGGGACCAGGGCCTGACTTTCCAGGCGCTTCAGGCCCTGCGGGTGGTGATCGAACGCTATCCCGACAGTGAATATGCCCGCTCGGCGATCCTTAAGTTCGATCTGGCCTTTGACCATCTTGCCGCCAAGGAAATGGAGATCGGGCGCTATTACCTGAAACGCGGCCATTACACCGCCGCGATCAACCGGTTCCGCGTTGTCGTCGAAGATTTCCAGACCACCAGCCACACGCCCGAGGCGCTGCACCGGCTTGTCGAATCCTACCTGTCGCTTGGCCTGACGGACGAGGCGCAGACCGCTGGCGCGATCCTTGGCCACAACTTCCAGTCCACCGAATGGTATCAGGACAGCTATGCGCTGCTGACCGGGGAGGGGCTGGAACCGCGGTCGCTGGGCAATAATTGGCTTTCAGCGATTTACCGGCAAATGATCCGGGGCGAGTGGCTTTGATCCGGGCCATCCCGGCAGTCTTTGGCGCGGCAATCCTTGTGGCCCTCGCCGCGCCGCTGGCCGCGCAGGACATCCGGATGCAGATGGACAGCGTGACGTCCGAACTGGTTCTGGATTTCGAGGATTCGGATGGGCTGATCATCCAGCAGCGCTTGACCGCACTTGGCGACGGGGCATGGCGCGAAGAGCGAACCGAGGTGCATGCGGGGGCGACCATTGTCACTGACAGCATGATCACCAACGCCGACGGCAACGTCATCCAGGCCGATGGAATGGATGGCGCGATAATCCGGTTCATCCCCCATGATTGCCGGCGGGTCGAAGGCACCTGTGAATACGTCCAGGTGGTCGATGACATGCCCGAAGAATACGGCACGCGGCTGGTCCGGCGGAACACGCCGACCGAGAAGGGCTATATCGCCGAATTGGCCTATTTCGGGCCCGATGGGGTGCTCTTGCCCTACCTGCGCAGCGTTGTCGTGCTCGACGATGCGGGCTTTGTTGTGCGGGCGGATCGGACCTATGCGGATGGCAACCGCTATTCCTACTGGCGGGTCGGGCCGACCACCGGCAGCTAGGGCAAAGGCCAAGGTGCCTTGCAAGTGCCCATCGCTTGATCCAAAACACAAGGCGCGAGATTTGCGGACCGGAGGCTTTCGTGCTGCGCACCCTGGATATCCGGGACATGCTGATCATCGACCGGCTGGAGCTTGAATTCCAGCCGGGTCTGAACGTCTTGACCGGCGAAACCGGGGCCGGGAAATCCATTCTTCTGGACTCGCTTGGGTTCGTGCTGGGCTGGCGCGGGCGGGCCGAACTTGTCCGCGCCGGTGCCGATCAGGGCGAAGTCACTGCCGTATTTCACCTTTCCGACGGTCACCCGGCACATGCGGTTCTGCAAGAGGCCGGGATTGGCGCCGAGGAGGGAGAGGTCATCCTGCGCCGGGTCAATACCCGCGACGGGCGCAAGACGGCATGGGTCAACGGGGTCCGTGCATCCGGCGAGGTGCTGCGCCAACTTTCCGATGTTTTGGTGGAACTGCACGGTCAGCATGACGACCGGGGTCTGCTGAACCCGCGGGGGCACCGGAACCTGTTGGACGCCTTCGCCGGGACCGAGCCACAGATTGTTCAAACCCGCGCGGCCTGGCGGGCACTGTCCGAAGCGCAAAAGGCGCTTGCGGCGACAGAGGCCCGGCTGGCCGAGGTCAAGGCCGAAGAGGATTTCCTGCGCCATTCGGTGGCCGAGCTGGACAAGCTTGATCCGCAGCCCGGTGAAGAGGCGGAGTTGGATACCCGGCGTCGCCTGATGCAGGGGGCCGAAAGGATCCGCGAGGATATTCAGAAGGCATATCAGGCGCTTGGGCTGGATGGCGCTGAAGGAATGTTGGGCGACGCCAGCCGCTGGCTGGACGGTGCCGTGGCCGAAGCCGAGGGGCAGCTTGACCCCGTGCTGGCCGCGCTGGATCGGGCGATGGTCGAACTGGGCGAGGCGCAGTCGGGGGTCGAACGGTTTCTCGATCAATTGGCATTCGACCCATCCGAACTGGAGCACGCAGAAGAGCGGCTGTTCGCCATCCGCGGGCTGGCGCGCAAGCATGGGGTCCTGCCCGATGATCTTGCGGGCTTCGCGGATGACCTGCGCTCCCGCCTTGCCGTGATTGACGGCGGCGAAGGCGACCTACGGACGCTGTCCGAGGCCGTGGCCAAGGCGCAAGCCGCCTATGAAACCGCCGCGACCCACCTGCACGAGGCGCGGGTCGAGGCCGCCCTCCAGCTGGACGCCGAGATGGCCGCCGAACTGGCCCCGCTCAAGATGGAACGCGCGGTTTTCGCCACCGTGATCACACCGGGGCAACCGGGGCCAGAGGGCCGCGACGAGGTTGCCTTTACCGTGGCCACCAACCCCGGCGCGCCCGCCGGTCCCCTGAACAAGATCGCGTCGGGCGGGGAACTCAGCCGCTTTCTTCTGGCGCTCAAGGTCTGCCTGACACAGGGGGCGTCGGGCCTGACCCTGATCTTCGACGAGATTGACAGGGGCGTCGGCGGGGCCACGGCGGATGCGGTCGGGCGGCGGTTGGCGGAACTTGCGCGGGACGGTCAGGTTCTGGTGGTCACGCACAGCCCGCAGGTGGCGGCCCTTGGCGGACATCACTGGCGGGTCGAAAAACGGCAGACCGAGGTCGAAACCCTCTCGACAGTTGTGCCACTCGGCCCGACGGACCGGATTGACGAAATCGCCCGAATGCTGTCCGGCGACCAGATCACAACAGAGGCGAAAGCCGCCGCCAAAGCCCTGCTTCGCGCGGTCTAGGGGGGGGTGGGTCAAGACCCACCTTACCCGGGGGCGCTTCGCCCCCCATCCTGAAAACTCATGGCCCCCAGAGGATATTTCTAACCCAAGGAAGAAAGGACGCTGAGTCCAGCCTCCTTCTTTGGGTCAACAAATATCCCGGGGTGAATGGCCCAAAGGGCCAGAGGGGCAGAGCCCCTTCGTAAGGTGGGTTTTATCCCACCGCCCCGTTATTCGGGGGGAACAAGCTTGCCAGGGTTCATGATGTTTTGGGGGTCAAGGGCGGCCTTGATACTGCCCATGACCTCCCATCCGTTGCCATGTTCGGCACGCATGTAGCCCAGTTTGCCCATGCCGATCCCATGTTCCCCGGTCACGGTGCCGCCCAGCCGCAGGGCCCGGTCCGCCATGCGGGCAGACAGGGTTTCGGCGGCGCGAACCTCGGCCTTGTCGTCGGGGTCGATCAGCAGGATCGCGTGAAAATTTCCGTCGCCCACATGGCCAAGGATCGGGGCTTCGACCGGCGAGGCGTCGATATCCGCCTGGGTTTCCGCCACGGCCTGCGCCAGTGCCGATATTGGAACACAGACATCCGTCACGATCGCCCGCGCACCGGGGCGCGACGCAAGGATTGCACGATAGGCCTCGTGCCGCATCTTCCACAGCCGGTTCCGATCCTCGGTCTGGCGTGCCCATTGGAACCCCTCTGCGCCGTTGTCTCGTGCGATGGCTCCGAAAATCTCGGCGTCCTCGCCCACGCCCACCTCGGACCCGTGAAATTCGACCAGGAGGTGAGGTTTTTCCGGAAAGTCGGCGTCGGAATAGGCATTCACCGCCCGTGCTGTCGCCGCATCGACGAATTCGATACGGGCCATGGGCACGCCAGTCTGGATCGTTTCAATCACTGTCGCGACGGCGTCGCTCATGTCGCTGAACGCACAGACGGCAGCGGATACGGCCGTGGGCTGCCCCTGCAATTTCAGGGTCAGTTCGGTGATCAACCCGAGCGTCCCTTCGGCCCCCACGAACAATGCAGTCAGGTCGTAGCCGGCCGAGGATTTCCGCGCCCGCGTGCCGGTGCGAGTGACCCGCCCGTCCGCCAAGACCACCTCTAACCCCATGACATTGTCGCGCATGGTTCCGTATCGCACCGCCGTCGTCCCCGACGCCCGGGTCGAGGCCATCCCTCCGATCGAGGCATTGGCCCCGGGATCGACCGGGAAGAACAGGCCGGTGGCCCGCAAATGTTCGTTCAGGGCCTCACGGGTGATGCCCGGCTGGACCCGCACGTCCATGTCTTCGGCGTTGACTGCGATGACCCGGTTCATCCGCGCGAAATCCACCACCACCCCGCCCTGCACCGCCAGCGCGTGCCCTTCCAGCGACGTGCCCGCGCCCCAGCCGATCACCGGGACGCCATGATCGGCGCAGATTTTCACCAGCGCCGCGACCTCCTCGGTTGTCTCCGGATAGGCGACCGCTTCGGGTGGGGTCGGGGGAAAGTGGCTTTCGGATTGGCCGTGGTGGTCCAGTTCGGACTTGGACCGGCACAGCCGATCCCCTAAGAGGGAAGACAAGGCGGGAAGGGCGGCGTCGAGTGTCATGGCGGAAAGTCCCTTTGGCTGGTCGGACCTTAGGCCAGCCTGATCCTGCGGGGAAGGCGGGAGGCGATGGCAGAGCCGATTGTCGCGGAAATCCGGGCGGTTGCCGGGCGGGCAAGGGACACATTGGCCCATGCGCTGCGGGTGCTGCGCCAGAAAGGGCCAAGCCAGGTGCAATTCTGGTTTATCGCCCTTGCGGTCGGCATTGCCGCTGGCTTCGCCGCGCTGGTGTTCCGCCTTGGGGTCGATCAGCTTCAGTCGCTTGTCTATGGCACCGAAAACACCGCCCGCATCCACCGGGTAGCGGCCCAGATCGACTGGTATTGGCTGATCCTGATCCCCGCCACCGGCGGGCTGATCGTCGGCCTCATCCTTGACCGGTTCACGCCCGAGGCGCGGGTCAGGGCGGTGGCGGATGTGATCGAAGGCGCGGCCCTGAACGAAGGCCGGGTCGAGGTGAAGGCGGGGCTTGCCTCGGCGGCGGCCAGCTTCATTACCCTCTCCACTGGCGGGTCCAGCGGACGTGAGGGTCCGGTTGTCCACCTTGCGGCGGTCATGTCCACCAAGGTGCTGAAATGGATGCGGGCCGATGCGATCACCGGGCGCGACCTGTTGGGCTGTGCCGTCGCCGGGGCGGTGGCGGCCAGTTTCAACGCCCCGATCGCCGGGGCGCTTTTCGCGCTCGAGGTGGTGTTGCGCCATTTCGCCGTGCACGCCTTTGCCCCTATTGTCATCGCCGCCGTCGCGGCCACGGTGATCAGTCGGTTGATCATGGGGGATGTGACCGAATACTACCTTCTGGAAATGACCACGCTGTCGTTCTACGTGGAACTGCCTGCCTTCCTGATCCTTGGGCTGGTCTGTGGACTGGTCGCCACGATCCTGATGCTGTCGATCTTCTGGGCCGAGGATTTCGCCAGCGCGGTGCAAGCGCGGCTGCGCCTGCCGCGCTATCTGCGTCCGATGGTCGCCGGGATCATGCTGGGGGCCATCGCGATTGCCTTTCCGCATATCATCGGGGTCGGCTACGGCACCACATCCGAGGCCTTGTCGGGGCGCCTGTTGCTGTGGCAGGCCATCGCCTTTGTCATCATCAAGATCATCGCGACCGCCATCACCATGGGCGGGCGGATGGGGGGCGGGGTGTTTTCGCCGTCGCTGATGGTGGGGGCCCTGACCGGGCTGGCCTTCGGGATCATCGCAACCTCTATCTTGCCGGATTTTTCCGGCTCGCCCACACTCTATGCCCTTGCCGGGATGGGGGCGGTGGCGGCGGCGGTCCTTGGCGCGCCGATCTCTACCACGTTGATCGTTTTTGAATTGACGGGGGACTGGCAGACGGGCCTTGCGGTCATGGTCGCCGTGTCATTGTCCACGGCCTTGTCGTCGCGGCTGGTGGACCGGTCGTTCTTCCTGACCCAGCTGGAACGGCGCGGCGTGCATCTGGCCGCCGGGCCGCAGGCCTATCTTCTGGCGACCTTCCAGGTGGCCAGCGTCATGCGGGCCAAGGATGCGCCGCGCGGCGCGGACGAAGCGGCCTGCTGGGCGATGATTGAACAGGGCCAATATCTGGACGCGGGCGCGACGCTGGAAAAAGCGATGCCGCTGTTCGAGGAAACGGGCGTGGCCTTCCTTCCGGTGGTCAAACTGGGCGGGCAGGGCGAGGCGCCGGAGCTTTGGGGCGCCCTGTTCCAGGTCGATGCACTTCGGGCCTACAACCGGGCGCTGGCAGCGACGGCGGCGGAAGAGCACAGTTAGGGTGGAATCCTTCATACGTAGCGGGCCTAAGGTGAATGCTATGCAAGCACGGCGAATGGCAACTTTGAGCCCAACTTGCATATTTTCGTCGCTGCAGCGAATGTCCGCTCTAGGAAGTGGGAAGCAAGCAATGGAAATCATGTGTCTAAATGGTTGGGGTGGAAAGCTCCACGATGCACTGCTGCCATACCTAGCCGCGATGGCTCCCGATATTCTTTGCTTGCAGGAGGTCGTCCACAGCCCCGAGTCTCAAAAAGACTGGCTGACGTATCGTGACGGCGATCACATCCTGCAGCAACGCGCCAATTTGTTTCGCGACGTCAACGCTGCTTTGCCGGAGCATGTCGCGATCTTTTGTCCGGCTGCGCAAGGGGTGCTTTGGGACGATGATACCTCAATCCCTTCGCAATGGGGCCTTGCGACCTTCGTACACCGGTCCTTCCCGATCATTGGACAGGTGCAGGGCTTCGTTCACAAGGATTTTTCCCCTGTCGGTTACGGCGATCACCCGCGCTCCCGAAGCGCGCATGGTGTGCGGGTATGGGACTATGACGCCAACCGAGCCGTCAGCATTACCCATATGCATGGTCTGCGCGACTTGAATGGGAAAATGGATACGCCAGAGCGTGAGAAACAAGCTCGGAAGCTGCTCGACATGTCGCGCAGTCTTGCAGAGCCAGACGATCTCACGGTGATCTGCGGCGATTTCAACGTCGAGCCGGACAGCGAAACGCTTTCGATCCTGGGAAATGCCGGGCTGACTGAGCTAGTGACTGGGCGCGGTTTCGGTAGCACGCGTAGCTCGCAATACAACAAGCCAGGGCGCTTTGCCGACTACATGCTAATCAACCAAGAAGAAGCGGTGAAGAGCTTTGACGTGATCCACGATCCCGAGGTTTCAGATCACTGTCCGCTTGTTCTGAAGTTGTAGCTTAAATTTCCATAGCTGCCGTTGGAACTGATGGTTGGAACGTCCGCTCTGTCCCGCTCTCCCGACCTTGGCGCGTGTGTTGACGGCCGTTGGGCCCGCCGTTCCCAGCCGTCCGCTTGCCGCAAATCGCCTTGCCGCTGCGCGCGAACCGGGTAATCTGGCCCCGTTCTCAGGGCGGGGCGGAATTCCCCACCGGCGGTATGTGGCGCAAGGCCACGAGCCCGCGAGCGCCTTCGGTTCGCCGGAGGGTCAGCAGATCAGGTGAGAGGCCTGAGCCGACGGTCATAGTCCGGATGAAAGAGAGCATGGACAGCCCCGCCGCGACCGCGGAGGGCTGCCCCATGGGATCGCCTTGGGTGACGTGTCTGTTGCGAAAGGAGATCTGCCAAATGACACACACCCGATATGCCTTTATCAAGGCAAACTGGCATGCCGAGATCGTGGATCAGGCTCTTGTCGGCTTCCGCGAGGGGTTGCCAAAGGACACGCCGGTCGATGTCTTCGACGTGCCCGGCGCCTTCGAGATGCCGCTTCTGGCCCGCGACCTTGCCCGCAGTGGCCGCTACGCCGCCGTCGCCTGCGCGGCGCTGGTGGTGGACGGCGGCATCTACCGCCACGACTTCGTGGCGCAGGCCGTGGTTTCCGGGCTGATGCAGGCGGGACTAGAGACAGGGGTGCCGGTCTTGTCGGTGTCGCTGACCCCGCACCATTTTCACGAAACACCCCATCACATCGGCATTTACCGCGACCATTTCGTGAAAAAGGGGCGCGAGGCGGCCGAGGCGGCGTTGTCGATCACGGCCACGCGGCGGGCGCTGCAACCGGCCACCGCCGCCTGACCGGTTGTCAGGAGGTTTCGACCTTGAGGGGAGGCAAAGGCGCTTCCCCTCTTCCCAAGCATGTGTGCATTTGCAACACTTGGGCGAAACCGCCGCGCTGGGTATGTAAATTCATTTAACATTACCTATCTGACGTTGGTGACAGTGATGCTTTGAGGGAGTTTTCCAGATGTCCGATTTCGATGCCCAGATCCGCGACAGCCAGGCGCAGGTGCAGGATGCACAGGCCAAGATTGCCGAAATGACAAGCCGGATCGAAGTGGCCCGCCAGAAGATGGAGGCCGGGACCGATATTTCCGTGGATATCGAAAACGCCACGCTGGAAGAGGTGCACGCCCACACCGAGGCGATGAACGCCAATATCGCCGAGTTGATCATGGGTCTGGACGATGTGACCGCCGGGTTCTCGAAAGATTTCGACGAGATGCGGACCAAGACCGGCTGGGAGAGCTTTGTCGGTATCTTTTCCGGCGCCAAGGCCGACAGCATGCGGCAGGAACGCATCCGCACCGCCAGCGTCGATGACAAGCTGCAGGACCTGATTTCCAAATCCAACGTGATACAGCAATTGCTGGAAGGGCAACTGGCGGTCCTGAACGAACAGAAGGCCAAGGTCGAAGGCAATCTGACCGGCACGCTGGAAGAGCGCGAGGCCGTGGTCGGAGAGCTGGAGGCCGTCCGCGCCGAGATTCTGGGGATGGACCCGAAGATCATCGAATTGGAAAACAAGATTTCCGTCGAACAGGATGCCGCCGCCCGCACCAAGCTGGAAAGCGAACTGGCCGCGCTGAACGCGAAATACAACGAGTTGGTGCAGGCCGAGCAAGTGCATCTGGCCAAGTCGCAGACGCTGGAACGCTATATCGAAAAGGGCAAGACCTGGATCGACAGCCTTCAGAATCAGGCAGCGACCCAGATGGTGCTGATCAACAAGCTGAACACCGACACCAAGCAGCGGGTGGTCCTGTATGACGCGCTGACCAAGTCGCTGAAAACCGCGCAGCAGCAGGACGTCGCCCACCGGATCAACGAGATCGGGGTCAAGACCGACCAGGAGGCGCAGACCGCCATGGCCGCGATCGGATCGGCCACCAACGCCCGCATGGCCGACATGCTGGAAGCCCACGAAGACCAGATGGTCTTTGCCCGCAAGGTGCTGGAAGAAAAGGCGAAGGCGGACGAACGCTTCGTGCGGCGGTTCCAGAAGATCGTCGAGAAGCACGACAAGAATATCTATGGGGCTTGAGGTTGACCGGATGGTCGCATCCGACGCCATAGGGCGGTCCCCGGCCGCGGGTGGGGGTGAAGCCCCCGCCCGGGGGGGCGGTCGGGGGCTGCCCGTGCCGCAAGCGCCACGGGCGCAGATTCATTTGGCGTTCCATTCGAAGGGCGGCGCGGATGGCTGACCTCGCCGACGATCATTTCCGCCTTGAAGATACCCGCGTTACCCGGCGCTATTTCGGCAAGTTCGAGAAGATCACCGGCTATCTGGGCCGGGTGGCGGCGGTGCTGGACAGCGAAGGGCGGTTTTCCAAGCCCGAGATCGCGGCGATTGCCCGCTATCTTGTCGGGCTGAACCTGACCTTTCGGACGCTGGCGCATAAATACCATTTCGCGGGCCGCTTCGCCCATGCGGGCGCCCTGACCTTTGACCGGGTCGAAAGCGGCTTTCCGGTCTTCACCGAACTGCTGGAAATGGCCAATGACGCGCTTCAGGCGAAAAAGCATCTGTCCGAAATGCCGGGCGAGGAGGCGCTGAAGGACCAGATGGTCCGGGTCATCACCGGCGAACAGGCGGTGCCGGTCAAGCTGCAATACGCCCTGTCGCAGCGGCTTTACTATCAGGAGCTGGCCAGGGGCGGGCAATTCCTTGCCCGCAACGACCCGGATGTCGTTTGGCTGGAAAACCTCGCCGAGGGCCGCCGCCGGTTCCTGATCCACTGGGCGGTTTATGACGCGTCGAACAACCTGCCCACTCTCTACCTGATGGAGGTGGAGGACACGGGCCGGATCGGCCTGCCCAAGGACGAACGCCGCTGGCCGGAGGCACAGGCGCATCTGATGGCGCAGTCGCTGACCTCTCTGAAGCTTTTGACCATTGCCAAGGGATTTGACGAGGATTTCCACGACCTGCACCCCAAACGGCTGCGCCGCATCCACCTTGGCCCGATGTATTCCCATGCCTTCACCCGGCAGGCCGGCCCGATCCGCGAGGTGCTGGAAGCCGCCCGCGCACCCGAGGGCGAGGACTGGGCGCTGGTCTGGACCGAGGAAGACCTGCTGAGCCAAAGCGTGGAGCGGGTCAAGGACGGCTGGTTCAGCACATCCGAACGCGAGATCTTCGCGCTGGACCCCTTTGCCGGGAAGGGGGCGGAAACCGGGGCGACGGCGATGGAACGGGCGCTGATCATGCCGCAGCGACCGTTCCAGGCCCTGGCCGAACGGAACCCGCCAGGGTTCCGGGACGTGCGCAAATTCGTGGTGAACCCGCAGGGCAGGGTGCTGAGCTACAGGTAAGGTGGGTCAAGACCCACCTTACGGCCGGGAATGGGAACTTGGTGGGTCGAGACCCACCTTACGCAAGTGGCGGAAAGGTAAGGTGGGTTTCAACCCACCCTGACGGAGGAAAGATGAGCCAGACAAGCGACCAGATGGAACTGCGCGAGGACGATATTCGCAAGCATTACCCGGCGGCCCTGTCGATGCTGGAAGGCTTCGATCATGCGCCCCGCATCGCCAAACCGGCCGAGGCGGCCGCCGCCCCGGAACGGTCGTCCGGGATCGGCAGCCGACGCGCCTTCCGGTCTACCACCCCCGGCCTTGTCACCCGCCGCACCGCCCGCAGCGAGGGTGTCCAACTGATCGCCCGGATCGAAGGGGCGGACGGGGGCGATGCCCTGACCAGCCCGGTTCAGGCCCATGTGCTGCAAGGGCTGCGCCGGGCCCTGGCCATCGCGCTGGCCATCGGCGAACAGTATTCCGACCGCACCGGTCTGTCGGACCTCAAGCGCCAGAACCTTGAAGGGGCGCTGCCCGCGGGGAAGAAGGCGGAGTTCTCGGAAGGGCTGAGCGCCGAGGCGCTGGCCGTTCTCTATACCTTCGCCAATGCGACATCCTTTCTGCTGGCCGATCACGCGGGCGAGGATACGGTCGAGGTGGGCGAGGTCGATGAGATCCTGACCGAGAACGCCCAACTGGCCCTGCACGGCGCCCTGTGGGAGCTGGATCAGGACGTCGCGACCCACGGCGCCGATGACGCGAAAACAGCCGCGACCGTTCTGGCCTTCGCCGAACAGGTCATGGGCAAGGTCGCCGCGCGGGCCAGCACCGCGACCGGCCTTGCACCCTTTACCGGGGCAAGCTGGAAGGTCGAAGACGATGATCTGACCATTCAGGGGTTCACCCCTGCCCGCAAGGCCAAGGGCACGACCCTGACGATGACCTTCAAGAAGCCGAACGAGGTGGTCGGCAACCACATCGCCAAATATCAGGCGATGAAGCTGTCCAAGATGCTGATGGCCTATGACTTTGACAGGCGGCTGAACCCCTTTGCCGAACTGGGCGGGTTCATCTTTACCTTCATGGGCGATGGCAAGCCGGGGACGGGCAAGACCACCCTGATCCAGATGATGGCCGGGCTGATTAACGACTATTGCAAGGTGGCGGGCTATGCCTTCCGCTACCAGAACTTCGGCATCGACAATATCGACAGCTATCAGGGAAAATCGGGCCAGAACGCCAAGGCCTTTGTCCAGAACGTGCTGGACCCCGGCGTGATCGGCTTTGGCACCATCGACGATATCGACCAAATCGCGGGCAAACGCGGCGACCGGCAGTCGAGCGCCGGCCAGCAAGAGGTCACGGCCGTGTTCATGGAGGCCTTCGCCGGCGCCAATACCGTGGTGCGCGGCAATTGCACCTTCGGCATGTTCTCCAACTATCCCGAGAATGTCGACGACGCCCTGCGGCAGCGGGCGGGTGCCCGGTTCCTCGTGGACGGGCCGCAGACGCGCGAGGATTATATCGACATCCTTGCCCTTCTGATGGGTAAGAAACACGATATCCCGCTGGGCGATCACGAGCTGTTCGCCGCGCAGGAGATCAAGAAGGCCGTCGCCGCCAGTTTCGAAAGCCATTCCCGCCCGCATGAAGAGGGGTTGGCCAAGGTCTTTGAACGGGTGCAGGCGCAGATCGGTGATCTGGACACGATCGCCAAGATGGGCACCTATCTGAAAGCCATTCAGGAAGCCGACGAAAGGTTCACCGGCCGCGCGATCAAGAACATCACCGACGCGGTCAAGGTCCGGGCGATGGATTTCGAACTGCCCGACGAATGGATGGAAAACCCCGACCTGTTCCTGTTCCGCGACTACGACACGAAAAGGGCGATGATCGAAGAGCTGCGCCAGCCGATCACCATCGACATGGTGCTGCAAGAGGTGAACCGCTACGCCGACAGCGAATTCCGCTATGCCGACAAGTCGGACGAGGTGGCGATTGAAAACATGGTGCGCGACTTCGGGCGGCAGGAAGAGGCGAAACGGCGGTATCTGGAGGGGAAGGGGTGACCAACCTGACCGACGCCTTCGCCTCTGGCCTGATCCTTCCGGCGGCTGTGCTCGCCCTCTTGGGTTGGGCCGTGCCGCGCCTGCTGGCGTTGGTGATCCCCGAAGGCGTGCGGCCGCTGATGCTGATCGCGCTTCTGTCCACCCTCGTCATGGGGGTCTTCGGCGCGCTGTTCTTCGCGGGGCTTTATGTCTGGCAGGGGATGCCGATGGCGGCCCTGTTCGAGGCCGGGCTTGCTGCGGGGGTCGTGCATTTCGGGCGGCTCTCGCTGATCTCGGCCCTCCTCTGGGGGCCGATCATGGTGCTGTCCATCGCGGGGCTGCCCAAGAACTGGATCAAGGAGACGTGGTGATGGAGGGGTGGTACGGTAGTTTCGATACTTTTTTGTTGGCGACCGGGCTCTTCGCTGCGCTGGGCTGGTTGTTGCCTTGGGTATTCCTCCGGAATCGAAAGCGCCCAATACTTGGACTGGTTGTTTCCATTCCAGTTAGTCTTGTTTTCCTACTATTGCTGGGAACGGCCGCGTCATATCTTTTGCATCTTCGCGCCAATTCTGGACTACACGCGGTAATTTCTACTGACCCAATAGGGGCAGCGGAATACTTGTTCAACACTGGTGCCGAACTGGTGCCGTTCGGCTTGCTTTCCGCTCTATTTTCCGCACTCGCTGCTTGTGTAGTCGATCTCCGACGAATGGGAGGATCTTCATGAAACTCCTCATCGAAAAGGGCCTGATGTTCGGCAATCTGATCGTGGTGGACAGCCCGGTCTGGGTGGAGCGTTACAACCGCGCGCTGAAACATCTGACCGGCAAGACCACGACCCTGACCGATTTCCACATCGACATTTCGGGCTTTTCGCCCGAGGTGGCGGATGAATTGGGCGACGACCTTTACCTGAACCACGATGGCGTGAACCGGCAATTCATCCTGCTGACCACCGACCAGAAAACCGCACCGCTGCTGAACGCGAAATTTTCGACCGCGCGGGGCATCCTGCGCCAGTTCATCGAAGACAACGCGGCGCAACTGTTCGCTCTGACCGCCCGCGACGCGGTGGCGGGCGAGTTGGTCAATTCCGTCTATCGCGTGGACAGCCCCGCGAAACTGTTCGACATCCGCACCATCCGGGTCGAGGCGGACACGACCGCTGGAACCGTCGCCACCGCCCGCAAGCTGCGCCGGCTGATCGACCGGTTCAAGGCGGACAAGGACGCATGGTGGGACGATGTCCTGATCGCCGAGATGATCGGGCTGGCCAAGGAAACCGGGGACGTGTCCCGATACCCGGTCGATCTGGATGTGGCAGAGTTCCGTCAGGACAATTTCTGGACCTCGCATTTCGGCGGGCTTTACGTGTTCCGGGGGGGGGACCACCCGGCCGTCATCACCTCGGGCGATAAATCCGCGCTGGGCGACCTGCCGGTGCCCTTCGTCTTTGATTTCACGGATCGGGCCCGGATCGCCAAGTTCCTGACGCTGAACAAACTGGCCGAACCGATCGTCGAAGGCCGCGGCATCGACGTGGCCGCGATCCTGCATCAGAAGATGGATTTCGTTGTCGCCGAAGTGGCCGCACAATTGGGCGAGGACCTGACCGGCGCGACCCGGCGCGACCTGCGGCGTCTGGGCCGGAAATACGCCGACCAACTGCCCGAGGAATGGCAGGGGCTGGCCGCGCTTGCCCGATGGGCCGAAGAGGACGCGCCCTGGCCCCGGATCACATCGGATCACCCGGCCTATTTCTATACCCTGCGCGCCAGCCGGCACGCCGACGCCGACCTTGTGAACATGTTGTTGGCCGAGATGTGCCCACTGGATATCCGGCAATTGTTCATCTGCCACAAAGAGGCGTTCTATGCCGCCTATGCCCGCTGGCCGGAAGAAAAACAGGCCTATGTCGCCGATTTCCTTGACCGGGAATACCAGGTGGACAAGGCGGGCACGCGGGCGGCACTCTTTGGGCATGACGCGCCGATGGCGGACCCGGAACCGCCGAAACCCCGGCGCGAGGATATCATCGAACGGGTCGGCCCTTGGGGCGCGGTAAGGAGGACGTGATATGGGACTGGTGAAACTGGTCGTCTTCGGATTTCTGTTCCTGTCGGTGATCTACCTGTCGATCTCGATCTATTCCCGCTCTGTCCGGCGTGAAAAGCTGGAAAAACAGTGGGATGCAGACAACCCCGGGGGTGAACAGGCCGACCGGGATACCTATGTGGAAGAGGGCATGGCCAAGTATGAAAGCGGCTTTCGCAAGAAGCTGATCGTCTTGGTCTATATCGTGCCGACGGTCGCGATCGTCGCGATCCTCTACCTGACCAACGCCAACTGAAAGGGCGACCGATGCGCTATGTTCGAATGACTTTCCGGATTGTGATGGTCATCCTTCTGGGCAGCTTGCTGCACTATGTCCTGCCACAGCACGATATCGCCCGCGTCACCTCGACCGAGGTGATCCGCACCGATTTCAGCGGTTTCAATCGTTGGTTCTACGCGCAGGCCGACAGCGGCAATACGGAACTCTCTACCCGCGACCTGCGGCTGATCAATACGGATCGGCAAAAGACATTCCTCTTGGGGTTCATCCCACGGGATACGACCGGGGTGATGGTCTATCGCAACGAGGATTCGGGCTGGATCTGGCCGCCCTATTTCAAATTCGACAGCTCCGACCTTCAGGCAGAGGCCGCGTCGCTGGTCAGCACGGCGGCAGAACCGCAATGGGTCGTCATCACCCATTATGGCTGGCGCAACCGGTTCTTTTCGATTTACCCCAACGCGGTTGGCATTCGCCCGGTCGAAGGGCCGGATGTGCGGGTGATCCCGTGGTTCAACATCGGCTTCTTCATTTTCCTGATCGTGGCATGGCTGTTCTTGCGGGCCGCCTGGGCGCAGTTCCGCGAACGCAGCCTTGACCCGATGATGGACAAGGCCAGCCACCAGATGGACGAAGTCAACGCCGGGCTGTCGGAACGGCGGTCACGCCTGCGCCGCTGGCTGGACACTTGGCGGCGGAAGTAGCTGGTCAGGGCTGGAACAGGTCCCGCTGGAACCGGCGCCGATAGCCCGCGGGCGTCAACCCGTGGTGGTCGCGGAACAGCTTGTGAAAATGGCTCATGTTCGGGATGCCGCAATCGGTGGCGATTTCCGGCAGGCTGTCGGTGCTGCCGGCAAGGCGACGGGCGGCGAACTCCATCCGTAACCGATTCACGTATTCCGACGGAGATTGATCCAGCAACCGGCGCATCGTGCGGCTGACGTGGGCGTGGGCCTTGCCGGTGCGGGCGACCAGCCCCGCCGCCCCGTCGCGGAACACCACCGGATCCTGAACCGCCGCGCAGGCCTGAGCCAACCAAAGGGGCAGGTTAGGGGGCAGGGCGCGCACCTCGTCCAGAAGTCGGGCAAGCAGGGGCAGCAGGAACGTTTCCAGTTCCAGCGCGCTGCGGGCCTGTGCCCGCTCAAGCCGCAGCGCGGCATGGTTCAGGTCGGCCAATTGGCGACTGTCGAGATGGGCGCGGATCGGGGTCGGTGCATCCGACCAGAAGAAATGGCCGGCAAGGTCCGGGTGCCGTCGCCCGATATCGGCGATCACCTCGGGGTGCAGCGACAGGGACACGACCAATGTCGCCTCTGCCCGGCCTTCCAGCCCATGCCGGTGCAAGGGGCCAGCGAAGACCAGCGCCCCTTCGGTCAGGTCCTCGCGGCTATCGGGCAAATGGTGCCGCACCACCCCGTTCTGCACCCAAAGAAGTTCGTGAAAATCATGCCCGTGCAGGTGCCGTGGGCGTCCCTTGCCCAACTCGGCCCGCGCAAGGTGATAGCGGGCGGAGGGTCCGAAAATATCCTGTGTCTTCAAAAGCTGTATGGTCATGGGATCAAAATAGCATATTCCACGAAACCCGCCCCCGGCATTCTGCCGCAGGTGCGACAAACGCGTGACCTTGCCCGTTTTTCGGGCTAGAGGGGCGGCAACTGCTGCCAAGGGAGGCTATGGCCCATGTCCTTCGACCGTTCTGTGAAAATCGCCCCGTCCATCTTGTCCGCCGACTTCGCCAATTTCGGCGCCGAGATTCGCGCGATCGAGGCCGAGGGGGCGGATTGGGTTCATGTGGATGTGATGGACGGCCATTTCGTCCCGAACCTGACCTTCGGCCCGCCCGCCGTGAAGGCGTTCCGCCCGCATGTGAAGACGGTGATGGATGTCCACCTGATGATCACCCCGGTGGACCCCTACATCGACGCCTACGCCGAAGCCGGGGCCGATGTCCTGACCGCGCATATCGAGGCCGGGCCGCACATTCATCGCACCCTTCAGGCGATCCGCGGCGCGGGGATGAAGGCGGGCGTCGCCCTGAACCCCGGCACCCCGGCCGAGGCGGTGGCGCATCTTCTGGACCTGACGGACCTTGTCTGCGTGATGACTGTGAACCCCGGCTTTGGCGGGCAAAAGTTCATCGACATGACCGCCAAGATCCGCAGCCTGCGCCAGATGATTGGTGACCGTCCGGTGCATATCGAAATCGACGGTGGGGTCGATCCGAAGACCGCGCCGCTGGTGGTCGAGGCGGGGGCTGATGTTCTGGTCGCCGGGTCGGCGGTGTTCAAGGGTGGGTCCGTGGACAACCCCGGCGTCTACGGCGACAACATGCGCGCGATCCGCGCCTCTGTCGCCTGACCTTCAGGCACTATCGGGATCACAGCGCTTGCAGGCCCGCAGCCCCGCCGCGCGGGCTGCCTCGGGACTATTGAAGAACCGCGTGTTCCTGCGCAGCGGCTTTCGCGCAGGGCAGGTGAACCGGCAGTAGATCCCGGTCGAGGTCACACCGGCCCAGACCGTCCCGTCATGGGCCGGGTCGCGGGCCAGAAAGGCATGATAGAGGGCGTCGTCATCCATGGCCCGACCCTATCACGGGTCGCGGCCCGAATCCTGCGCAATCACCAGGCCAGCCGCGCCGCGAAGGCCAGAACCCGCCGCAGCGCATCTTCATAGGCCGCATCGGGAATGGTCATGGCGACCCGGATATGCCCCGCCGCCGCAGTGCCGAAACTTTCGCCCGGCATGACGGCGATCCTTTCTTCGTCCAGCAGGCGGTTGGCGAAGTCTTCCCCCGACAGGCCCGTCGCGCGGATATCCAGCATCGTGTACATCGCGCCCTGCGGCGGGACCGCGCGGACGGTATTTTGACCCGCGATCAGCGCCAATGTCATATCGCGCCGCCTGGCAAAGGGGGCCGCAACCCGCGCCTCCGCCTCTGGCCCCAGACCCAGCGCATAGGTGGCGGCATCCTGCACGAACCCCGCCACGCCGTAGTTGGTGTTGGTGGACAGATTGATCAGATGGTCGATGACCTCGACCGGGGCACAGATCCAGCCGATCCGGCTGCCGGTCATCGCATGGCTTTTCGACATCGACCCGACAAGGATAGTCCGGTCGGCCATGCCGGGCAGGGCACGCGGAGAGATATGTTCACCCTCCCACACCTGGCAATCATAGACCTCGTCCGAGATCAGCCAGAGGTCGTGATCGCGGCAGACCGAAGCGATGCCGTCCAGCGTGTCGCGGGAATAGACGACGCCGGTCGGATTGTTCGGCGAATTGATCAGAAGGCTGGATGCCCCCTCTGCCTGCGCCGCGATGGCGTCGGGGCGGGGCTGAAACCCGTCCTCGGCCCGCGCCTGAACCGGCACGGCCACGCCGCCCGCCGCCCGGATGGTGCCGGGGTAGGTGGCGTAATAGGGGTCGATGAACAGGCCCTTTTGCCCATCCCCGCAGGTTGCCAGATGGGCGGCGAAAAGTGCGGCCTGCCCCCCCGCCGTGATCAGGATGTTTTCAGGGCCGGTGGGCACGCCCGTCATGCGGGTGACCCGTTCGGCCGCCGCCCGCCGCAACGCCGGGGTGCCCGGCACGATGGCATAGCCGGTGTGCCCGCCCGTCGCGGCCCGGTGCATCGCGTCAAGGATATCCGGCGCGGTGCGCACGTCATGTTCGCCGATGGTCAGTTCGGTGACAGGGGTGCCCGCCGCCAACATGGCCCGCGCGCGGTAGAAGACGCCCCAGCCGTCGGACCCGCCGGGGCTGATGGAGGTGATACGGTTCGATAGTTTCATGGGCGGACGGGACCAGCCCATTCGGCCGGTGTCAATCCCGGATCAGCTTGCGCGGGCCGGAACCTTCGGCCGCAAGCGTGTCGTCGGGATTGTATAGGGCGCAGGTGTCGAGCGACAGGCACCCGCAGCCGATGCAACCGTCCAGCCGGTCGCGCAATCGTTCCAACTGGGCGATACGGTCGTTGATCCCGTCCCGCATCCGTTCGGACACGCGGGTCCAGTCGGCCTTGCTGGGGGCCTGATGGGCGGGCAGGTCGGCCATTTCGGCGGCGATCTCGGACAGGGAGAACCCCAGTTTCTGCGCGATCATCGCAAAGGACAGACGCCGTATGTCGGGCCGACCGTATCGGCGGTGCCCGCCCGCGTTGCGCACCGGCTGCACAATGCCGTGGGTTTCGTAGAACCGGATCGCCGACACGGCCAGCCCCGTCCGTTCCGCCAGATCGCCGATCGTCAATCCGCCCTGCATGAAAAACCCCTTGATCTAAAGCGGACTTGAGAAATTACACCTGAGTCGAAGGTTGAACACAAGGCAAGAAAGGATTGAACGATGCCATGGGAACGGAATTCGGAACGGGTGTGCCTGCCGCCTGCGGTGGTGCGGCACCTTGAACGGGATGGGCTGGGGTGGGGGCACGACCTGACCGCGGGCTGTGTCCGCTTTGGGCTTGATCGGAAAGGGGGCCGGAATGGCAAGGCTTGAACATGTGAACGTGACCGTTGCCGACCCACGCGCCACAGCCGCGGTCCTGCATCGGCTGTTTGGCTGGGAAACCCGCTGGGAAGGAACGGCTATCAATGGCGGCTTTACCGTTCACGTCGGAACCGGCGACCAGTATCTGGCACTGTACACAGGCCCGGACGGCGGTGCGGCGCAAACCCCGGCCGACAACAGTTATCTCATGCGGGGTGGGCTGAACCATATCGGGATCGTCGTGGACGACCTGGCCGCGGCCGAGGCGGCGGTCCGCGCCGAAGGGTTCGCGCCGCATTCCCATGCGGACTACGAACCGGGCCGCCGCTTCTATTTCGATGAAAACAACGGGGTCGAGATCGAGGTGGTCTGCTACGCCTGATCGTTCCACCCGCACGAGGCCAAGTAAGGTGGGTTTAGACCCACCTTACCCCGGTCTCAGCCCATGGCTTCCAATTCGTCGATGAAGCCTTCGATCATCGACAGGCCCTTGTCCCAGAATGCCGGGTCGCTGGCATCCAGACCAAAGGGTGCTAAAAGGTCCTTGTGGTGCTTCGACCCGCCCGCTTTGAGCATATCGAAATATTTCTCCTGGAAATCCCCGTCGCTTTCTTCGTAGGCAGCATAGAGCGCGTTCACCAACCCGTCGCCGAAGGCATAGGCGTAGACGTAGAAGGGCGAATGGACGAAGTGGGGGATGTAGGACCAGAAGGTTTCATAGCCTTCCATGAAGTCGAAGACCGGCCCAAGGCTTTGGGCCTGCACGGACATCCACAGGGCGTTGATATCCTCGGGTGTCAATTCGCCTTCGGCGCGGGCGGCGTGCAATTTGCATTCGAAATCGTAAAAGGCGATCTGGCGCACGACCGTGTTGATCATGTCCTCGACCTTGCCCGCCAGAAGAACCTTGCGTTCCGCGTCATCCTTGGCGTCGGCCAGAAGCTTGCGGAAGGTCAGCATCTCCCCAAAGACCGAGGCGGTTTCGGCCAACGTCAGCGGGGTGGAGGACAGAAGTTCCCCCTGACCGGCGGCCAGCACCTGATGGACACCGTGGCCCAGTTCATGCGCCAAGGTCATCACATCGCGCGGTTTGCCCATGTAGTTGAGCATCACATAGGGGTGCACCGTGGTGACGGTCGGGTGGGCAAAGGCGCCGGGGGCCTTGCCCGGTTTCACGCCCGCGTCGATCCAGCCTTTGTCGAAGAACGGTTCGGCAAGCTCGGCCATGCGCGGATCGAACCCGGCGTAGGCTTCCATCACGGTCTTGCGGGCCTCTTCCCAATTCACGATCCGGTCGGATTCCATCGGCAGGGGCGCGTTGCGGTCCCAGACCTGCATCCGGTCCAGCCCCATCCATTTCGCCTTCAGCGCGTAATAGCGATGCGACAAGCGCGGGTAGGCGGCGACCACCGCGTTGCGCAGCGCCTCGACCACCTCGGGTTCCACATGGTTGGACAGGTGGCGGCCGGTCTGCGGGGTGGGGAAGCCGCGCCAGCGGTCCTCGATCTGCTTTTCCTTGGCGAGCGTGTTGTGAACACGGGCGAACAGTTTCACGTTCTGGCCAAAGACCCGGGCCAGTTCGCGGGCCGCCGCCTCGCGCGTGGCGCGATCCTGTTCGGTCAGAAGGTTCAACGTCGCCTCAAGGTTCTGTTCCTCGCCATCGACGGTGAACATCAGCCCGGCCATGGTTTCATCGAACAGCTTGTTCCAGGCGCTGGCCCCGACGGTAGACTGGTCGTGCAGGAATTTCTCCAACTCGTCCGACAGCTGGTAAGGCTTCATCGCCCGCATCCGGTCCAGCACCGGGCGATAGCGGGCCAGATCGGCGCTTGCGGCATAGGCGGCGTCCAGCGCTTCGTCCGACAGGCGGTTGAATTCGAGGCTGTAGAAGACAAGCGGCGTGGTGAAGGTGGTGACCTTATCCTGACAGTCGGACATGAATTTCGCCCGCTCGCCGTCCATGGTCATCTGGTAGTAGCGCAGGCCGGCATATGACATGATCCGCCCGGCGATGATGTCGATCTCCTCGTATCGCTTTACCGCCTCGGCCAGCCCGGCGCCGTCCAGATCGGCCAGCTTTCCTTCGTAATCGGCGGCGAAACTGGCGCAGGCGGTTTCAAGCCAGTCCAGATCGCGCGCCAGTTCCGGTGCATCGGGATCGGCGTAAAGGTCGGTCAGGTCCCAATCCGGCAATTGGCCCAAAGCGTTGGCGCCGCGGCTGTCTTTGTCGAAATTGGGGGTAGGGGTGCGCATGGAATACCTCGTCATGACGTTTGACGTCAGAGATAGTGCTTTGCCCGTCGACATGAAACCCCCGGGGGCGGAGAGGGTGGGTTGAAACCTACCTTACCTTTGAGGGGCTCTGCCCCTCTGGCCCGTTGGGCCATTCACCCCGGAGTATTTGGGGCAAAATGAGAGTGGGGAGGATGAGGGTGCCGAACACCGTCGTGCGCGGCGGCGGGGATGCGGTGGGTCCAGCGCGTTGAAAGACAGGGCGCAAGGTGGGTCTTGACCCACCATTTGGTCAGGGCGCGGCGTTGAAATGGCCGGCGATCCGATCGAACACCATCTTCCGGGTCTCGGGCCCTTCCATCATCACTTCGTGACGGGCGCCGTCGATCTCGACCAAGGTTCCATTTGGCCAGCGGCCCATCCGGTCGCGGATGCGGCTCGGGTCCACGATATCCTCGGCCGTGCCAAGAAAGGTGATCGTCGGCACATCGGGTGAAGGTTTCCGTGCCAGCGCCCGCATTTCCACCAGCGCCTCGCCGAGCCAGCGCAGGGACGGTCCGCCAAGGGCAAGATCCGGGTGCGCCCGAAGCTGGTCGAGCATGTAGTCGAACATCTCGCGGTCGGTGGTCAGGGAATTCTCGTTGAAATCGGCGGTATTCACGTAGCTGTCGGCGTTCTGGCCCGGCGGGAACCTATGGCTGAACCCCAGCGGTTTGGACAGGGACGACACGACCCAGGCAAAGGGGCGCAGGGCCGGGGCGATTCCGATCCCCCACATTGGGGCCGAAAAGGCCGCAGCCCTGACCGGCAGCCCGTCATACAGGGCGCGCAGGCCAATGCAGCCGCCCATGGAATGGGCAATCAGGTAGAAGGGTTCGGGCAAACCCTGATCGCGGGCATAGCGCAGCACCGCCGCGACATCCTTTTGGTAGTCGTGGAAGTGGTGCACATGGCCCTGCATCGGGTTGTGATCCGGCCGGTCGGCCAATCCTTGTCCCCGCCAGTCCACCGCGACCGTCGCAAAGCCACGGTCCAGCAGATCGCGCGCCGCGCGCCCGTATTTTTCGATATATTCGGTCCGGCCTGGAAACAGCAGGACGGTGCCCCGCGCCTCTGGCCCGGTCCAATGGCCCACGCGGATGCGCACCCCGTCCGACGTGCGCAACCATTCGGTCCGGCCCCCGGCCGGCCCGTCCGCCACCGCATCGAAATAGGGTGCGCCCGCCAGCATCAGGCCAGAACCCCGGCCAGCTTCATCGCCATACCCATGTCGCCATCCACGGTCAGCTTGCCGGTCATGAAAGCGGCCGTCGGGTTTTCCTCTCCTTCAAGGATCGCCTGAAAGGTTTCGGCGCTGGCCGAGAGGGTCACGTCGGCGTCATCGTCGCTGACATGGGCACCGGAGCCGTCGATCACGATCGCGCCTTCGCCTTCGATCTGGAACTTGGCAGAGCCGTCAAAGCCCGCGCCGCCCATCTTGTCGTTCAGGGCGGCAACCGCCGCAGTCAGAATTTCGCTCATCCCGTGTCGTCCTTTCGATGATTTGACCGCTGGGGTACTGGAACCCTACGCGGCATAGGTTACATTGACGTTATGGGCACTCTGACCGATCACTTCAAATCTATCGTTGCGGCATCTGTCGTCGCAGTCGGGTTTTCCCTACCCGCCATGGCGGATGACGCTGCGTTAGATGCGCTGTTCGACGATTTGCAGGCGGCGCAAGGGGCCGATGCGGACCGGATCGGCGATCAGATTCGGGCAGAGTGGAGCAAGAGCGGATCGGCGGCCATCGACCTGCTGCTGCGCCGTGGGCAAGAGGCGATCGACGCGGGCGACCCGCTCGCCGCCTCCGAACATTGCACCGCCGTGATCGACCATGCGCCGGATTTCGCCGAAGGCTATTCCTGCCGCGCCATCGCCTATTACCTTCTCGACCTGCCCGGTCCGGCGCTGGATGACCTGCGCCAGACCCTCGCGCTCAACCCCCGGCATTTCGACGCCATGCGCGGATTCGCGGTCATGCTGGAAGAATTGGAGCGCCCGGAAGAGGCGCTTGAGGTTTATGGCCGGGTGCTGGATATCTACCCGGCGAATACGCTGGCCCAAGAGGCCGCGGATCGTTTGAAACTTCAGTTCGAGGGGCAGGCGCTCTAGCCCGTTTGCCCCCCGCCAGTCCGGGATACAATCATGTCTGCTGCCCCCCGGATCACGGCCGTGCTTGGGCCGACCAACACCGGCAAGACCCATTACGCCATCGAACGGATGCTGGCGCATCGGACCGGGGTGATCGGCCTGCCGCTGCGGCTTCTTGCGCGCGAGGTCTATGACCGGATCGTCGCCCTGCGCGGTCCGTCAGTGGTGGCGCTTATCACGGGCGAGGAACGGATCGTTCCCGACCGCGCCCAATATTGGGTCTGTACGGTCGAAGCGATGCCCGAGGGGATGGGCTGTGATTTTCTGGCCGTCGATGAAATTCAGCTCTGCGCCGATGCCGAACGCGGCCATGTGTTCACCGACCGGCTATTGCACGCCCGGGGCCTGCATGAGACCCTGTTCATGGGGTCCGAAACCATGCGCCCCGCCATCGCCGCGCTGGTCCCCAAGGTGCAGTTCCTGCATCGGGAGCGGTTTTCGACCCTGACCTATGCAGGTTCGAAAAAGATAAGCCGAATGCCTGGAAGATCGGCAATTGTGGGGTTTTCGGTTGATAATCTCTATGGCATCGCCGAACTGCTGCGCCGGACCAAGGGCGGCGCGGCTGTGGTCATGGGCGCACTTAGCCCCCGGACCCGCAATGCCCAGGTCGAGATGTATCAAAATGGCGACGTGGACTTCCTTGTCGCGACCGATGCCATCGGGATGGGCCTGAATCTTGACGTGAACCACGTCGCCTTTTCCGCGCTGGACAAATTCGACGGGCGGCGGATGCGGCCCCTTGCAGTTGACGAACTGGCCCAGATCGCCGGTCGGGCGGGGCGGCACATGACCCACGGATCATTCGGCGTGACCGGCGAAGCGCCGGACCTCGATCCGGCTGTGGTCGAGGCGATCGAGAACCACCAGTTCCGCCCGGTGAAGAAACTGCAATGGCGCAATTCCTCGCTTCGGTTCGGATCGGTGAACCGGCTTTTGGGCGCGCTGGAACAGAAGACCGACAACGACTGGTTCACCCGGGTGCGCGAATCCGATGACCTTGCCGCGCTCAGGGCCATGTCGGCCGATATCGAGGTGATGGCCCGGGCCAGCGATGGGCCGTCGGTGAAACTCTTGTGGGATGTCTGCCGGGTGCCGGATTTCCGGGGGATCAGCCGGGGCGAACACGCCAACCTTGTGCGGGACATCTTTACCTTCCTGCACCAGCACGGAGAGATCCCGCGCGACTGGTTTGCCCGGCAGGTGAAGCGGGTGGACCGGCCCGAGGGCGATATCGACACGCTGTCCAAACGGCTGGCCTATGTGCGGACATGGACCTATGTGGCGCAACGGCGTGGATGGCTTGCGGACGAATCCCATTGGCGCGGGGCCACGCGCGCGGTAGAAGACCGCCTGTCAGATGCGCTGCATGCGGCATTGACGCAAAGATTTGTGGACCGGCGGACATCAGTTTTGCTTCGCCGGCTCAAGCAGAAGGAGGGCCTTGTGGCCGAGGTGAACGAACAGGGTGAAGTGACCGTCGACGGCGAATTCGTCGGGCGGTTGGAAGGGTTCCGTTTCCGGATGGACAAAACCGGAAGCCCGGACGAGGCAAAGACCCTGCGTCAGGCGTCGGTGCAGGCGCTTGCGCCGCATTTCAGCCTGCGGGCCGACCGGTTCTACAACGCCCCCGATACGGAAATCGACTTTACCGAACAGGGTGGCTTGATGTGGGGCGATCAGGCCGTGGGCAAGCTTGTCGCGGGGCCGGAACCGATGAAGCCGCAGGTGCAGGCCTTTGTCGACGAGGAAGCCGGCGATGACGTGGCCCAGAAGGTCACCCGCCGCCTGCAACACTTCATCGACCGCAAGATTGCCGCCCTCTATGAGCCGATGCTGGCGATGCTGGGCGACGAGGCGCTGACCGGGCTGGCCCGTGGCTTTGCCTTCCGCCTGTCCGAAGGGTTCGGGATCATTCCCCGTGGCGAAGTTGCGAACGAGGTGCGCGATCTGGATCAGGATGCCCGTGGCGCGCTGCGCAAGCATGGCGTCCGCTTTGGCCAGTTCACCGTCTTCATGCCGCTGCTGCTGAAACCGGCGCCGACCCGTCTGCGCCTTGTGCTGTGGTCGCTGGCCAAGGGGTTGCAGGACTTCCCCGAAGCCCCGCCGCCGGGCCTTGTCACCGTGCCCGCCCAGAAAGGGGCAGAGCCGGGGTATTACGCCATGGCCGGCTATCGCGCCGCGGGCGAACGGGCGATCCGCATCGACATGCTGGAACGGCTGGCCGACATGCTGCGCGACAAGGACAGCAAGGGCGGCTTCGAAGCCAACCCCGATATGCTGTCGATCACCGGCATGACGCTGGAACAATTCGCCGACCTGATGCAAGGCCTTGGATACAAGGCGGAAAAGGGCGAACGCGAAAAGGCGAAACCGGTCGTCGCAGGCGAGCCGGAACTGCCGGGTCAGCCCGACGAAACCCCCACCGAGCCCCCGGTTGAAGTGCCCGCGGACCAGCCGCAGGAAGCGCCGGTCGAGGTGCCGCAAGAAGCCCCGCAAGAGGCCCCTGCCGAGATCCCGACCGAAGATGCCGCGCCCGAGATGGAGGTATTCTATACCTTCACCTGGGCCGGACGCGGCCAGCGCAAGGGCGGTGGACGGCCACAAGAGGCCCGCGGCGGCGACCGTTCGAAAGGCGGGCCGAAAGGGCGCAAGGGCGGCAAGCCGCAGGGCAAGGGTGGGCCGCGTGGCGACCAGAAACCCCAGACCTTCGCGGCCAAGCCCAAGCGCGAGGCCCGGATCGACCCCGACAACCCCTTCGCCGCTGCCCTGTCAGGCTTCAAGACGAAGTGACGGCCTGACGTGACGGACAGCCCGCGGGACACGATCCGCATCGACAAATGGCTCTGGCATGCGCGTTTCTTCAAGACGCGCACGCTGGCCGCGTCGATCGTGTCGGCGGGCAAGGTTCGGGTGGATGGCACGCCGGTGTCGAAACCGGCGCGCGCGGTGGGCCCGGGCGATGTTCTGACCTTCGCCAAGGAAGACGACATCAAGGTCGTTCGTATCACGGGAATCGGGGTCCGACGCGGCCCCGCAAGCGAGGCGCAGGCGCTTTACGAGGACCTGTCGCCGCCGCCTGCGGAAAAACCTCCGCACAATCCGGGGTTCGATGGAACGGGCCGCCCGGGAAAGAAAGAACGCCGGAACATGGCGTCGCAGTTGGGGGCGAAAGGGGCTTTCGATCTTGAATGACGCCCGCGCTTGGCCTAGCTAGGCGCGAAACAGACGAAACCGGTGGCCCCAAATGACCTATATCGTCAACGACAACTGCATTGCCTGCAAATACACCGACTGCGTGGAAGTCTGCCCCGTGGACTGCTTCTACGAAGGCGAGAACATGCTGGTGATTCACCCCGATGAATGCATCGACTGCGGCGTTTGCGAACCCGAATGCCCCGCCGATGCGATCCGGCCCGATACCGAACCGGAGATGGAAAAATGGGTGGAATTCAACCGCAAGTATTCGGAAATGTGGCCGGTCATCGTGACCAAGAAAGACCCGCTGCCAAATGCCGACGAGATGGACGGCAAGCCCGGCAAGCTTGACCTCTTCTCGGAAAAGCCCGGCGAAGGCGGCTAAGCGATTCGGCGGGTTTCGCGGCCTGCCGGACCCCAGATTTTGGAATCGGACCTAACCCCCCGCAATATATGGGGTATTTCCGGTGCTGCGCTGCGGCGCTTCCGGATGTGCCATTTTTGTGATATGATGCCCCTAATGCTGCTGGATTCATGACCTGACAACATAGGCGCGAAACCGACGGAGATGCTGTTTATCTCCGCCGGTTGTTTTGTCGCCAAATACAGTTCGGTCGTCATAGGAAGGACGAATATGAGCAAGTCGAAGAAGCTCGAGTATAGCCCGAATGACTTCGTGGTTTACCCCGCCCACGGCGTCGGCAAGATCGTGTCGATCGAAAAGCAGGAAGTCGCCGGGTTCGAGTTGGAACTTTTCGTGATTTCCTTCGAGAAGGACAAGATGACCCTGCGGGTGCCGACCAACAAGGCGACCGAAGTTGGAATGCGCGGCCTGTCGTCGCCGGACGTCGTTGCCCATGCGATGAAAACCCTGAAGGGAAAGGCCAAGGTGAAAAAGGCCATGTGGTCGCGTCGGGCCCAGGAATACGAACAGAAGATCAATTCGGGCGATCTGATCGCGATTGCCGAGGTGGTCCGCGACCTGCACCGCGCCGACGACCAGCGCGAACAGTCCTATTCCGAGCGTCAGCTGTACGAGGCTGCTCTGGAACGTCTGACCCGCGAGATTGCAGCGGTGGCAGGGAACGATGAGACCGCCGCCGCCAAGGAAATCGACAGCGTGCTGACCAGCCGCGCTGCCTGATTTTCGAAGGTTTGTCAAAATGAATGCCGCGCCCCGTCCGGGCGCGGCATATTCTTTTGCCCATGGGTCAAGACCCATGAGGACGGGGCAGGGGCTCTGCCCCTCTGGCCCTGACGGGCCATTCACCCCGGGATATTTATTAACCCAAAGAAGGGGTTATAGCGCCCGCCAACCGATGTCGCGCCGGCAGAACCCATCCGGCCAGTCGATCTGATCAACCATGGCATAGGCCCGATCCCGCGCCTCGGATAGGGTCGCGCCGCGAGCGGTGACGTTCAGAACCCGACCGCCGGTGGCGGTGATCTGTCCGTCTTTCCCCGTTGTGCCCGCGTGGAACACCACGTTCATGCTGTTCTCAGGCAAGCCGTCCAGCCCCTTGATGACAGAGCCTTTTTCATAGGCTCCGGGGTATCCGTTGGCGGCCATGACAACAGTGATCGCATGGTCATTGGCCCAGCTGACCTGTGCCTCGGCCAGCCGCCCTTCGGCCGTGGCCTGCATCAGGTCCAGCGCCTGCGCGCCAAGCCGCAGCATCAACACCTGGCATTCCGGGTCGCCAAAGCGGACGTTGTATTCCACCAATCGCGGTTGCCCGTCCTTGATCATCAGCCCGACGTAGAGCACCCCCTGATAGGGCATCCCTTGCCGTGCCATTTCCGCCATGGTCGGCTTGACGATTTCTGACATCGCCGTGTCTACCACCGCATCTGACAGGACCGGCGCGGGGGAATAGGCGCCCATGCCGCCGGTATTCGGCCCGGTGTCGCCTTCGCCGACCCGCTTGTGGTCCTGCGCGGTGCCGATAGGCAGCACGGTTTCCCCGTCAACCAGCACGAAAAGCGATCCTTCCTCGCCCTCCATGAATTCCTCGATCAACACCTCGGCCCCGGCTGCGCCGAATTCGCCGCCGAACATGTCGTCGATGGCGGCGAGCGCCTCGTCCTCGGTCATGGCGACGATCACGCCTTTGCCCGCGGCCAGCCCGTCGGCCTTGACCACGATGGGTGCGCCCTGTTGCCGGATGTAGGCGCGGGCGGGGTCGGCGCTGTCAAAGCGGGCATAGGCGGCAGTTGGGGCGTTCGATGCGTCGCAGATTGCTTTTGTGAAAGACTTGGACGCCTCAAGCCGCGCTGCGGCTGCCGAAGGTCCGAAAACGGAAAGTCCGGCGGCGCGGCACCGGTCCGCGACACCCGCCGCGAGGGGGGCCTCTGGTCCGACGATCACGAAATCCACCGCGTTTTCGGCCGCGAATTGCGCCACCACGTCCCCGTCAAGGATGTCGATATCCGCGCAGTCGGCGATCTGTGCGATCCCGGCATTTCCCGGCGCGACGATCAGCTTGTCACATTTCGGATTTTGCAGGACGGCCCAGGCCAGCGCATGTTCCCGCCCGCCGCTGCCGAGAATGAGAATGTTCATGGCGTCCCCCGCTTGGCCTTTGTTGCCCCGCGTCATAAGGTCGGCGGGCACGGATAACAAGGGTGGCGCATGGACCTGTTTGACGACGATGGACCGCAGGGAAACGGCGGATCGAACAGCCCCGAACTGACCGTGTCCGAAATCACCGGCGCGGTGAAGCGGACGCTGGAAGGAGAGTTCGGTCATGTCCGCGTGCGTGGTGAGGTGGGCCGGGTTGTTCTTGCCCGAACCGGCCACCTGTATTTTGACCTGAAGGACGACCGAAACGTCATCGCCAGTGTCAGCTGGAAGGGGCAGGTCGCCCGCCTGTCGCATCGCCCGGAAGAAGGGATGGAGGTCATCGCCACCGGCCGTCTGACCACCTATGGCCCGCAGTCGAAATACCAGTTGAACGTCGAGGATGTGACCCCGGCGGGTGCGGGCGCCCTGATGGCCATGCTGGAAAAGCGCAAGGCGATGCTGGCCGCCGAAGGGCTGTTCGCCGAGGACCGGAAGAAACCCATCCCCTTCCTGCCCGAGGTGATTGGCGTGGTCACGTCGCCTACCGGCGCGGTGATCCGCGACATCCTGCACCGGTTGCGCGACCGGTTCCCGCGCAAGGTTCTCGTTTGGCCGGTTGCCGTGCAGGGCCAGCAATGCGCGGCACAGGTGGCAGCGGCGATCGAAGGGTTCAACCGGCTGACCCCCGGCGGCGCCCTGCCGCGCCCAGACCTGCTGATCGTGGCGCGCGGCGGCGGCTCTATCGAGGATCTGTGGGGCTTCAACGAAGAAATCGTCGCCCGCGCGGCGGCGGCGTCAGACATCCCGCTGATTTCGGCAGTGGGCCACGAAACCGACACCACCCTGATCGACTTTGTCTCGGACAAGCGCGCGCCCACGCCGACGGCGGCGGCGGAACTGGCGGTGCCGGTGCGGGTCGAACTTGCGGCGGCGGTTGACCAGATGGGCGCGCGGCTGACCCGCGCGGTGGGGCAGGGGGTGCAATTGCGCGGCCAGCGTCTGCGCGATCTGTCCCGCGCGCTGCCACGGGCTGAATCCCTTCTGGATACGCCGCGCCAGCGGCTGGACCGCGCGTCGGACAGGCTACCATCCGCGCTTCGGGCCGCGACCGCGCAAAAGGCGATCCTGCTGGGCCGGGTCGCGGGCAGTCTGCGTCCTTCGGTTCTGCAGGGGCGGATTACACAGGAACGGCGGGTTCTGGACCGCCTGTCGGGCCGTCTTGCCCCCGCCCTGCAACGGCAATTGCGCGACAGCCGGAAAGATATCGACGAGACCCGCCGCAAGGCCGCCGATCTGATGGATCGGGCCGGGGCGGCGATGACCGCCATCCACACCCGCCACCGCGACCGGCTGGAGGCGCTGGACCGTCTACGCCAAAGCCTTGGTTACGAACGCACGCTGGAGCGCGGCTATGCCGTTGTGCGCGGCGACGGGGCGGTGGTGAAGGACACTAAATCCGCCGGGGCCGCGACCGAACTGGAGATCCAATTCGCTGATGGGCGGATCACCGTTGGCGCGGGCAAGGGAGGCGGCGCAAAGAAATCGGCGCCCAAGAAGCCACCCGAACAGGGGTCGTTGTTCTGATCAGACCCCCGGCCCCTGACACACCACCGCGTTCGGGGCAGGCGTGACGGTATAAAGTGTATCACTGTCGGGCCTGTTCATGAAAACGGCCATCAGGCCGCTGTCCACTTCAAACATTCTCCAACATTGCGGGTCAGGGTCGAAATCATAGGAAAAACAAATGTTTCCGGCCTCTTCGTACCAGATGCCTTCCTCGCAGCGCCCATCCATGAATGTCCAGATGACCCGCCGGTCGGGATAGTAGGTTTCCATCCCGTAGATGCCTTCGCCCTCGACCCCGAAATAGAATGTCCGGCCTTCGCTGTAGGCTTCAAACGCGTCCGCGCTGAGTGCGGTTTGTGCCGCGGCGGGGGCGGTCATGCCGACAAGCGCGGCAAGAATTGCGCGGATCATCCGGTTGGCCTTTCTGAATTGGGAGATTGAATGGCCACGCGCCTGTCCATGACCCGCCGCCACCTTCGGGGGAAAAGCGCAAGGGTCGCCATCACCGGCAAGGATCGGGGCAGTTGCGGCCCGTCCGTCAGCCGTAGCGCCGGATAGGGGCGCAAAGGCCGCGCGTGGTGGTCCGAATGGCGCGGCGCGTTCAGCATCATTGACGAGGAATACCAATGCGGGCTGTTCCAGCTATGCCGGTCGGCCACGGGTTCGGGTTTGCCATCCGGGCGCATGGCCCGCGACAGCCCGTAGTGCTGCACATAGTCGGACAAGAGCAGCTGCATCTGCGCATATCCCGCCAGCCCGATCATGGCCAAAATGCCGCCCGCGCCGCCCAGCACAAAGGCCGCCGCAAACGTCACCACCGCCCCGCCGACATAGGCGCCGTAGGGATGCCGCCACAGGGGCCGTCCGGCCCGCACCATCCGCGCGGTTTCCGCCCGCAACCCTTCGCGAAACGATCCCATCCAGGCCCGCAGAGCAAAGCGGTAGAACCCTTCGCCCAGCCGCGCCGAATTCGGGTCCTCTGGTGTAGCGACCCGCACGTGATGCACCAGAACGTGGGCCGAGGCGTGGTGCCCGAACAGAAGCGAGACATAGACTGCAACCCCAAGCCGATGCAGCAACCTGTTACCCCGATGGATCAGCTCGTGCGCGTTGGAGTTGCTGACCTGCCCGAACCAAAGCCCCGCACCGGCAAACAGCGCGGCCTTTTGCGCCAGGGTCAGCATGGGCCCCGAAAGCGCCCAGACCGCCAGCGCCAGCCCCGCGAAATGTGCCAGCGCCAGCGCGACGGACAGCGCGTTGGCCGCCGGGAATTCCTCTGCCTCGGCGGGCGGGGTAACGCGCGCGACCAACAAGTCCAGCAGGGGCACGAAAACCGCCATATAGGCCAGAAGGGCAAAGGCCCATCCGCCCCCCGACAACGTGGCAAGGGCGATCAGCGCGGCAGGGGTCAGGCTGGCGACGGAGAACAACAACATGCGCGCAGTCTGGCAGGCTGACGCGGCGTCTGCAATTGCCGGAACCGCCCCCGTGGTGTCTGATTACTACATGTTCGTGTTCGCCGCCTCCGCGCTGTTATCGGCCCTGTTCCTGACGCGCTATTGCGCTGCCGGGCACAGCTGGCCGAAATCCTTGGTCAAGACCGGGGCGGTCGCGGGCCTGTCCCTTGCCGCCGGTCTGGCGGGCGGGCCCGTGGCGCTTGTCGCGGCCCTTGCGCTGGGCGCGGTCGGGGATTTCTTCCTGTCCCGACCCGGGGAGCGGGCGTTTCTGGCGGGGCTGGTGGCCTTTGCATTGGCGCATCTGGCCTATGTCTGGTTGATGGTCGGGGCCGGGGGCGGCTGGCCCGGGGCAGGCGCGGGCGCGGTCGTGGGCCTGTTTTCCGTCGCGATGGCGGGGCTTTTGTGGTCGCGCACCGGGCCGATGCGCTGGCCGGTCATGGGCTATGTCGCGATCATCGGGGCGATGGGGTTGCTCGCGCTTTCGCTGCCGTGGCCCGTGGCCCTGTCGGCGCTGGCCTTCATGGCGTCCGACACGATCCTGTCGTTCGAGTTGTTTGTTCTGACCGCCGCCCACCCGGCCCGCCGCTGGACCCCCTATGCGGTCTGGTCGCTTTATTGGGGTGCACAGGCGGGTTTTGCCTGGGTTTTCGCCTTGTCAGCCACTGCCTGACCCTTCCAATGCGCCGCGTTGCGGATTAGGTGGAAGGAAACCAATGGGACACGGGTAAAGGGGCTCGGGCGCGCGGATGTCGTTTTTCAAGAAGATGAAAGAGCGGTTGTTCAAGTCCTCGTCGAAGATCGACGAAGGGCTGGAGGCAATCGTTTCGGACGGGGGCGAGGAAGAGGACATCACCGAGGAGGTGGTTGACACAGCCGCCCCGGCAGCAGCACCCCTTCCCGAGCCCGAGCCCGAGCCCGAGCCCGAGCCCGAGCCCGAGCCCGAGCCCGAGCCCGAGCCCGAGCCCGAGCCCGAAATCGATGATGAGGGGCCGTCGCCGGGCGTCATCGTGCTTGACCCGGCCCCGATCATGCAAAGTCTTTCACCGGAACCGGAACCGGAACCGGAACCGGAACCGGAACCGGAACCGGAACCGGAACCGGAACCGGAACCGGAACCGGAACTCGCGCGCGCCGATCTGTTGGCCGATGCGCCCGAGGAACCGGCGGCAAAGCCGGGCCTTCTGGGTCGCCTTCTGGGCCGGGGCGAGAAAAAGACCGTTGTCCGCCGGGCGCTGGACGACGACATGCTCGAACAGCTCGAAGAGCTGCTGATCACTGCCGATATGGGCGTTGATACGGCCCTGCGCGTCACCGCCAACATGGCCGAGGGCCGTTTGGGAAAACGGCTGAGCGTGGACGAGATCAAAGGGCTGATGGCCTCTGAAATCAGCCGGATCATGGAGCCCGTGGCCCGCCCGCTGCCGATTTACCCCAAGACGCCGCAGGTCGTTCTGGTGGTCGGGGTCAATGGGTCGGGCAAGACTACGACCATCGGCAAGCTGGCCAGCCAGTTCCGGGCGGCGGGCAAGAAAGTGGTGATCGCTGCTGGTGATACCTTCCGCGCGGCGGCGGTGGAACAGCTTCAGGTCTGGGGTGACCGGGCCGGGGTGCCGGTGCTGACCGCGCCCGAAGGGTCCGATCCCGCCAGCCTGGCTTTTGACGCGATGGATCAGGCGCAGCGCGACGGCGCCGACCTTTTGATGATCGACACCGCCGGGCGTCTGCAAAACCGCGCCGATCTGATGGAGGAACTGGCGAAAATTGTCCGGGTGATCCGCAAGAAAGACCCCGAAGCGCCGCATAATACCCTGTTGGTGCTGGACGCGACGACCGGTCAGAACGCCCTGAGCCAGGTCAAGGTTTTTCAGGAGCTTGCCGATGTGTCGGGCCTGATCATGACCAAGCTGGACGGGACGGCGAAGGGTGGTGTCCTTGTGGCACTGGCCGATAAATTCGGCCTGCCAATCCACGCCATCGGGGTGGGCGAACAGATCGACGATCTGGCCCCCTTCGACCCCGAGGACTTTGCCAACGCCCTTGTCGGGCGCAACCTGTGACAGGGCGCTAGCGGATGGGCGACTGGATCCTGTCCATCGCCGGAACCCCGCAGGGCGCGCAGCTGGCGCTTGTGCTGGCCCTGTCCTCGGCGCTGTTTCACGCGGCCTTTGGGGCGCTGCAGAAGGGACGGTATCATCCCTTCGTCATCCGGGGCGTGATCGACGTCTGGCTGTTGGGTCTGTCGCTGCCCATCGCGCTATTTCTGGTGCCATGGCCGACGGCGCAGGGGTTCCTGATCCTGCTGGGCGCGGCCGTCTTGCATTTCTTTTACAAGATGACTGTCGCGCTGGCCTATGAGCGGGCGGCCTATACGGTGGTCTACCCGGTGATCAGGGGGACCGGCCCGGTGGTGACCGTGCTGGCCGCGGCGGCAATCTTCCACGAACATTTCACCGCCTTGCAATGGGCCGGGGTGGCCTGTCTGTCGGGTGCGATGCTGCTTTTGGCGCTGCGCAACCTGTCCGAGGAAAAGCTCGATGGACGCGGGCTGCGGATCGGCTTGGTCTGGGCGCTGGTGGGCGGGTTGATGGTGGCGCTTTATACGGTCTATGACGCGTGGGGGATCCGGCTGGCCGCGAACCCCTTCACCTTTCTTGCGTGGTTCTTCGTGATCACCTCGCTCGATATGCCGCTGATCGCGGCCTATCACGTGCGGCGGTTCGGCATGGCCGGATCGGCGCGGACACTGGTCTGGCGCGGGGCGATCGGGGCTGTTATCGCTTGGGCCAGTTTCGGTGGGGTCCTTCTGGCGACCCGGCTGGACAAGGTGGGCGAGGCGGCCGTGCTGCGCGAAACTTCGCCTGTTTTCGCCGCCCTGATCGGTTGGTTCATTCTGGGCGAAAAGGTCGGGCCGCGACGGCTCGCGTTGATGGGACTGATCGCGCTGGGCGCGGTGATGGTGGAACTGGGAGGACGATAGGCATGGCGGAACGCAAGGTGCCCGGATGGTTGAAAACGGCGCTTGATTTCGGCCCCGTGCTGGCTTTCTTCGCGGCCTTCTTTCTGTTGAAAGAGGACACCTACCCCTTGTTCGGGCGCGAGGTGAAACCCTTCATCCTGATCACCGCGGGGTTTGTCCCGCTGCTTGTCATCTGCATGGGCGCACTTTGGGCGCTGACCGGGCGGCTGTCGCGGATGCAGGTCATGACCCTTGTGCTGGTTGTGGTCATGGGCGGGCTGACCGTGCTTTTGAACGACGAGTTGTTTCTGAAGCTGAAACCCACCATCCTCTATGCCGCTTTTGCCGGCATCCTCTATGTCGGTCTGTGGCGCGGGAAATCCTATCTGGCCTATGTGATGGAGGAATTCCTGCCAATGACGCCCGAAGGATGGATCATCCTCACCGGGCGATTTGCCCATTTCTTCGTGGCGCTGGCGGTGTTGAACACGGTCATTGCCTTTGCGCTGTCGGATGCGGTCTGGGTTTCGGTCAAGACCTTTGGCCTGCCCATCGCGCTTTTCGCCTTTGTCATGTCGCAATACCGGATTTTCGAAGATCACGGGATCGCGGAAGAGGGCGACAAAGACGCCTGATCACCGTTTGAACAGGTGCCCGTGGCCGGATGTGTCCTTGCGAAAGTCCGATCGCAGCTCTGCATAAAGGGCGCGGCCGCGCTGCACGCCGGGCCGGGCGCTGACGGTGTCCAGCCAGCGGGCAAGCCGGGGTTTGTCATCCAGCCTCTGTTCCTGTCCCTCCCACAGCGACGCCCAGCCCCAGCAGGCGATATCGGCGATGGAAAAGAAATCCCCGGCAAGGAATTCATGGTTCGCTAACTGCCGGTCCATCACCCCATAAAGCCGGGCGGTTTCCGCGCGGTATCGGTCCTTGGCGTAGGGCAGGTCATGGGGCGGGTCCATGTGGGGGGCGTATTTCAGGAAGTGATGCGCCTGCCCGGCCATCGGCTCAAGCCCGCCCATCTGCCACATCAGCCATTGGTCCACGGCGATGCGTTCCCGCTCGGTTTCACCGTATAACTGTCCGGTCTTGCGGGCGAGGTATTGCAGGATCGCCCCGCTTTCGAAAATCGAGATCGGCGTGCCATCCGGCCCGTCGGGATCGGTAATCGCGGGCATCTTGTTATTGGGGGAAATGGCAAGGAATTCGGGCGCAAACTGGTCGCCCTTGCCGATGTTGACCAGATGGGTGGTGTATGGCAGGCCCATTTCTTCCAACGCGATGGAGATCTTCCAACCGTTCGGCGTGGGCCAGAAATACAGGTCGATCAGGGCGGTCATGGGCGGGCTCCGTGCTTGGCCCGCCCAGAATGTTGGTTAACGTGGAAATGGCAACCCTGATCAGGCCGCGACGAAGCGGTATCCGTCGCCGTCCGCCACTGCCGTGCCGATGCCGGGGAAGGGCAGGTGATAGCCGATCAGGCTGCGCCCGCTTTCGGCCAGTTCCGCCAGAAGCGCGCTGCGCGACACGATCCCCGCCTCCGGGTCCTGATCTGACCCCGATGGCCAGCCGGGCCGGGCAAAGGCAAGGTGGTGATTGCCGATCACATCACCGACCACGGTCAGCCCTGCGCCCTCCGAATTCAGGTCAAACACCATATGCCCCGGTGTATGCCCGCCGAACTGCCGCGCGGTGATCCCCGGCAGCACCTCGGCCCCGTCGTCAAAGGTTTCCAGCACACCGTAGTCATCCAGAGTTGCAAGGATGCGCGATGCGCCTGCAGCAAAGGCCTGCCGCTCGGTCCCGATGGTGTTCACCGTCTCCGGGTCCATCCAATAGGCCAGTTCTTCGGCGCCGATCAGATGGGCCGCATTCATAAAGAAAGGTTCATCAAAATCGTCCAACGCCCCCCACAGATGGTCCGGATGGGCGTGGGTGAACAGCACATGGGTCACTTCGGCAGGATCGACCCCCAGCGCATCCATCGCATCCAGTAGCTTGCCCGCCGAGGGCATGAAGTTGGGGCCAGAGCCCGCGTCGAAGATCACCGTATTGGTCCCGTCCCGCATCAGGGTCAGGTTGCAATCGGGGGTGAAACTGTCGCCTGCGATGTCAAAGCTGTCGAGGATTGCGGCGGCCTCTTCTTCCGGCACGGCGCCAAGGATGAAATTGCGCGGCAGGACAAGATTGCCGTCCGACAAGGTATCGATCTGCATCGCCCCAACCTGGGTGCTGGCATGGGCCCAGACCGGGACCATCCCGCCCGCAGCGGCCAAAGCGGCCCCTCCGGTTTGAAGCAATCTACGGCGTGTCACGATCATTGATCAACCTCCCATGCATGCATTGCTATTTGTTTATATCAATCCGATGCCGTCTGCCTACCGGGAAATTCGTGCGCGAAACACGGACTTCGCGGCAATTCTTCCTGCGTTTTTGCCCGGCATCCCATCGTATGCAGAAATCTCTGGACGGGTGACCCGCGAATCTCGTAATCGAAAGGCGCAGTATGGGAGAACTGGATCACCAGTGCCGAAGGAGCAACCGCCCCGGTAAACTCTCAGGCAACAGGACCGTGCTGCGAAGGACAAACTCTGGAGAGAGGCGCGTGTGACGCGCCCGCCGAAGGGATAACGATCTCAGGCGAAAGGACAGAGGGGGCATCGAACGCCGGGCCAATGGCCCGGAACCGATGCCGGTCGCATTCCGCCCCGGCTGAACCAAGGGAAGGGGCGACATGACTGACGCGACCGGGGCTGATCTGAAACAAACCGTGCTGAACGCGTTGCACCGCGAAATGGGTGCCAAGATGGTGCCCTTCGCGGGCTATGACATGCCTGTGCAATACAAGCTGGGCGTGATGCAGGAACATCTGCACACCCGCGCCAAGGCGGGCCTGTTCGATGTCAGCCACATGGGGCAGGTGATCCTGCGTCCGAGGTCCGGCAATGTGGCCGATGCCGCGCTGGCGCTTGAAACGCTTGTGCCCGTGGCCCTGCTGGAACTGAAGGAAGGCCGCCAGCGCTATGCCCTGTTCACCAATGACACCGGCGGGATCGACGATGACCTGATGGTCGCCAACCGCGGCGATCACCTGTTTGTCGTGGTCAATGCCGCCTGCAAGGATGCCGACATCGCCCATATGCAGGCCAACCTGTCCGACACCTGCGACGTGATCCCGATCACCGATCGCGCCCTGATCGCCCTGCAAGGGCCCGAGGCGGAGCGTGCACTCGCCGTGCTGGCCCCCGCCGTGGCCGAGATGAAATTCATGGACGTCGCGACGGTCGACATCATGGGCGCGGACTGCTGGGTCAGCCGGTCGGGCTATTCCGGCGAGGACGGATACGAGGTGTCGATCCCGAACGATCGGGCCGAGGAGATCACCCGCGCCCTGATCGCGGACGAGGCTGTCGAACTGATCGGCCTTGGCGCGCGTGACAGCCTGCGACTTGAGGCGGGGCTGTGCCTCTACGGCAATGACCTTGACCCGACCACCAGCCCGGTCGAGGCGAACCTGAACTGGGCCATGCAAAAGGCCCGCCGTGCCGGTGGCACCCGTGAAGGCGGGTTTCCGGGCGCAGAGCGTATCCTGAAAGAACTGGCCGATGGCCCGTCCCGCCTGCGCGTGGGGCTGCTGCCCGAAGGCCGCGCGCCGATGCGGGCCGGGGTCGAGCTGTTCGCCGAGGAAGAGGGCGGCGCGCCGATTGGCACTGTCACCTCCGGCGCCTTTGGCCCCTCGATCGAACGGCCCATGGCCATGGGCTATGTCGCGACCGGCCTGTCCGCAACCGGCACCCGTCTCTTTGGCGAGGTGCGCGGCAAGCGCCTTCCCGTTACCGTCGCGGACATGCCGTTCCGCGCGGCCACCTATAAACGCTGAATTGTCCAACTGGAGAGAAGTCCAATGAAATACACTGAAGAACACGAATGGCTCCGCGTCGAAGGCGATCTGGTCGTCGTTGGCATTTCCGACCATGCCAGCGAACAGCTGGGCGATATCGTCTTTGTCGAACTGCCCGAGGCCGAGACCACCGTGTCCAAGGATGACGAGGTCGTGGTGATCGAATCCGTCAAGGCGGCGTCGGACATCCTTGCCCCGCTCGACGGCGAGATCGTCGAGGTGAACGAAGCACTGGCCGACAACCCCGCGCTGGTCAACGACGACCCCACAGGCGATGGCTGGTTCTTCAAGATGAAGATCGACGACATGTCGGCGCTGGACGACCTGATGGATGAGGCCGCCTACAAAGAGTTCATCGCCTAGGTCAGCCCCGCCAACAGTTGCACCGATACGGGGGGAGCGACGCCCGCGCCCGCTCCCCTTTCCCTTGGGATCATGGAGACGCAGATGCCTTTCACCCCGACCGACTACCTTCCCTACGATTTTGCCAACCGCCGCCATATCGGCCCCTCGCCCGAGGAAATGGCCGAGATGCTGAAGGTCGTCGGCGCTGACAGCCTGGATGACCTGATCGACCAGACGGTCCCGAAAAGCCTGCGACAGGCCGAACCTCTGGATTTCGGCAAGCCGAAGTCGGAAGGTGAATTGCTGCATTTCCTTGGTCAGGTGGCCAAGAAAAACAAGGTGCTGACCAGCCTGATCGGGCAGGGATATTATGGCACCGTGACCCCGCCCGCGATCCAGCGCAACATCCTTGAAAACCCCGCCTGGTACACCGCCTACACCCCCTACCAGCCCGAGATTTCGCAAGGCCGGCTTGAGGCGCTTCTGAACTACCAGACCATGATCACCGACCTGACCGGTCTTGAGATCGCCAATGCCTCGCTTCTGGACGAGGCGACGGCGGCGGCCGAGGCGATGACCATGGCCGAACGCGTGGCCAAGTCGAAGGCCAAGGCTTTCTTCGTCGATCAGGACTGCCACCCACAGAACATCGAGGTGATCAAGACCCGCGCCGCGCCTCTGGGGATCGAGGTGATTGTTGGCAACCCGGACGAGATGGATGCCGAGGCGGTCTTTGGCGCCGTGTTCCAATATCCCGGCACCTACGGCCACGTCCGCGATTTCACCGCCCATATCGAGAAGCTGCACGCGGCCAAGGCGATTGGCATCGTCATTGCCGACCCGCTCGCGCTGACGCTGCTGAAAGAACCCGGCGCGATGGGCGCCGATATCGCTGTTGGATCGACCCAGCGGTTTGGTGTGCCGCTTGGCTATGGCGGCCCGCACGCGGCCTATTTCGCCTGCAAGGACGCCTACAAGCGCAACATGCCGGGCCGGATTGTCGGCGTGTCGGTCGACAGCCACGGCCACCCGGCCTATCGTCTGTCGCTGCAAACCCGCGAACAGCACATCCGACGCGAAAAGGCGACGTCGAACGTCTGCACCGCGCAGGCACTTCTGGCGGTCATGGCGTCGATGTATGCGGTGTTCCACGGGCCGAAGGGCCTCAAGGCAATTGCCCAGCGTGTGCACCGCAAGACCGTTCGCCTTGTGCGCGGGCTCGAAGCCGCAGGGTTCACCGTCGAACCTGATCATTTCTTTGACACCATCACGGTCGAGGTTGGTCCGCTTCAGGGCGCGGTCATGCAACTGGCTGTCGAAAACGGGGTGAACCTGCGCAAGGTCGGCACGACCAAGGTCGGGATCAGCCTTGATGAACGCACCCGTCGCCGCACCATCGAGGCGGTCTGGCGTGCCTTCGGGATTGACACCAAGGACGACAACCTTGCCCACGAATACCGGATTCCGGAAGAGCTTCAGCGCGCGTCGGATTACCTGACCCACCCGATCTTCCACATGAACCGGGCCGAGACCGAGATGATGCGCTACATGCGCCGCCTGTCGGACCGCGACCTTGCGCTGGACCGGGCGATGATCCCATTGGGGTCCTGCACCATGAAGCTGAACGCCGCGGTCGAAATGATGCCGATCAGCTGGCCCGAGTTTGCCTTCATGCATCCCTTCGCGCCGCTGGATCAGGCCGAAGGCTACCAGCAGATGATCGCGGATCTGTCCGACAAGCTTTGTGTCGCGACCGGCTATGATGCCATGTCGATGCAGCCCAATTCGGGGGCGCAGGGCGAATATGCGGGCCTTCTGACGATCATGGCCTATCACGCGGCCAATGGCGACGATCAGCGCAAGATCTGCCTGATCCCGGTCTCGGCCCATGGCACCAACCCCGCCAGCGCCCAGATGTGCGGGATGGAGGTCGTCGTGGTCAAATCCGCCGACAACGGCGACATCGACCTTGATGATTTCGCCGCCAAGGCAGAAGCCGCGGGCGACCGTCTGGCCGCCTGCATGATCACCTACCCGTCCACCCACGGCGTGTTCGAAGACACCGTGCGCGCGGTCTGCGAGATCACCCATGCGCATGGCGGACAGGTCTATATCGACGGGGCGAACCTGAACGCCATGGTCGGGCTTGCCAAACCGGGCGAGATCGGCGGCGACGTGTCCCACCTGAACCTGCACAAGACCTTTGCCATCCCGCATGGCGGCGGCGGCCCCGGCATGGGTCCGATCGGGGTCAAGGCGCATTTGGCACCCTACCTGCCGGGCCACCCGGAAACCGGCGGCCAGACCGGCCCGGTCAGCGCCGCGCCCTGGGGGTCGGCCTCGATCCTGCTGATTTCCTGGGCCTATGTGCTGATGATGGGCGGGCAGGGGCTGACGCAGGCCACGAAGGTGGCGATCCTGAACGCCAATTACATCGCCAAGCGGCTGGAAGGCGCCTATGACGTGCTGTTCAAGGGCAAACAGGGCCGCGTGGCCCATGAATGCATCCTTGACACGCGCCCCTTTGCCGACAGCGCCCATGTGACCGTGGACGACATCGCCAAACGTCTGGTGGACAACGGGTTCCATGCGCCCACGATGAGCTGGCCGGTGGCGGGCACGCTGATGGTCGAACCCACCGAATCCGAGACCAAGGCCGAGCTGGACCGCTTTATCGCGGCGATGCTGGACATTCGGTCCGAGATCGAGCGGGTCGAAAACGGCGAATGGCCGCAGGACAACAATCCGCTGTGCAACGCGCCGCACACGGTCGAAGATCTGGTGAGCGAATGGGACCGTCCCTACGACCGCAAGACCGGCTGTTTCCCGGCGGGGTCGTTCCGCGTGGACAAATACTGGTCCCCGGTCAACCGGGTCGACAACGTCTATGGCGACCGGAACCTTGTCTGCACCTGTCCGCCGCTGGAAGATTACCTCGACGCGGCCGAATGACCGCGTGATCGGGGGCCGGTTCGCTGGCCCCCGAAACTCCCTTGGCGCGGGGGCTTTCTTTTCGCGTTGCCTGCGCCATACTCCCCGTAAAACCAACAGGGAGTCTGTTCCATGAAATCCATTGCTGCCCTTGCTGCGGGCCTTGCCTGCCTTGCCACTGTCGGCTCTGCCGCTGGCCACTTGCCCGACCTTGGCGGGCGTGAGGTGGTCGTCGTCACCGAAAACGCCTATCCGCCGCTTCAGTTCCTGGATGCCGACGGGAACGCCATCGGCTGGGAATACGACGCGATGGCGGAAATCGCCGAGCGTCTGAACATCACTGTCACCTATGAAAACATCAGCTGGGACGCGATGATCCCCGCCGTCTCGGAAGGCCAGTACGACATGGGTATGACCGGGATCACCATCCGCGAAGACCGGGCCGAGGTGGTGGATTTCTCGGACAGCTACATGACCAGCCAGATGGTCATGATGGTGCGCGGCGACGAGGACCGGTTCAACGATGCCGCGTCCTTTGCCGCCGACCCCGATCTGCTGATGGCCGCGCAGCCTGGCACCACGCCCTTCTACGTCGGCGTCTATGACGTACTGGACGGGGACGAGGCGAACCCGCGCATCAAGCTGATGGAAACCTTCGGCGCGACCGTGCAGGCGCTGCGCGCGGGCGATGTGGATCTTGTCCTGACCGATGGCACCGCCGGGAACGGCTATGTGGATGCCTCGGACGGCGGGCTGAAAATCATCGGCGGGCCGCTTGGGACCGAGGATTTCGGGTTCATCTTCCCGAAGGGCTCTGACCTTGTCGAACCGATGAACGCCGCCATTGCCTCTATGGCCGAGGACGGTACGCTTGAGGCGCTGAACGTCAAATGGTTCCTTGAATACAAGATGGGTCAATAGGGCCAGACGGGGCGGGCCACGGTCCGCCCCCTTTTCCGCATGATCCCCCAATCCCCGCAGGACAAGGATTTTCCATGGTGGTTGCTGGTGGCCGTGGCCATCGGCGGCTGGATGCTGTGGCAGGTTCTGACCGATGACATCTACACGCAGGTTCTGCAAACCCTGGGCAAGGGGGCCCGGGTCACGATCTTCGTGACGCTGGTCGGCTTCACGCTGGCCTCTGCACTGGGCTTGCTGCTGGCGGTCATGTCGCTGTCGCGGTTCCTCGTGCTGCGGCAGGTCGCCCGGTTCTATATCGAAATCGTGCGTGGCGTGCCGATCATCGTCCTTCTTCTTTATGTCGCCTTTGTCCTTGCGCCGATGCTGGTCGCGGGCTGGAACGGGATTCGTGACGTGATCGGGCTGGACCCGATCCGGCCACGTGATTTCAGCCTGATGTGGCGGGCGATCATCGCCCTGACCATCGGCTATTCCGCCTTTATCGCCGAAGTCTTCCGCGCTGGCCTGCAATCCATCGAAAAGGGCCAGATCGAAGCGGCAGAGGCGCTGGGCCTTGGCCCGTGGCACCGGTTCCGGCTGATCGTCTTCCCGCAGGCCTTTCGCCGCATCCTGCCGCCACTTGGCAATGATTTTGTGGCGATGGTCAAGGACAGCTCGCTCGTGTCGGTCCTTGGGGTCACGGATGTGACGCAATTGGGCAAGGTCACGGCGGCGGGGAACTTCCGCTATTTCGAAACCTACAACGTGGTGGCGCTGATCTACCTGATGATGACGATCTGCCTGTCGCTGGCGCTGCGGCGGCTGGAAAAACATCTGCGCCAGAAGGCGGGCTAGGGCTGGTTCTTTGATGCGCGGCTCCCTAGGTTTCAGGGAAAGGAGACCCGCGCATGACCAACCCACTTGTCGCCGACTGGGACACCCCCTTCGGCTACCCCCCCTTCGACCGGATCACCGATGCCGACTACGCCCCGGCGCTGGATGTCGCGCTGGCCGAAGCACGCGAAAAGATCGCCGCCATCACCGCCAATCCGGACGCGCCCACATTCGCCAACACGGTGGAGGCGCTGGACCTTGCCGATGGGATGCTGGACCGGGTGCTGGGGGCCTTCTACGCACAGGCGGGCGCGGATTCGAACGACACGCGCGAGGCGCTGATGCGCGACTTTGCCCCGAAGCTGTCCGCCTATTCGTCCGAGATCGCGTCGAACCGCGACCTCTTCGCCCGGATCGAAACCCTGTGGCAGGACCGGGATACGCTGGACCTGACCCCGGAACAGGCCCGGGTTCTGATGCTGACCCGGCGCGGCTTTGTCCGGTCCGGGGCGCTGCTAGAGGGGGCAGAGGCAGAGCGGCTGACCGCCATCAAGGGGCGGCTGGCGGAGCTGGGCACGCAATTCGGCCAGAACCTTTTGGCGGATGAACGCGGCTGGTTCATGGAGCTGTCAGAGGACGACCTTGCGCCGCTGCCCGGCTTTGTTCAGCAGGCCGCCCGCGCGGCGGGCGAGGAGCAGGGCAAAGGGCCGGTCGTGACCACTTCTCGCTCGCTGATCGTGCCGTTTCTGCAGTTTTCCCCCAACCGCGATTTGCGCCGCCGCGCCTATGAGGCGTGGACCGCGCGGGGCGCTATGGGCGGCGCCACCGACAACCGCGCCATTGCCGCCGAAATCCTGTCCCTGCGTGAAGAGCGCGCCAAGCTTTTGGGATACGACAGTTTCGCTGCCTACAAGCTGGAACCGGAAATGGCGGGCACGCCCGAGGCGGTTGAAGACCTGCTGATGCGGGTCTGGACCCCGGCCAAAGCGGCGGCAGAGGCGGACGCCAAGGTGCTCGAGGCGATGCTGCATGCCGACGGTATCGCAGGCCCGCTGGAACCTTGGGACTGGCACTACTATTCCGAAAAGCGCCGGGTGGCCGAACACGACCTGAACGAGGCCGAGATCAAACCCTACCTGCAACTGGATAGGATGATCGACGCGGCTTTTGCCTGCGCGACCCGCTTATTCGGGTTGAAGTTTTCGCCGGTCGAGGTGCCCCATTACCACCCCGACGCCCGCGCCTGGGAGGTCAGCCGCAACGGCACCCATGTGGCCCTGTTCATCGGGGACTACTTTGCGCGCGGATCGAAACGGTCGGGCGCGTGGTGCAGCGCGATGCGGTCGCAACAGCGGCTGGCGGGCGACATCCGGCCGATCGTCGTGAACGTCTGCAACTTTGCCAAACCCCCGGCAGGCGACCCGGCGCTTCTGTCCTATGACGATGCCCGCACCCTGTTCCACGAATTCGGCCATGCACTGCACCAGATGCTGTCGAACGTGACCTACCAGTCGGTCAGCGGCACCTCGGTCGCGCGTGACTTCGTGGAGCTGCCCAGCCAGCTATATGAACATTGGCTGGAGGTGCCGGAGGTGCTGGAAGAATTCGCGACCCATGCCGAGACGGGCGCGGCGATGCCCCGCGACCTGCTGGACCGGCTGCTGGCCGCCACGACCTATGACATGGGGTTCCAGACGGTCGAATACCTCGCCTCGGCCCTTGTCGATCTCGCGTTCCACAACGGCCCCGCGCCTGCCGATCCGATGCAGAAACAGGCCGAAGTATTGGAAACGATCGGGATGCCTCGCGCCATCCGGATGCGCCACGCCACCCCGCATTTCGCCCATGTGTTCACCGGCGATGGCTATTCTAGCGGCTATTACAGCTATATGTGGTCGGAAGTGATGGATGCCGATGCCTTTGCCGCCTTCGAAGAGGTTGGCAACGCCTTTGACGCGGGCCTAGCCCAAAGTCTGGAGGCGAACATCCTGTCCGTAGGCGGGTCCGAGGACGCGGCAGAGCTTTACACCCGGTTCCGGGGGCGGATGCCGGGGGTGGAGCCGCTGTTGAAGGGGCGGGGGCTGTTAGACGTGGCCTAAGGGCCAGATCTATTGCCGATGCCGGGGATCGTCGGGGTGTGGTTCCACCCCGACCGGGTCCTTATGGATCAGCACATCGGCCTGCGGGTATTCGGCCACGATTGCGCGGCGCAGCGCGGCGCCGATGGCATGGGCCTCGTCCAGCGTCTGGGACCCGTCCAGTTCGATATGCATGTTCACAAAGAACCGGCTGCCCGCGCGGCGGGTCTTGAGGTCGTGAAACCCGTGAACGCCGGGAAACCCGCCCGCGATCTGCTCGATTCCGGCGACCACATGGTCCGGCGCGGCGCGGTCCATCAGCGCGTCCCATGCCTCTTTCCCGATCCGCAGGGCGCCCACCGCCAGAAACAGCGCGGCCCCAAGCGCCACAACGCTGTCCACCTGTCCCAGCCCGAACCGGGCCGAGGCGAAGAGCGCGACGATGGCGCCGACATTGGGCACAAGGTCGCCAATGTAATGAAGGCTGTCGGCGGCGACGACCTTGTTCCCGGTCTTGCGCGCGACCCGGCGCTGCCAGGTGACCAGCGCCAGCGTGACCACGATTGAAAAGACGACAACTGCGATGCCCTTCTCCTCTTGCCGGGGCAGGGGCAGGTCCCCGGCCAGCAGGCGGCTGACGGCCACCGCCGCGATAACCCCGGCTGACCCGAGGATGAACAGGGATTGCGCCAAGGCAGCAAGGTCTTCGGCCGAGGTGTGGCCAAAGGCGTGGTCATCGTCAGCGGGCTTGGCCGCGTATATGATCGCCGCCAGCCCGCCAAGGCTCATCATCAGGTCAAGGGCACTGTCCGCCAGCGTCGCCGCCACCGAGAGCGACCCGGTTTCGCGCAGTGCCCAGATCTTGGCGATGACAAGCACCAGTGCCACCGTGACGGAAAACGCCCCGGCGGAAAGGTTCAGCTTGTTATCGTTGGACTGGGTCATGGCAGGCCCGGATCAATCGAGGATTTCGTCGGCGGAGACGCCCCAAAGCGCGGCCTTCGGGGCCCAGCCATCATAGCCACCTGCGCTGATCTCGCACCAGTCGATGGTGCATTCGTCGATCCGGGCAATCACCCCGGCCTCCAGCTGCGCCACGACCGTGGCCCCGGTTTCCGGTCGGGCAAGGATTTGCAGAAGGTCCTGATCGACGATCACCGTGCGGACCCCGGACAGAAGCGAATAATGGACCCAGCCGCCGATCCCCTCGCGGTCGATCACGCGGCGCCAGTGGCCGTATTCAGCAACGATCTGCAAGGGCATGTCGCGCCGGGTGAAAATCCAGTCGATCCGGTGCGACAGGGACGGACCCCGGCGGATATTCGCCTCGGACGCTTTCAGGGAAACAAACCGGGGCAGGGGCAGGTTGGTTTCCGGCCCACGCGCGGTTCCGTCGGGGGCGATCACCGCATTCGCCGGCAGGTCGATGTCCTGGGCTTGCGCGGTGGTCAGCAGGGCGCACAGCCCAAGACTGGCCGCCAACACGCGGGAAAGGCGCCGGAACTTGCCCCGAAACTGCGTCATATCACCCTAGGTCCTGTCTGATGCGCCCGTGATGTGCGGCCTGCTCTTGTGCCGGGCGTTCTTGGCGGGCAATCTGCCACCGAAGGCAGGACTTGCAAAGCGGGAGTGAGGCGAAATGGCTGGGAAGCGCCTGAGTGTTGTTGTCACGCGACGGTTGCCGGAAACGGTCGAAACCCGCATGAAGGAACTGTTCGACGTGCGGCTGAGCGAGGATGACGCACCGATGTCGCGGGACGCCCTTGTTGCGGCGATGCAATCGGCCGATGTTCTGGTCCCTACGGTGACCGACAAGATCGACGCCGGGCTGTTGGGGCAGGCGGGCGACCGGCTCAAACTGATCGCGAACTACGGGTCGGGGATCGACCATATCGACGTGCATACGGCGCGGCAGCGGGGCATCCTTGTGTCCAACACCCCCGGTGTTGTCACCGACGACACCGCCGATATGACCCTTGCGCTGATCCTTGCTGTGACCCGGCGCATTCCCGAAGGGCTGGCGCTGATGCAGTCGGGCGACTGGGAGGGCTGGTCGCCGACCGCGATGCTGGGTGGCCGGATTTCCGGGCGGCGTCTGGGCATCCTTGGCATGGGCCGGATCGGTCAGGCGGTGGCCCGCCGCGCCCGCGCCTTTGGCATGTCGGTCCATTACCACAACCGCCGCCGCCTGCGCCCCGAGATCGAGGACACGCTGGAAGCGACATGGTGGGAAAGCCTTGATCAGATGGTGTCGCGAATGGACATCATATCCATCAACTGCCCGCATACACCGGCGACCTTCCACCTGATGAATGCCCGCCGTCTGAAACTGATGAAGCCAGACGCGGTGATCGTAAATACCTCGCGCGGGGAGGTGATCGACGAAAATGCGCTGACCCGGATGCTGCGCGCGGGCGAGATCGCGGGCGCGGGGCTGGACGTGTTTGAACGCGGGGCCGAAATCAATCCGCGCCTGCGGGAACTGCCCAACGTGGTGCTTCTGCCGCATATGGGCTCGGCCACGGTCGAGGGGCGGCTTGAGATGGGCGAGAAAGTTCTGATCAATATCAAGACCTTCGACGACGGGCACCGGCCGCCGGACCTTGTGGTGCCGGGGAATATGTAGCCCGACCTGAATAGCAGAAATGAAAAGGGCGGCACCTTGCGGGGCCGCCCTTTCTTGTTGTCGGACGCTCAGGCCGCTTGCTTGCCTGCGCCGAACCGGGCGTAGAATTCCTCGCCCTCGTCGGCCATGTTGCGCAGCAGCGCGGGCGTGGCAAAGCGGGCGCCGAACTTCTCGGCCAGTTGGTCGCAGCGTTCTGCGGCATAGGGGGCGCCGATGATGTCCAGCCAGCTGAACGGGCCGCCCGACCACGGGGCAAAGCCCCAGCCAAGGATCGCGCCGACATCGCCTTCGCGGATGTCTTCCAGCACGCCTTCCTCCAGCGCCCGCACGGCCTCGAGCACCTGTGCGAACAGCAGACGTTCCTGCACCTCGATCAGGTCCGGCTGGTCGTCGGCCACGGGGTATTTCGCGGCCAGACCGTCCCACAGGCCGGTGCGCTTGCCCTTGTCGTCATAGCTGTAGAAGCCCGCGTTGGATTTCCGCCCCAGACGGCCCTCGTCGGCCATCCAGAAGATCACCTCGTCGACCGCCCCGTCCGGATAGGCATCACCCATCGCGGCCTTCGTCGCCTTGGCGATCTTCACGCCAAGGTCGATCGAGGTTTCATCGACCAGTTGCAGCGGTCCCAGCGGCATCCCGACCATCTTGGCCGCGTTTTCGATCAGCGCGGGGGCGACCCCTTCGGCGACCATGCGGATGCCTTCGTTGATGTAGGGAATGATGCAGCGGTTGGCATAGAAGAACCGCGCGTCGTTCACCACGATGGGCGTCTTGCGGATCTGGCGGACGTAGTCCAACGCCTTGGCCACCGCCCGGTCGCCGGTTTCGCGGCCCTTGATGATCTCGACCAGCATCATCTTTTCAACCGGGCTGAAGAAGTGGATGCCGATGAATTGTTTGGGGCGCACGCTGGCCTTGGCCAGATCGCTGATCGGCAGGGTCGAGGTATTGGTGGCGAAGATGCAGTCTTCGCCGACGATCGCTTCGACCTTCTTGGTGATCTCAGCCTTGACGGCGGGGTCTTCGAACACGGCCTCGACGATCAGATCGGCCCCTTTCAGCGCCTCAAGATCGGTGGTGGCGGTGATCAGGCCCAGAACGGCGTCCTTCTTCTCGGCTGTCACCTTTTTCCGGGCGATGCCCTTGTCCAGATAGGCCTCGGTATAGGCTTTGCCCTTGTCGGCAGAGGCCTGCGCCTGGTCGATCAGCACAACTTCGATCCCGGCCAGAGCCGAAACAAGCGCGATGCCCGCGCCCATCATGCCTGCGCCCAGAACACCGACCTTGGTGACCTTCTGGTCGTCCACGGCAGGGCGGTTGGCGCCTTTTTCCAGCGCTTCCTTGTTCACGAACAGGCTGCGGATCATGGCAGAGGAGGACGGGTTCATCAGCACATGGGTGAACCAACGTGCCTCGATCTTGAGCGCGGTGTCGAAGGGCACCATCGCCCCTTCATAAACCGCCGACAACAGCGCCTTGGCCGCCGGGTAGACCCCTTGGGTCTTGCCGTTGACCATGGCCGATGCGCCGACGAAGGTCATGAAGCCCGCCGGGTGATAGGGCGCGCCGCCGGGCATCTTGTAGCCCTTGGCGTCCCACGGCTTCACAAGGTCCGCGTCGGTGGCGTTCAGAATCCATTCCTTGGACCGGGCCAGCAGGTCTTCGGCGGGCACGACTTCGTCCACGACGCCCGCGCGTTTCGCGGCCTCGGGCGAATTCAGCTTGCCCTCCAGCAGCAGCGGCGATGCGGCCATCGCGCCCATCTTGCGCGACAGGCGGGTGGTGCCGCCCGCGCCGGGGAAGATGCCGACCATGATCTCGGGCAGGCCGATCTTGGCCTTGGGGTTGTCGGCGGCGATGATCCGGTGGCATGACAGCGGAATTTCCAGCCCGATCCCCAGCGCGGTGCCCGGCAGGGCGGCGACGATGGGCTTGCCGCCCTTCAGGGTTTTCGGGTCCATGCCCGCGCGTTCGATTTTGCGCATGATGCGGTGGGCATTCATGATCCCGTCGAACAGGCTCTGCGCCGGGTCGTCCCCGGCCATTTCCTTCATCTTGGCGATGACCTTCAGGTCCATCCCGCCGGCAAAGCTGCCGGGCTTGCCGCTGGTCAGGATCACGCCCTTGATCGCATCGTCGGCCAGTGCCTGATCAATCAGCGCCTCCAGATCGTCCCACGCCTCAAGCGTCATGACGTTCATGGATTTGCCCTTGGTGTCCCATGTGATCGTGGCGACGCCATCGGCGTCGGTTGCCATGGTGAAATCGGTCATGTCGGACACTCCTTACACGCGTTCGATGATAGTGGCCGCGCCCATGCCGGACGCGATGCAAAGGGTGGCAAGGCCGGTGCCCTTGCCGGTACGTTCCAGCTCGTCCAGCAGGGTGCCGATGATGATCGCCCCGGTGGCGCCCAGCGGGTGGCCCATGGCGATGGACCCGCCGTTGACGTTCACGACCGACGGGTCGACATCGAAGGCCTGCATGAAGCGCAGCACGACCGAGGCGAAGGCCTCGTTCACCTCGAACAGGTCGATATCGGAAATCGACATACCGCTGTCGGCAAGGATCTTCTCCGTCACCGGAACCGGGCCGGTCAGCATGATGGTCGGGTCGGTGCCGATCTTGGCGGTGGCGCGGATGCGGGCGCGGGGTTTCAGGCCCCATTTCTCGCCAAACTCCTTGTTGCCGATCAGAACCCCGGCAGAGCCGTCAACGATCCCGCTGGAGTTGCCGGCGTGGTGGATGTGGTTGATCCGCTCAAGGTGCGGGTATTTCATCAGCGCGACCTTGTCGAAACCGGGCATCACCTCGCCCATGTCCTTGAAGCTGGCTTTCAGTGCGCCAAGGCTTTGCATGTCGGTGCCGGGGCGCATGTATTCGTCGTGGTCCAGTATGGTCAGCCCATTGATGTCACGCACCGGAACGATGGATTTGTCAAACCGGCGGTCGGCCCATGCGGCGGCGGCGCGTTTCTGGCTTTCGACGGCCAGCGCATCGGCGTCATCGCGTGAAAACCCGTATTCGGTGGCGATGATGTCGGCGGAAATGCCCTGCGGCACGAAATAGGTCTCCATCGCGATCGACGGGTCAACGGCAATCGCCGCGCCGTCGGAGCCCATGGCCACCCGGCCCATCATTTCCACGCCGCCTGCGATATAGGCCTCGCCCGCGCCACCCTTGACCTGGTTGGCGGCAAGGTTGACGGCCTCCATGCCAGAGGCGCAGAAGCGGTTGATCGCAAGGCCGGGGATCGACTGATCAAGGTCCGAAGCCAGAACGGCGGAGCGCGCCAGACACCCGCCCTGTTCGCCGACCTGGGTCACGTTGCCCCAGATCACGTCCTCGACCGCGTGGCCGTCCAGTCCGTTGCGGTCTTTCAGGGCGTTCAGCACACCGGCCGACAACCGCAGAGAGGTCACCTCGTGCAGGCTGCCATCGGCGCGGCCTTTGCCGCGCGGGGTGCGCACGGCGTCATAGATATAGGCTTCAGACATCGTATCCTCCATCACGCGCCGGGAAAGGCGCGGGTCATCAGGTCGTAGGGGTGTTTCCAGCCGGGCAGGGTTTCGATCCGGCCCAGCCATGCGTCGATTGCCGGGTATTGCACCCGGTCGAATGTGAAAGGTTCGGGGTAGAACAGGTATCCGCACAGCGCGAGATCGGCGATGGTCACGTCATCGGAGGCGACCCAGTCGCGCCCCTCCAGATGGGCGTTCAGCACTTTCAGGGCCGAATGCAGCCGCATCGACAGGAACCCGTTCACATCGGTGTTGCGCTTGTCTTCGGGCAGGAAGTTCATGTTGAACCGCAGCGTGCCCGCGACGCCCGACACCTTGTGATTGTCAAAGAACATCCAGCGCAGAACCTCGCGCCGTTCGGCGGCGGATTTGCCGCCCAGCTTGCCGGTCTTGGAGCTGATGTAGTCCTGAATGACCCCCGATTGGGTCAGGACCGCGTCGCCATCAACCAGAACCGGAACCTCGCCCATGACATTGATCGCCCGAAATTCGGGGCTGCGCGTTGCGCCGCGGAAGAAGTCGACGAACTCGGGGGTCCAGTCTTCGCCCGCCAGTTCAAGGGTTAGCGCCGCCTTGTAGGCATTGCCGCTTTCGCCAAAACAGTAGAGTTTCATCGCTTTCGGGCCTCCAGTTCAGAATTGAAAATCCGCAGCCGCGCTCCGAATTTTTCCGCGTCGATGACACTGTCGAAGTTCTCGAACAGGAAGGACAGCGCCTCGCCCTCGTCCAGTCCGGCCTCGGCGGCGAACCGCTTTAACCGGCGATAACCGTCCTCGGTCATGGCGACCGGAAAGCGGCGGGTCAGGCGAAAGCGTTTGGGCATCTTGTTCTCCTCCGGGGTGGGCAGGGGCGCGGATGCGCCCCCGTCCGGGCCAGCCTAGAACTGGTCGGCGCTCAGGGCCATGACCGTTTCCGCGCCGCTTTCGATCTTGGCCAGATGCATGGCGCAAGCGGGCAGTTGGCGGGCCATGTAGTAGCGCCCGGTGGCGATCTTGGTCTCGTAGAACGTCACGTCCTCTGCGCCCGCATCCAGCGCGTCATGGGCGGCCTTGGCCATACGGGTCCACATCAGCCCAAGGCAGACATGGCCCATCATGTGCATGAAATCATAGGACCCGGACAGCGCTTCGTTCGGGTTTTTCACGCCGTTCTGCATGAAGAACATGCCGGCCTGCTGCAATTGCTTCGATGCGGCCTTCAGCGGCTCGACAAAGCCTGCCATGCGCGGATCATCCGCATGGGCCTTGCATTCGTTCTTGACCATTTCGAAGAAGGCCATGACGTGCTTGCCGCCGTCCTGGGCCAGCTTGCGGCCGACCAGATCCAGCGCCTGAATGCCGTTCGCGCCTTCGTAGATCATGGCAATCCGGGCATCGCGGGCGAACTGGGACATGCCCCATTCTTCGATATAGCCATGGCCGCCATAGACTTGCTGCGCCTGCACGGCCATTTCGAACCCCTTGTCGGTCTGGAACCCTTTCAGCACCGGGGTCAGCAGGGAAATCAGGCCATCGGCCTCGGCATCCTTGTTCTTATGCGCCCGGTCGATCAACATTGCGCCCCAGAAGGTCAGCGCGCGGGCCCCTTCGACAAAGCTTTTCTGATCCATCAGGCTACGGCGGATGTCCGGGTGCACGATCAGCGGATCGGCGGGGCCATCGGGGTTTTTCACGCCGGTCACGTCGCGGCCCTGAAGCCGGTCCTTCGCATAGGCCAGCGCATTCTGATAGGCGGCTTCGGCCTGCGCATAGCCCTGAAGGGCCACGCCAAGGCGCGCTTCGTTCATCATCGTGAACATGGCGCGCATACCCTTGTGTTCTTCGCCCAGAAGATAGCCCACAGCGCCGTCATAATTCATGACGCAGGTCGCGTTGCCGTGGATGCCCATCTTTTCCTCGATCTTGCCGACGGACACGCCGTTACGGTCGCCAAGGCTGCCGTCCTCGTTCACAAGGAATTTCGGCACGATGAACAGGGACACGCCCTTGATCCCTTCGGGGCCGCCGGGGATCTTGGCAAGGACAAGGTGGATGATGTTGTCAGCCATGTCGTGTTCGCCGGCCGAGATGAAAATCTTCTGCCCGGTCACTCGGTAGGTGCCGTCATCTTGCGGTTCTGCCTTGGTGCGCATCAGGCCCAAATCGGTGCCGCAATGCGGTTCGGTCAGGTTCATGGTGCCGGTCCATTCGCAGGTCACCATTTTCGGCAGGTAGGTCTGTTTCTGCGCATCCGTTCCGTGATGGAAGATCGCGGAATAGGCGCCATGGGTCAGGCCCTGATACATGTTGAAGGCCATGTTGGCCGACACGAAGGGCTCCTGCGCGGCGGTGTGCATGACGTAGGGAAGGCCCTGACCGCCATATTCGGGGTCGCAGTCGATTGCGGTCCAGCCGCCATCCTTCATCGCCTGAAACGCATCCTTGAACCCGGACGGCGTGCGGACCACGCCGTTTTCAAGGGTGCAACCTTCGGTGTCGCCAACCACGTTCAGCGGGGCAAGCACCTCGGACGCGACCTTGCCCGCCTCTTCCAGAACGGCGCCGGTAAAGTCCCGGTCAAGGTCTTCGAACCCCGGAATATCCTGTTCGCTGACCTTGAGAAGATCGTGTAGCAGGAACTGGTAGTCTTTCGTCGGTGCGGTGTAGCTGGGCATCGGTTGTCTCTCCGTTGGTCGTCGTTCAGGCGGCGCCGGATGTCCGGCGGCGGGCGATTTCGCGTTCGCCCCAGGCCATCTGTTCCTTCAATTCGCCAATCGCCTGTTCCAGTTCGGCCTTCTGGGCCTCCATGTCGGCAAGGTGCTGGCGGGCAAGGTCATAAGTGCGTTCCAGCTGGGTCTGCTGGCTGTCGCCCATGTGATAAAGGTCCAGCAGTTGCCGGATCTCTTCGAGGCTGAAGCCGAACCGCTTGCCGCGCAGGATCAGTTTCAGCCGCGCGCGGTCGCGTTTGGAATACAGGCGCTTCTGGCCTTCCCGCAGCGGAAAGATCAGTTCCTTCGCCTCGTAGAACCGCAGGGTGCGCGGCGTGACCTCGAAGGCCTCGCACATCTCGCGGATGGTCATCATTTCATCAGTCGACATATCAAGTGTCCGGTTAACGGTCTGAGGGTTTGATTGATCAGAAGGTGATGAGTCACCCACGACCATACAAGATCAGATGACGTTAACGTAAACGTAACGTGACGTCAGAAATCTGCTGACCCGGGGTAAGGGCGGCTGCTACATCACACAGGTCGCGGTTTACGCCCCTGTTCGGGCGGCCTATTGTCCGCCGAAATCAACCCCGCACATCAAGGGAACCGGCAAGGGCAGCATGGCCAACCTAAGGCAAAACATCGGCGCCAAAGCCGTGCGCAAGCTAACACGGTCCGGTGATATCTTGATACCGGCGGACTGGGCGAAGGTCTTTCTTGGGGTGTCGCGCCGGGGGCCGTTCGGGGTGTCCGACCTGCTGGACATCGCCCGCCAGACCGAGGACCTGTCACACCTTCGGGGGTGGGTGACCCGGCCCTTTACCGATGTGCCTGCAACCGTCATTCCTGCGCCCTTCTACATGCCCGACCTGTCCGCGCTATGGCCGAAGGTCAGCCAGTCGCCGTTGAACAGCCTGCATTTCTTTCGGTCGGAGATCCGCAAGGACCTGCAGCACTGGGTGCTGGAGGACGTCTTTTTCGTCTATTCCCGCAATCGCTGGGTGATCCTTCGGCCGGACGGCAAGTGCGGTCTGATCGACCCGATGTCAACCGCCCTGCCCACGCCGGAATGTCTGCGGCAGATCGCAGAGGGGCAGGTGCAGCCGGTCGACCGGTTGTGTTTCGCGGGCGATGTTTCATCAACCGGGAACCCCGGCCATTTCATCACCGATCAACTGGCCCGCGCGGTCATCTTCCGCGACCGTCTTGGTGTGGCAACTGACGCGATTTCCCTTCCGATGACGCAGGCCCCGGTCTGTCAGGTGGCCCGCGATTGCGTGATCCCCAAGGTACAGGCGCTGGCGGATGGTGTGATCCTGCATGTGAAGCGGTTCGAGATACTGTCGACTGTTCAGTATCGGGGGCATCCGTTCTGGTATCTTGACCCGGATACCATGGCCGCCATTTCCAGGCCGATGCAGGACCTGGCAAAGGGCCAGAACGGGCAGGGGCCGTGCATCTACCTGAGCCGCCGGGGAAACCCACGCCGTCCCATGGTGAACGAACCCGCGCTGGAACGGGCACTTGCGGCCAAGGGGTTCACCATCCTGCGTCTTGAGGACCTCGATGGGCCGGCGCAGCTTGGCGCGCTTTACCATGCGGATACGGTTGTGGCGCCGCACGGCGGTGCGCTGGGAAGCATGATCGTCATGCGACCGGGAACCCGATTGCTAGAGCTGTTTTCGCCACGGATCGGAACGTTGGCCTATGCGGGCATCGCGGGCGCAATGGACCTGCGCTATGACCTGATGATCGGGGCAAAGCCGCTGATCGGCGGGCAGTCGGGTGGCTGGAAGATGTCCCCTCGTGCGGTCTTGTCCCGCATCTCGGAACTGGAGACTAGCTGATCCCCTTCGCGGTTTCGTCCCGCAGCGCCTTCAACTCGTCCATCATCTCTTCGAGGTTCTTCTTTTGCTCGGCCAGATCGGCCAACTGCCGGTCTGCCATGTCGACGAAGGTCTGCATCTGGACCTGCGTGCCTTCGTGTTCATAGATCAAAAGCCACTGGCGGATGTCTTCAAGGCTGAACCCCCAGCGGCGGCCACGCAGGATCAATGTCATCCGGGCCACTTCGCGCGGGCCATAGAACCGGGACCGGCCTTCGCGGTCGGGCGCAAGAAGTTCAATGTATTCGTAATACCGAAGCGTCCGCGGGGTCACATCGAACCGGGCGCACATTTCCTTGAATGACAAACGGGTATCAGACATCGCGCTCCTCCGGCTGCGGAAAATCTAGCGCCGGGCGGGGCAGGGGGCAACCGGAATACGCGTTCAGTTCATGAAACCGGGGGCAAATACATAGAACCCGTAGGCAACGATGAGGGCGGGAATGGTTGAATAAAGCGTCGCCCAAACCGCCGCCTTGGGGTTCAGCGCAATGGCCGGGAACAACGCGTCGCCGTCGTTTGAGATCGCGTTGCCGATCAGGGCCGCGAAGGGGATCACCCCGTTGATATAGAGGGTCGCGACAAGAACCTGCGGTCCGCATCCGGGGATCAGGCCGATGACGATCCCCATCAAGGGCAGGACCGGCCCGATCGACTGGAACAGGGCCGCAAGATCCAGCCCGGCAAAGGTGGCGACATAGTCATAGGCCAGATAGGCGCCGATGACCCAGACGGAGATAAAGGATGTTTCTTCCGCCATGCGGGTCAGCGGGTTGTCGGCGCTGTGGGTCATCGCGTTGACCGGCGACGTGGACCAAAGCGCAAGGCCAATTGCGGTCCCGGCAAGGCCGATCCACAGGGGCACGGCACCAAAGGCGGCTTCAAGATCGACCTGTGCCAGCTGCGAAATGCCCAGCCCAAGACCCGGAATGGCAACCAGAAGATAGCCGAAGTCGCGCAACCGCACCTGCCCGATCCGGGGCGCCAGATCGCAGGCCGTGCCGGATTGCGGGGTCAGATTGTCGGGGGCAAATGCGTCGATCAGCCAGCCAGAGATGATCCCGACGGTAAAGGACAGGGGCAGAACGACCAGCGCCGCATCGGGTCGGGTTGCCAGCAACAGAAAGGCCGCGTCGCCCATCGTTGCCGTCAGCGTGGCGACGACCGCGCCAAAGCCCACATTGCCCGAGGAATAGGCCGCAACGACCACAACTGCGCCGCCGCATCCGGGCGTTGCGCCCAGCAGGGCGGCCAGCGGAACCTGCCAGCCTTTCGCGCCCTTCAGGCTTTCGCCGATGTCAAAGCGGAACACCCGTTCCGCCCCGTAGAACAACAGGAGGGTCGCCGCGACAAAGGCTGACACCTGCACATAGGCATCCACCATCAGGCCACGGGTCAGCTCGCCGAGCGTTCCGGGGGCAGCGGCCAGCGCCAGAAGGATCGCGGCCACAACCATGCGCCATGGCCGGAACGGACCGATACGGCCCACGGCAATCCGCCCGCCCGTGCTGGTCATTCCGGTTGTCATGTCGGTCATCTTGCGCTCCTGAAAATGAGAATAATTCGCAAGTGCAGTTATAGCACTTGCAGAAGGCGGTTCAAGGGGCAAGTTTGCGCGGGACAGTGGAAGAGGGGCAGATGACCACGGAACCCGACGACATGACCGCCCGCCGCGAACGGCTGGCCCGGCAATTCATCGAAGCGATCCCGCACAGCCGGGCGCTGGGCATGACCCTGTCCGAAGTTGGCGAAGGCACAGCCACAATCGCCATGCCTTATGACGACCGGCTGATCGGCGATCCCGAAACCGGTGTCGTGCACGGCGGGGCGGTGTCCGCCCTGATGGATACCTGCTGTGGCGCGGCGGTGATGGCGCATCCGGCGGCCGCGGTCGGGACGGCCACGCTTGACCTGCGGATCGACTATATGCGCCCCGCCACGCCGGGCCAGACCATCAAGACCCGCGCCGACTGCTATCATGTCACCCGCACTGTTGCCTTTGTCCGGGCGGTCGCGATGGACGACGACGAATCGCGGCCCGTGGCCACAGCCACCGGGGCCTTTACCGTGGAACGACCGAAAGGACCCCGCACATGAGCCGCCGTCCCGAACCCGTTCAGGTGGTCAAGCAGCGGCGCGACGCAGCGCTGCAACGGCTGGTGCAGGGGGTGCCCTATATCGGGTTCCTTGGGGTGCAGTTCGACCGGCGCGGGGACGAACTGACCGCGATCCTGCCCTTCAAAGACGACCTGATCGGAAACCCGATGCTGCCCGCTTTGCATGGCGGGGTTACGGCGGCCTTTCTTGAGATCACGGCGATCATCGAACTGGCCTGGTCGATCATGTGGGAGGATATGGAAAGCCCCTCATCGCATGGGGCGGATTTCCAATTGGAAGAAGGCCTGCCGCGCCTGCCCAAGACCATCGACTTTACCGTCGACTACCTGCGGTCGGGCCTGCCGCGCGATGCCTATGCGCGGGCGCGGATCAACCGCTCTGGCCGCCGTTATGCCAGCGTCCATGTCGAAGGTTGGCAGGACAATCGGAGCCGGCTTTTCGCGCAGGCCACCGGGCATTTCCTTATGCCGCCGCGCGGATAGGGGCGTGAAGGCCGCCCGCACCGGATACCGGCCCGTCACCCACCGGCGGGTCCTGTCGATTGCCGTCCCTATCGTAATTTCCAACGCAACCGTGCCGATCTTGGGCGCGGTGGATACCGGGGTGGTCGGGCAATTGGGGCAGGCTGCCCCCATCGGCGCGGTCGGGATCGGGGCGATTATCCTGACCGCTTTCTACTGGATCTTCGGCTTCCTTCGGATGGGCACCGCCGGTCTGACCGCGCAGGCGAACGGGGCGGGGGACGGGGCAGAGGTCGCGGCGCTGTTCACCCGCGCGCTGATGATCGGCGGGGCGGCGGGACTGGTGATGATCTTGCTGCAAGGGGCGATCTTCTGGCTTGGCTTCGCGGTCTCCCCCGCCAGCCCGGAAGTCGAGGCGCTTGCCCGGTCGTACATGGGCATCCGGGTCTGGTCGGCCCCCGCCGCCATCGCGCTTTACGGGATCACCGGCTGGCTGATCGCGATGGAGCGCACGCGCGGGGTTCTTGTGATCCAGATCGGGATGAACGGCATCAATATTCTTCTCGACCTCTGGTTTGTGCTGGGGTTGGGATGGGGCGTCGAAGGTGTGGCCAGCGCCACCTTGTTGGCCGAATGGGGCGGCGTGGCGCTTGGCCTATGGCTCTGCCGGGATCTGTTGCGTGCGCCGGAATGGCGGGCGTGGGGCCGGGTCTTTGACCGGGCGCGCCTGCGGCGAATGGGGCAGGTCAACAGCGATATCCTGATCCGGTCGGTCCTGTTGCAGGCGATCTTTGTCAGCTTCCTGTTCTTCGGGGCGGACTTTGGCGATGTGCAACTGGCCGCCAATCAGGTGCTTCTGCAATTCCTGCATATTACCGCCTATGGGCTGGACGGTTTTGCCTTCGCCGCGGAAACCCTTGTCGGGCAGGCCCTGGGCGCGGGCAGCCGGGCACGGCTGCGGCGAGGCGCGGCGCTGACCAGCCTGTGGGGCGCGCTGGTTTGCCTTGGGATGGCGGCGTTCTTCACGATTCAAGGTGGTTGGTTGATCGACGTCATGGCCACCGCGCCCGAGGTGCAGGCCGCCGCCCGCGATTACCTGCCATGGATGGTCGCGGCCCCGTTGATCGGATTGCTCCCCTGGATGCTGGATGGGGTATTCATTGGCGCGACGCGCACGCGGGACATGCGCAACATGATGGTCCTGTCGGCGGCAGGCTATTTCGCGGCGGTCATCCCGCTGATGGCGATGTGGGGCAATCATGGGCTTTGGGCCGGGCTGATCGTCAGCTTTGCCCTGCGCGGCGCGACACTCGGCGCGCGCTACCCGGCGCTCGAGCGGAGCGTGGCCGAGCGTCCGGCCTGATCCGGCACTTTCAGAAAATCTCCAGAACCGCCTCGGGCGGACGGCCGATAAGGGCACGGCCCTCGTGGATGACCACGGGCCGTTCGATCAGGACCGGATGGGCAACCATCGCGGCAAGGATGGCGTCCTCTGCCGCGTCCTTCAGGCCCATTTCCTTCGCGATAGCCTCGCCCCTGCGCAACAGTCCGGAGGGCGGCAGGCCCAGCATCTCCAGAACCGCGCGCAGGTCCGCCTCGGTCGGGGCATCCTCAAGATAGCGGCGCACGGTCGGGGTCAGTCCCCGGTCTTCCAGAAGCGCCAGCGTCTCGCGGGATTTCGAACAGCGGGGGTTGTGCCAGATCACGGTCATGTCCAGTCCCCCCGGCCCGTGCCGACCGCCTCGGCCACATTGGCGAACCCGTCGCGGGCCAAAAGCGCGTCCAGCCCGCGCGTGATTTCGTCCACAAGGCTGATCCCGCCATAGACCAGCGCGGTATAAAGCTGCACCGCCGACGCGCCGGCCCGGATCTTCTGATAGGCCTGTTCTGCTGTGCCGACACCGCCCACGCCAACCAATGGCAGGTCGGTCATCCCAGACAGACGGGCCAGAACGCGCGTGGACTTTTCGAACAAGGGCGCCCCGGAAAGGCCACCTTTTTCGTCCCGATTTGCAGATTTCAAACCTTCGCGCGACAGGGTGGTGTTGGTGGCGATGATCGCCGACAGGCCCGAAGTGCTGGCCACATCGGCGATATCCTCAAGATCCGCGACCTCCAGATCGGGGGCGATTTTCAGGAAAATCGGCAGGGGTCTGGCCAGTTTCGCGTTCGCCTCCATCACCCCGGCCAGAAGTGCGGAAAGGGCGGCCTTGCCCTGCAGGTCGCGCAGCTTTTCGGTGTTGGGCGACGAGACGTTGACCGTGGCGAAATCCACATACGGGCCGCAATGGGCCAGCACCCGCGCGAAATCCGCCGCCCGGTCATCGCTGTCCTTGTTGGCGCCAAGGTTCAATCCGGTGCGTCCGTGGGGATGAGCGGCCAGCCGTGCGCCGATCGCCTCCATCCCGTCATTGTTGAACCCGAACCGGTTGATCGCGGCGCGGTCATCGCTCAGGCGGAACAGGCGCGGGCGCGGGTTGCCGGGCTGCGGGCGCGGGGTGGCGGCGCCCACCTCGATGAACCCAAAGCCGCAGCGATAGAGCGGGGCGAGCGCGGTGGCGTTCTTGTCAAACCCGGCGGCAAGCCCGACCGGGTTGGGCAGGTCCAGCCCCGCAAGGCGGCATTTCAGGCGGTCGCTGGTAAACGGCCCGGCCTTTGGTCCCAGTCCCGCGCGCAGGGCGGTAATCGCCAGCCCATGCGCCCTTTCCGGGTCCATCCGGTGCATCAGCCCCATCCCGAGGCGTTCCAAAACACTCATGTCAGGTTCAGGATGTTGCGGCCCGACAGGTCCTGCGCCACGAAGCGGAACCAGACCACCTCTGACCGCAGAAGCGGGCGGTTGTAGATATGCGGAAACAAGGCCCCGCCGCGCGAGGGCTCCCAGACCAGATCCTCGCCATAGGTGTCGGCGCGCAGCGCGGCCAGCACCAGATCGGATTGACCGGCAAAATGCTTGTCCGCCGTCTCCTGCGCCTGTTCAGCGGTCGAGGTATGGATATAGCCATCGGCCAGATCAACGGGCGCCCCGTCGAACCGGCCGGTGTCACACAGCGCCGTCCACTGGTCGGCGGTCAGGATCTTGTAAATCAGCATGGCCGTGGTTTCGCGCGGCCCGTGCCCAAGGTCAAGCGGTCTTGGTTAGTCCAGCTCGGTCCAGGGCCAGGGTTTCACCTCGGACGCGGCGGTTTGATACCGCGCGGCCTTGGCCACCCAAATCCCCAGAGAGGTGCCGAATTCCGCAAGCTGGTCATTGGGTTTGCCGCCGCCGATCACCATCAGAACGAACTGGATCAGGGTCACGACCCCAAGGATGGTCTGGGCGAAGGAAATCATGATCGCGATCAGGATCATGTAGACCAGCCGCATCAGCAGGCTGTCCTTCTCGCCGGGTTCAAACTGCGGCCCGTTCATCCGTCCTTCGAACTTGTCATCTTCCGTCATCTCAGCCCCCATTCCGTGCTGCGTCAAAGACCATGTCGATCATCGCCTGTGTGCCCCGACTGAATTCCAGCGGGCAGGGGTAGGCGGCCCCTTCGCGCACTGTGCGGGCGAAGTTTTCAACCTGCAAGACATAGTGGTTTACGCCCGGAAACCGTTCGACCGTGCGGGTGTTTCCGGCGGTTTCCAGCACCAGTTCCGCCTGATCGAAGACATTCGCGTTGAACGGGCAAGTGACCCGCAGCACGCCGGTTTCGCCGTGAAACACCACCTCTTGCCGGTTGAAGGCGCGCATGGAAACCATGGCCGAATAGGTGAAACCGGGGAAATCGGCGGCGATCCGGTTGAACACATCCACCCCGTTTTCAAACCGGATATGGGCGTGCGGCACCGCGGTGGGCTCTTGCCCGGTAACAAACCGGACCGAGCCGAAAGTATAGACCCCGATATCGGGCAGGGCGCCGCCGCCGGTCTCAAGCTTGTTGCGGATGTTTCCGGTGTCGGCGGCATTGTTGTAGGAAAACGCCGCATCCACATGGACCAGCCGCCCGACAGCCCCGCCCTGCACCAGGTCGCGGGCGCGCTGCCATTGCGGGTGATGGACGATCATATAGGCCTCTGCCGCCAGAAGCCCGGTTGCGTCCCGCTTGGCAATCACCGGGTCAAAGTCGCTGGCCGCCATGCCCAGCGGCTTTTCCACCAGCACATGCTTGCCCCCGTCCAGCGCCTTTAGCGCCCATTCCTGATGCAGGTGGTTGGGCAGGGGGATATAGACCGCGTCGATGTCGGGATCTGCCAGCAGCGCGTCATAGCTGCCGTGAACCCGCAGGCCGGGGTGGAAGGCGGCAAAGGGCGCGGCCTTGGCCGGGCCGGATGTGGCCAGCGCGGCAAGATCCGCCCAGCGGGCGGCGTGAATGGCCGGCGCCATATGTTCACGGGCAAATTTGGCGGCCCCCAGAATACCCCAGCGGATCGGTTCCATGCATGTCTCCCTTGTTGCGGACAGGTTAGCGGTGACATTGGGCCGGGGGAAGGGGCTGGCGAGCGGCATTTGTGGATCAGACGGAAATCGGGAGATGGATAGAAGATCTGAGCTGATATTGACCTTGCCCAAGCATTGGAGTCGGTGGATCATGACACATGGAAATTGAACCGGGCGAAGCAAAAGCTCTGTCGGATATCGACACCTACGGCTGCCACATCATCCACGTCTTTGAGGACGAGGAAACGCCTAGGTTCAGCTATTCAGTTGGAATCGAGAAGACGTCAGGGCAACCGGAACTGATTGTCACCGGACTTAGACGCGAACTCGCACATTGGATCATTAACGAATACAATCGAAGAGTTCGAAAGGGTGAGGTATTTCAACAAGATACTCCGTATTTCGGTTTTCTCGAGGGCCATTATGTGACCTTCAAGCTGATGTCGAAAGATTACTATTCAAAGTATCTTGGTTGGGACCTTTGGCTTTATGGAGGTCCGAATTTTCGAGTTCTGCAGATGATTTGGCCAAGCACCGGCGGCAAGTGGCCTTGGGATGCCGACGCCCCTGCGGACTACAAGGGCTCCATCCCACTCCTTTTTGAACCCGTCAAATTCGCTCTGCTGCGTCAGCTTCGTCCCTTGAAGCGCCTTGTTGGTCATGAAAAGGCCGCGCCCAAATAGGCGCGGCCTTCCTTTGAGATCGCAGGGTCGGGCGGGTCAGGCCGGGGTCAGCATGCCCTTCTCGCGGGCGAGGTCCTGCATCCGTTTTTGCAGCTTTTCAAAGGCCCGGACCTCGATCTGGCGGATGCGCTCGCGGCTGACGTCATATTGCGCGGACAGGTCTTCTAGCGTGACGGTTTCCTCGGCCAGACGACGCTGGACCAGAATGTCCTTTTCACGGTCGTTCAGCACGCCCATCGCCTCGGCCAGAAGGGCGCGGCGGGCCTCCAGCTCGTCATGCTCGGCATAGTCCTCGGCCTGATTGGCGCTTTCGTCCTCCAGCCAGTCCTGCCATTGGGTCGCGCTTTCACCATCGCTGCCCACCATCGCGTTGAGCGAGGCGTCAGAGCCGGACATGCGCCGGTTCATGCTGATCACCTCATCCTCGGTCACGCCAAGGTCATGGGCGATCTGGGCGACGTTTTCCGGCCGCAGGTCGCCTTCTTCCAGCGCACCGATCCGGGCCTTCGCCTTGCGCAGGTTGAAGAACAGTTTCTTCTGGGCGCTGGTGGTGCCAAGTTTCACAAGGCTCCACGACCGCAGGATATATTCCTGGATCGAGGCGCGAATCCACCACATGGCATAGGTCGCCAGCCGGAACCCTTTTTCCGGGTCAAATCGTTTGACCGCCTGCATCAGGCCGACGTTTGCCTCGGAAATCACCTCGGCCTGGGGCAGGCCATAGCCGCGATAGCCCATGGCGATCTTGGCCGCGAGCCGCAGGTGGCTGGTGACCAGACGATGTGCCGCGCCACTGTCTTCATGGTCCACCCAGCGCTTGGCCAGCATGTATTCCTCTTCGGGTTCCAGCATCGGGAACTTCCGAATTTCCTGAAGATAGCGGTTCAGGCCCTGTTCCGGCGATGGTGCCGGAAGATTTGCGTAGTTGCTCATGTTCTGTCCCCTCCCAATGTTTAAGGGTTTAACATGGATATGGTGGCGCTACCGGCCCCGTTCAAGGGGCCAACAGCCGTTCGAATGGAAATATGGACCTCCGGGCGCGGGGATACGAGGGGCATTTCCGCGCGCTCACGCAGATGGGACTGATGTTTCAGGCACAGCTAGAAGGGGTTATTCGAATTCCTGGCTGGCAAGGGCGCGGTAAATCTCGCGCCGGACCAGTTTGCGGACGTTGCGGGTGATCCTTTCGCCAAGCGTGCCCTGAAGCTCTTCGCGGACAATCTCGGCCACGATGCGGCGCAGCGTTTCCTCGTCAATGACATTGCTGTCGGCAACAAAGGCGTCCAGGTCTTCGTCCATTTCCCCGGCAAAGGCATGCCCGCCACCCGGCGCCATGTCGGGGTTCGTATCCCCTCCCAGATCTTCGGCCAGATCCGATAGTTGTTCTTCGCTTACATGATCGGGGCCGACGTGCTGGAACATGACCTCGGGTTCATCCGGCTGAACATAGGGTTGCGCTTCTTCCCCCTCGCGAAACCGGGTTTCCTGCGGGGCAGAGGTCCAAACCGGCTGTTCCTCTTCCGACCCGTCTGGCTCCCATTCATCTGCCTGACCTCCGACAGCGGCTTCAAGCTCGGCAACGGTTGCCATCAGCCGGTGTTGCGGCGAAAGGGTTTCTTCAGCGTCGGTTTCAGGCTGACCGGCATCGGCGGCGTCGACCTGCTCGGCGTCGGCCTCCTCCGCTTGGGCGGCGACCACCTGCGTATCGTCTTCGGTCACAGTGTCCTGCTCGGGGTCGGCATCCCAGTCGATATCCGAAAAATCAATATCGCGGTAATTCGTTTCAGCACTTTGGCCAAGCTCGGGCGTGTCGGGCGACTCGGCAATCTCGGCCTCTAGCTCTGGTGCCGCTTCGGGGGGCTGCGCGGCGTGTTCCTCCGGATCGGAAGTGTCTTCGGGGTGGTCATCAGGCTGATCGACCCGAAGGGCCTCGACCTCCTCCATCTGGTCCGGTTCAGGTTCCGATTCGGGGGCGTCGGCCCCGCGCGACGTCACCCGAAGGGACGGGGTCAGGACGAACCGTTCGGGCAAATCCTCGACCTCCTCCGCCACTTCGGCGGGGTCGGCTGCCGCGGTTTCTGCCTTCAGGCGCTCCGCTTCCTGACGTTGCCAGTCCCCGTCTTCGACAAGACGGCGGATGGACGAAAGAACATCCTCGATATCGAGGTTGGTGACGGGATCGGACATGTAACTACCTGCTTGGCCTCGCCCGAAGTGTAGCCGCAACGACGAGGCCAGACAACAGATAGGGGCAATTTGAACGACAGTGGGCGGGCGGGCGCGATCAGTTGCCGATGGACTGCAGGACACGGTCCAGCGCACGGCCCTGCGGCGACAATCCGGCAGGCGCGTCCTTGACCAGATTGTAATAGGCTTCCGGGTCGTAGGTCTGCACGTCAAGGCGCAGCTGTTCCGCGGTCAGAAGCCCCATGGAGGACAGGATCGAATAGCCTGCAAGGATCTCGTCGATCTGCGCCGACACAAGGTTGGCCTGCGCGTCCAGAAGTTCCTGTTCCGCGTTCAGCACGTCAAGAGTGGTGCGGGCGCCAAGGTTGGCTTCTTCCCGGACCCCTTCAAAGGCAACGCGGGCGGCGCGGACCTGTCGTTCATAGGCTTCCCGCCCGGCGCGGGCGACGGAATAGATGGCATAGGCATTGCCGACCCCTTGCTGAATCCCGGCGCTGGTCACATGCAGCTGCGCGCGGCTGGCGTCCCGGCGGGCGCGGGCCTGCCGGATCGTCGCCTCGATCGCGCCGCCGGAATAGATCGGCCCACCGACACTCAGGGAAATCGATCCACTGTCGTTGAAATCATTGTCGAAGTTCAGCCGCCCACCCAGATCGACGGTGGGGCGCAGCGCCGCTTCTGCCCGCTGGATGTTCAACTCCGCGCCGGTGACAGCGTGTTGAGCCTGCAGGATCTGGGGGTGGCGCTGCACGGCATAGGCCTTGGCCTGTTCGACTGACCGCGACAGCGGCACGCGTGGGGCGCTGGAAAGCGTGCCCGGGCGGCGGCCCACGGCGGCGCGGAATTCTTCGACCGAACGGGCGAGGTTGCCTTCTGCGGCGGCAAGAAGGCTGCGGGCGGCGGCCAGCCGGGCCTCGGCCAGGGACACGTCGGTGCGGGTCACCTCGCCCACATCGAACCGGTCCTGCGCGGCGCGGAATTCTTCGGTCAGGACGCGAACGTTGCTGCGGCGCAGGTTGACGAATTCACTGTCGCGCTGGACGTTCAGATAGGCCGTGGCCGCCCGCAAAAGAACCTGTTGTTCGACGTTGATCAGGGCCTGCCGGGTGGCCAGCACATTTTCCTGCTGGGCGCGGATCGCCAATTGCGAGGCCCCGCCGTCATAGAGCGTCAGGTTAGCGGAAATTCCGAGGTTGAACGTGATTTCATCCGCGTCCGGCGACGGCGCCGGCCAGCTGTGTGTGGCCGAGGCGGCCCAGGATACGATCGGGCGCAGCCCGGCCGCGGCGATGGCCACGTCTTCATCGGCAACCCGCAACAAGGCGCGGTTCTGATCCAGTAGGCCGGAATTGTTGTAGGCGTCCGTCAGCGCGGCGGCGAAGCTGTCAGCGCGGGCAAGGGGGGCGGCAAGCGCAAGGCCAAGAACCAGGCCCAACCGGGCCAATCCGCGTCCAATTCTCATACCCGTCCCCTTGCTCTTCGGCCCGTGCCTGCGCCTCGTGTATTACGTTCTGATACGATGGTTCCGTCGAAGCGGATTTCGGTTCAAAGCGTAAAGGCGCTGTGTTTCTCGAACCCGGACAACACCGGGGCGCCCGCGTTGAACGCATAGCGCCAGTTCATCCGTCCGTCGATCTTGTAGCCGACCCGAACAGTGCCAAGCGCGCCTTCAGCGAATAGAACGCAGATCCGGCCGCCGTCCTGAAGTTGATCCAGCAGGGCAGGGGGCAGATGTTCCACCGCGCCTTCAACGATGATCACGTCATAGGGGCCGGATTTCGCCGCGCCGTCGGCCAGCGGGCCGGTGGTCACGGCGGCATTGTCCACGCCGTTTTCCGAAAGGGCGGCCTGCGCTTCGTCCGCGCGGGTCTCGTCCTCTTCCACGGCGACGACGAATTCGGCCAGCCGAGCCAGAACGGCGGTCGAATAGCCAAGGCCGCAGCCCAGATCCAGAACCACCTCGTCGGGCTGAATATCCAGCGCGTCCAGCATCTTGGCGAAAGTGCGGGGTTCAAGGATCACCCGGTTGCCGCCCAACGACAGGTTTTCGCCCACATAGGCCGCCTCGCGCTTGTCGGCGGGAACGTAAAGTTCACGCGGGACAGAAAGCATCGCGTCAATGATGGGGAACTTGGTTACGTCCGAAGGGCGGACCTGTGTGTCGACCATCATGGTCCGGCGAGTGGAATAATCGGCCACGTCTAAACTCTTTCGTTCAGTTAGCTTGGAACGGTGATGCCATATTCGGGCGGTCTGGGCAACGGGGGAAAGGGCCGCATTTTCCAGCGAAACGGCGCTTGCACCGCCCCGCGAAGCAGGCTATCCCACCCCTGCTCCGAGGCGAGTTGGCGGAGTGGTGACGCAGCGGATTGCAAATCCGTGTACACCGGTTCGATTCCGGTACTCGCCTCCAATAAAATCAATGACTTAACTGATTTTTTCTTCGCAAAATAGCGATACACACTTGATACACACTATACACACCAGAGCGTGAGTGCGTTTGCGGTGTTGAACACGGTGTTTTGGGCACTGTGTGAATCGGTGCTTTTTTAGCCGTTTTTTGAGATGTGACGCTGTGCTGAACAGGGCAAAGGCTGCAGATTTCTGCCTGTGCCATAATATGCGCAGTTTTCCTAAGTGCCCGTGCGCTGTATGCTGTTGATATGTCACAGGATGTCCAAACCATCCGCATCAGCGAATATGTGCGCTTGGACAAGCGACAACGCAGCGCCAAATGGCAAGCCCGCGTGAAGCTCGCAGACGGCAGCTGGCATCGGTTTTCTACAAAGACTGAGGATGTTGAGCGTGCCACAGATTTGGCGATGAAGTTTTTCTACACCGCTGAGGATCGCGCAAAAAACAACCTGCCCCAGAGCACCCGTAAGTTTAAGCGTGTGGCTGAGTTTGCACGGGACAGGATGCAGGAAGAACTGGATGCGGGTGGCGGGCACATCGTGTTCAAAGACTACATCACGGCAATCGACAAATACCTTGTGCCCTATTTTGGCGGCCATGACGTCTCAAGCATTGATGCCAAGGCACTGGTGGACTTCGGCAAGTGGCGCACAGAGAAGCTGGGACGCAAAGCGCATCACAGCACCATCAACACGCACAACACTGCATTGAACAGGGTGCTGGATGAAGCAGAGCAGCGTGGATGGATCACGCATGCCATTCGTCCCAAGCCTATCAATGACGGCATCAAAACCAAAAGCCGGGGCAGCTTTACCCGTGAAGAATACCGGATGATCTATGAAGAGCTGCGGGGCTTCCACAAACTCACAGACAAACCCATTACCGCGGGCACACGCGAAGTACTGCGCAACTATGTACTGATCCTCGCCAACACAGGCATGCGCCATGGCACAGAGGCCCTAGATCTCAAGTGGAAGAACCTTCTGTGGCTTGAGGAAGAGGATCAGACGTATCTGGGGCTGTTTGTGGACGGCAAGACAGGTCAGCGGCCTTTGGTGGCACGAGACAGGGCTATCAGACCTTTTGAGCGTCAGGTTCAGATCAATCCTGATCTACGAGATATGACCCTTAACGACGTGATCGAAGCAAAGCTGGACGAATACGTGTTTGTCACACGTTTGGGGCAGCGGGTGGCGCGGGCCAACCTGTCTCGCAACTTTGAGAAGCTCTTGGACAAGCTTGGGCTGGTATATGGCGCAGATGGCAAAAAGCGCACGCTCTACAGCTGGCGGCACTTCTACGCGACGCTGGACCTACAGCGCGGGATCAGCACACATGCGCTCAGCAGGCAAATGGGCAACAGCACAGGCGTGCTAGACCGGTTTTACAGCAAGCTATCGCCTTTTATGAACCCAGGGCTGCACTCGGGGCGCAATCTGCGCAACGAGCAGCTTGAACTGAAAAGCACGGTGGCTGTGACGGAGCCAGTAAAACAATCTACAACGACCCTAAAAGCACCAGATGCGCCAGAAACGGCACAACAGGCCCCTGCCCTTTCTGCAGCTGTTAAGGCGTTTGATTTATTTGATGCAGGCAAGTTGAGCGAAAGCGCCCTACTGATTGCGCTTGGCGTTTCGCGAGCGGGGTATGATCCGAGCGAGGAGCTGCGGTTGCGGGCGTTGACTGCGTTTGAGGCGGAACGACTTAGCGAAGACGGGTTGGTAAAGGTCCTGGGTTAGAGCAGTTCAACAGCAGCGCTGAGTTGCTCTGAGTTCACATCAATATACCGTTGTGTTGTTGAAATATGAGAATGCCCCGCAAGTTCTGCTAACAAGCGCACACCTACGCCCTTGTTCGCCAGTCGCGTGATATACGTCCTGCGCCCTGAATGGCTTGAGGCGTCCTTAAGCCCTACAGCTTTGTAAATGTCGAGAAACAGCTGGCACATTGTGTTGGCAGAAAAGTGCCCGCCCTTTTGGCTTTCAAACAGTGGGCGGTTTGGATCCTGCAAATAAAGTTTAGCGCCATAATCCGCCAATGCCCTGCGCAAGCGCTGGTTGAGGTACACTGTGCGTGTCTTGCCGCCCTTGCTCTGTGCTGCGCTCAGGATGAACTGCTCGCGCACGTTGCCATCCTCATCAAACACATCGCCTCGGGTCAACGCGGCCAGTTCTTTGGCCCTGAGTCCTGCGTAGAAGCTAAACAGGATGATGGTCTCGTCTCGAGTCGGATGACGGCGACTGCGGCAGTAGTGTAATACACGGCGCAGTTGGGCTTCGTTGAGTGTCTGTGCTTGGCGCATGGTGCGATCCCCTCAAAACATAATCATTTGCTACAAATGACTGTAAAGTCTGAGGTTTCGGTTGGTCGACCGAAATCACGCCACGCATGATCCTTATATTTTTCAGTGACTTAGGCGAAAATCTCATAGAATGCGAGTTCTATGAGGTTCTCTGTTGTGTGCTTTACCAGAAAACAATCAGCGCAGTCGATGCCACGGCGACAATGACCTGCGGCCCTTGACCTTGCCGATTTTAGCTAATATGTATATTTTGTCCAAAAGGAGCTGAACATGCGTAATTTTACGTCTACGGAGCTTGCGAACAAAACGGGGGATGTGCTGGCGGCAGCTGCACAGGAACCTGTGAACATTCAGCGACACGGCAAGGCTCGCTATGTGCTGCTGACCGTGGAGCAGTATGAACGCATGACTGCAAAAGCAGATCAACGCCGTGCAATACACGCAGAAGATTTGGCGCCTGAAGATGTCGATCAGCTGATAGCGCAACTCGAACACAGTATCGAACATGACTGATGCACCAAAAGCAGGGGATGTGCTGCGCTATCCCTATTTGTGGGCACGGCAAGCAGGGCATGGTGAAACAGAAGGCCGTAAAACTCGTCCCTGTGCGGTGATCTTGTCTTTGAAGGCTGGGAGTGGGCAAACAGAGCTACGTTTGTGCGCTGTAACCACACAGCCCCCACAAACAGGCACCCACGCTGTTGAAGTTCCCGAAATTGAAAAACGCCGTGCTGGGTTGGATAGCGGTGTGCCGCTTTGGGTGATTGTGGATGAACACAATTTGGATGTGTTTGAGCAGAGTTTTTACATCGAACCCCACAGTCACATAGGCGCATTCAGCACTAGTTTTACAAAAGAGCTGCAGAAAGAAATGGTCTTGGCCTTGCGTCAGCGCAATTCGAAAGCTGTAAGCAGACGCGATTAAACGGCCTTAGTACTCCTCGGCCAGCATCACCGTGAGCACCCGCGCCGTGACGGTTTCATCTGCGGGGTCGGGCGAGTGCATTGTGTAGTCGAGGTCAAAATAATCAATCTTCCAAAAGATTTGATGATCTTGGAACATGAGTGACCCGAAGTCATGCTCGCCGTAGGGGTCATTGGCTGGCGTAAAATCGTCATAAGCTTTTGGAATAGCCCCCTGAAAGTGGTCCACCAACTGGGATAGTTTGTCCCGCAAATTGGAGGATCAGCGATGGCTGGGAA